>NZ_CANNEZ010000001.1:2066079-2391259 GCF_947503795.1 uncultured Jannaschia sp. | reverse complement strand
CTGCGGCAGACCCGCAGGTGCCCCTCGCGCTCCAGCGCGAAAAGGATCGCCATCTGGCCCAGGACGATGGGCAGGGCGTCCTCGCAGTCGATCGGATCGGGGAGCGCGATGTCGTAGCTGGGCTGGCGCATCAGCTCGTAGAGCGCGTCGAGATCCATACCCGCGCGGGAGCTTACATACACCGCGAAGAACCCGCCGCCGAAACCGCCCGCACGCGCCTTCGGCAGGTCGATGGCACCCGTGCCGCCTCCGGCCATCTCGGCGGTCGCCGCCCGCCCGCCCGCCCGCCACATCCGGGAGAGCAGGTCGTTATGGCCATCGAAGATGTATGGTGCGGTATCGGTCATGGATGTCCTCATCCGTGCGGAGACCCTAGACGACGTCGGCTGCATAGCGTCATAGTTAAGTCGATGAGTTTTTGTCATTGATCTAGTCGCCATGCCCGGTTCCCGCGACGCGACCCCTCTCGGGCGCTGGCACAGCCTGCGCGAGTACGATGCCCTGCGCGCCGTGCTCCAGACCGGCACCACCGCCGAGGCGGCGCGGCGTCTCGGTCTGTCGCAATCCGCCGTCAGTCGATCCATCGCCAACCTCGAGGCCCGGCAATCGGTGACGCTCTTCACCCGCGAGGCGGGACGCCTCCGGCCGACGCAGGAAGCGGTGCGCCTGAACCTCCGGCTCGACCCGCTCTTCGAGGCGCTGTCGCGGATCGACGGCCCCGAGGACAATGTGCAGGAAACGCTCCGCCTGATCGCGCCGCCGAGTTATGCGCATCGCTTCCTCGTCGAGCAGATCGGCACCTTCCTGACCGCGAACCGCAGCTTCTTCGTCAGTCTCGAGGTTGCCTCCTCGGACGAGGTCGCCCGCGAGATCATCGCCGATCGCTTCGACCTAGGCCTGATCGGGACGGAGCTGACGCGCGCCGACCTCAAGCTGGTGCCGTTCCGTCAGAGCGACGCGGTCTGCGTCATGCTGGCCGGGCATCCGCTGGCCGGGCGGACGCTCGTGACGCCCGCCGATCTCGACGGACAGGACCTGATCGGGCTGGCACCCCGCCACGCGCGGCGCGGCCAACTGGACCGGGTGCTGACCCGCGCCAAGGCGGTGCCGCGCATGGTGGCCGAAGTCACGACTTCATTCGCGGCCGCCGACCTCGCGCGGGCGGGGATCGGGGTGGCGGTCGTCAACCCGTTCCCGCTCCACCACTACCGCGCGCAGGATCTCGTCTTCGTGCCGTTCGAAAGCCCGATCCGCTATCGCAGCCAGTTCGTCGTCAGCAGCCATCGTCCGCTGCCGCGCATCGCCCGCGCCTTCATCCGCCACCTGCGACTGCATACCCCGATGGATCCGTTCTCGCGCCGGATCGACGAGGCCGGACGACGGCAGGACGCCTGAGAGCGCCGAGCGCGCGGCGGGTCAGGGGGCATCCGGTCGCCTTCGGCCGAAATGGCGGTCCATCCTATAGCTGGCTCGCCTCCGAACCCGTCAGGCGCCTGCGCCGGTCGACCCGTGCCCCGAGGGGCCGGGCTTCGCACCGTTTCCGATTCACGGGCTACTCGGCCGCGTGTTGATACGCCTTGGCGAAGCGCAGAAGTGCGTCGTCGTCGCAGCTCTCGATGGGCGTGAAGTCCTGATGTGCGATCCACTCCTCGCGCGTCGGCGTTCGGATGTGGTTCGAGACCGCGTTGAGCGTCAGGTAGACGATCTTGCGCGGGAAGGGCGTGATGTTGCCCGCCGAGCCGTGCACGAGATTGCCGTGGAACATCAGGACACCGCCGGGCTTGCCCGTGGGCGCGATCAGCCCGCCTTCGTCCACGAGCTTCGTCACCGCCTCGTTGTCGAGCGTCCAGAGCGGGTAGCTCGTGGTCGAGGTGTCGTGCCCCGCGTCGAGCACGCCGTGCCGGTGACTGCGCGGGATGAGCATCAGCGGGCCGTTGAACGGGTATACCTCGTCGAGAAAGACCGAGATGTTCATCGCGCGCGGCTCGGGCATTCCGTCGTCGCGGGCCCAGGTGCCGTAATCCTGGTGCCATTGCCAGACATCGCCCGTGAAGCTGGCCTTCGCGTTGATCTTGAACTGGTGCATGTAGACCTGCTCGCCGAAGACCTGCTCCAGGGGCTCGATCAGGCGGGGATGGCGCCCGAGGATGCCGAACGCCTCGTTGTAGGTGTGCGCGGCGAAGGCGGTGCGGGGCGCGCCGGAAGTCTCGCGCCAGATTTCGGGCCGGTCCTCGGCATAAATGCCCTCGGCCTCGGATTTCAGGACGGCCACCTCCTCGGCCGAGAAGCAGTCGGGCAGGAAGACCCAGCCCTCTTCGTCCAGCTGCTTGATCTGCGTGTCGTTCAGTTTCATCGGGCCGTCCTCCGGGTGTGATCGTTCCGTGTCAGTCGCTCGCGTCGATAACCATCGTGCCGAGCCGGCGCTTCGTCTCCTCGCCCGCCCGCTCGGCATGGTCGCGGGCGCATCGTTCCGCCGCGTCGGCATCGCCGGCGAGGACCGGCGCGACGATGGCGGCATGCTCCGTCCAGACCAGCGTCCGGTGCGCCCGCCCATCGAGGACGATGGCCATCGAGCGCATGAATTGCGGCCACTGCCCGGACACCGTCCGCGCGATCTCGGGGTTGCCCGAGAGGTCGTGCAGTGCGCGGTGAAAGGCGACATCCGCACGGACGAGCGTGATGGTCTCGGCATCGTCGCCGATGGCGGCCCCGCGCTCCAGCGCGCGGCGAAGCCCGGCGATCTCGGACCGCGACGCCGCACCGTCGCGGACCCGCGTGGCGGCCATCCGGGCCGCGAGGCCGTCCAGCGCCGCGCGCACCTGGTACAGCCTCCAGATCTGGACGCCGTCCATCGGCGCGACGGCCAGACCCTTGCGCCCATGTTGCACCGCAAGGCCCTGGTGCTTGAGAAGTTGCAGCGCGTGGCTGACCGGCTGGCGCGACACGTCAAGGAGCTTGGCCACGCGGTCCTGCGTCAGTCGTGCGCCCGGTGGCAGGCGACCTGCAGAGATCGCCTCGACGAGACGGTCATGGACCAGTTGTGTCAGGGCCGGCTCCGCCGTGACGGGATCGAGCGCGTCCATCGCATTCTCCGCTTCGGCTGATCTGTAAAACGGGATTCGGAATTCCAAATTCCGTATTGCAAATGGCCCGGAGCGGGTCAACCATCGCCCGCAGCCAGGGAGGCGCCTTCGATGTTCATCTACCAAGACCTTCTGGCTCGCGCGGACGCGCAAAACCCGGTCCGCGTCGGGCTGATCGGGGCGGGGAAGTTCGGCTCGATGTTCCTGTCGCAGGTGCCGACGACGCCCGGCCTGCGGGTCGTCGCGATCGCCGACCTGCGCCCCGATCGTGCGCGCGCGGCCTGCGCGGAGGTCGGCTGGACGGACGATCTGATCGGGGACGTCGCCTTCACCGACGACGCAATGGCAATGATCGCCCGCGACGATGTCGATGTCGTCGTCGAGGCGACGGGCAACCCGGTCGTGGGCGTCGCCCACGCGCGGCACGCGATCCGCGAGGGCCGCCATATCGTGATGGTCAATGTCGAGGCCGACGTGCTGGCCGGACCGCTTCTGGCCGAAGAGGCGCGGCGTGCGGGCGTGGTCTATTCGATGGCCTATGGCGACCAGCCCGCCCTGACCTGCGAGTTGGTCGAATGGGCGCGGTCCTGCGGCTTCAACGTGATCGCCGCCGGCAAGGGCACGAAGTACCTCCCCGCCTATCACGCGTCGACCCCCGACACCGTCTGGGATCATTACGGCCTGACGCCCACGCAGGCGAAGGCCGCGGGAATGAACCCGCAGATGTTCAACAGCTTCCTCGACGGCACGAAATCCGCCCTCGAGATGGCCGCGATCGCCAATGCCACGGGCCTCGCCGCGCCGCCGGACGGCCTCGCGTTTCCGCCGGCGGGCATGAACGACCTTTCGCACGTGCTGCGCCCGGCCTCCGAGGGCGGGCAGCTTTCGGCCAAGGGGCAGGTCGAGGTCGTCTCCTCGCTCGAGCGGGACGGGCGACCGGTGTTCCGGGACCTGCGCTGGGGCGTCTATGTCGTGATCGAGGCGCCCAACGACTACGCCGCGGCCTGTTTTCGCCAATACGGCATGAATACCGACGCGACGGGGCGCTATTCGGCGATGTACAAGCCCTTCCACCTGATCGGGCTGGAGCTGAACATCTCGATCCTGTCGGCCGCGATCCTCGGGCTGCCGACGGGCGCGACGATGGGGTTCGAGGGTGACGTGGTTTCCATGCCCAAGCGCAATCTCAACGCGGGCGAGGTGCTTGACGGCGAGGGGGGCTTCACCGTCTGGGGCAAGCTTCTGCCAGCGCGTACGTCGCTGGAACGCGGCGCGCTCCCCATCGGGCTGGCGCATGGCGTGACCCTCAAGACGGACGTGCCGTTGGGCCAGCCGATCACATGGGCGGATGTCGCCGTGGACGAAACCCTCGAGGCCGTCCGCGTCCGGCGCGAGATGGAGACGCGGTTCGGCGACGCCTGAAGTCTTGGCGCCTCCATCGGAGCCGCAATACATCCCGTCGTCGAGAGCCCTGGACGCGTCTTCGGCTGACGAAGTCCTGCTGCCAAGATGCGCCGCGCGCGCTGTGAAGCCTGAGCGCCAATCGGGGCAAACCGGTCCTTCCGTTGACAGAATCGAAACCAGCGGCCCATGGTAGCGGTAACACGGGAGGAATTCGGATGGCAGACGCGCAAGCCGCGCCGACCATCGCGATGCGCGGAATCGTCAAGCGGTTCGGCGGCGTGACGGCCCTGGACGATGTTGATCTGGACGCACATTCGGGCGAGGTCCTCGCGATCGTCGGCGATAACGGCGCGGGTAAATCGACCCTCATCAAGATCCTGACAGGCGTCTATCAGCCCTCGGCCGGGCGGATCGAGATGGATGGCAAACCCCTGTTCATGGCGGACCATTCCGACGCCATCGCGCTGGGCATCGACGCGGTCTACCAGACGCTGGCGCTCGCCGATCACCTGCCGCCCGCGGCGAATGTCTTTCTCGGGAACGAGCTGACGACTTCGGTGCTTGGCGTGCCGCTTCTCGACAATCGCCGGATGCGCTCGGAGGCCGAGAAGGTTCTCTTCGATCGCCTGGGTGTGCGCCTGCCGGACATGGACAGCCCCGCGGCCAGCCTCTCGGGCGGCCAGCGCCAGGCCATCGCCATCGCGCGCGCCGTCTATCACGCCGATCTGCGCGTCCTCGTGATGGACGAGCCGACCGCCGCGCTCGGCCCGCAGGAGACGGCGCGCACGCTGCGCCTGATCGAGACGCTGCGCGAGCAGGGGCTGGCGGTCATCCTGATCTCGCATTCGCTCGACGACGTGTTCGAGGTCGCCGACCGCGTGCAGGTGATGCGCCGCGGCAAGCGCGTCGGCGTCGTCAACGTCGCCGACGTCACGACGCAGGACGTGCTGGGCCTGATCGTCGGCGCGGGCGACGAGACCGCGGAGAGCGCGGCATGACCGTGCCGCCCGTCACCGACAGCACCGCCATTCCGGCGCCGCCGGGCGGACCCGACCTGCGCGCGCGGCTTGCGCCCTACATGGGGTTCATTGCGCCGGTCGCGATGATCGCCGCGATCCTTCTGGTGACGGCGATTCTCGAGCCGGCCCGCTACTTCCGCCTTTCCAACCTCGAGATCATCCTGCTGGAATCGGCGCTTTACATGCCGATGGCCATGGCGATGACCTTCGTCATCACCCAGCGCGGGATCGATCTGTCCATCGGATCGGTCGCCGCGCTCTCGACGATCATCGCGGGCTTTCTGATGAAAGTTTACGGCTTCCCGGCCTGGGCGGGCGTGGCCGTCGCTATCTCGCTGGGGGCGACGATGGGCCTGATCAACGGCCTCATCATCACCAAGTTCAAGGTGCCCGACCTGATCGGGACGCTGGCGATGGACCTCGTCTATCGGGGCTTCGCGCTGGTGCTGGCCAAGGGCCTCGTCCTTGCGCGCTATCCCGATCTCATCACCGATATCGGACGTGGGCAGCTTTCGTGGTTCCTGCCGATCCCGGTCCTGATCGGCCTGACGACGATGGCCGTCGGATGGCTCCTGCTGACGCGCACGCATTTCGGCCGCTACACCATCGCCATCGGGTCCGAGCCGCATGCCGCCGAGCTGACCGGGATCGCGATCGACCGCTACAAGATCTACGCCTACGTCCTGATGGGCGCGATGGCGGGGCTCGCGGGCGTGATGCTCCTCGGCAAGCTCAATGCCGTGCAGGCCACGTCGGCCCCCTACTTCAACCTCCATGTCATCGCCGCCGTCGTGGTGGGCGGCACATCCCTCTTCGGTGGGCGCGCGTCGCTTCTGGGCTCGCTGGCCGGGGTCCTGCTGCTGGCGCTGATGATCAACGCGCTCGTCACGCTTCGGATCGAGTTCTTCTGGCAATCGGTCGGTTCCGGCGTCGTGATCGTGACGTCGGTGGCGCTCTATACGTGGCTTCAGAAGAAGGATCGCGACGGCGCCAAGGGACTGGCCGCGACGTTCGCGCAGCCCGAAACGCGACGTCTGCTGCGCCTGATCGCGCTGATCGTCGGCACGCTTCTGGTGCTGCTGCTTCTGGGGTGGGCCTTCGCCGGCGACCCCAACCGGTCCGGCTGAGTCCGGGCTTCACCATATCCAACTTGGGAGGATAGGACGATGAAGACGACGATGACGGCACTGGCCCTGCTTGCGGCCACGGTCGCCGCGATGGCGCAGGACGATCGACAAATTCCCCTGATGGAAGTGGAGGGCGACGCGGATCGCGATTTCTACCTCGTCGAGCAGATGAACCGCCCCGGCGAACTGGAAGCCCTGCGCGATGTGGTCGGATCAGAGGCCGTGCCGCTCGCTGTCGAACAGGACGGACCGCTCCAAATCGCGCTGGTCTATCCGTCGGCGGACGTGTCCGACTTCTGGGCGCGCATGTATCTCGCCTTCACCAAGCGCCTCGACGAGCTGGGCATCGAGTACGAGACGACGGAGTTCGCCTCGCGCCAGATCGAGCACTCGCTGCAGGCGACCTATACCGACCAGGTCATCCAGGATAAGGACATCTGGGATTTCGTGCTCTTCGGGCCATCCGAACTGGCGACGCAGGCCGACAATATCGACAAGCTGGCCGCGACCGACGATTTCACGACCTTCGTCATCTCGTTCTTCACGCCGCCGAAATACCTCGAGAACCAGCCCGCCGGATGGTTCGACTTCTCCGCGGCCGAGGGCGCGCAGTTGATCTGCGACTACATGGTCGACCGGTTGGGGCCGGACCAGGTCTACGCGCTCAACCGCGGCATTCCGGGCATCACCGACAACCAGCGCTCGGGCGATTTCGCGGCCTGCGTCGAGGAGAAGGGCAACTGGGAACTCGCCTACGAGCATTACGGCGAGTATCGCCGCGAGGGCGGATTCGACGGCACGAACTACATCATGCAGTCCTATCCCGAGGCCAAGATCATCCATAACGCCAACACCGCGATGGCGATGGGATCGGTCGAGGCCCAGCTCGCCATGGGCATGGAGGACGAGATCTTCTCGACCGGTTGGGGCGGCACCGGGCTGGAGCTCGAGGCGCTGCGCAACGGCGAGCTGGACGCCACGCCGATGCGGATGGGCGACGATGTCGGCGCCGCCGTGGCCGAGGCGATCAAGTACCACCTCGAAGGCCGCGAGAACGAGCTGCCGCGCATCTTCCTCGGGCGGATCACCATCGCCAACAACGAGATGAGCGTGGACGAGCTGAATGCGCTGGAGCAGGAGGCGTTCCGCTTCTCGGGCGTCGGCGCGCTGGAGCGTTAGGGCCGACTGAACGGTCGGAAACGGGGCGGCTTCGGTCGCCCCGTTCGTCGTGCGGTGTGCAGGCCGAGGCGCGTGCCGCCGTCGCGCTCAACCCGTGACGATGCACCGGTCGCGCGCGGTGTCCGCGAACTGCGCGCGGCAGGCGCGGACGACCGTCTGGACCAGTCGTCGCGGACGCGTGGCGTCGTGCGCGATGGCCAGCGACAGGGGCGGCAGCGGGTCCGAGATCGGGCGCGCCACTACCGCATCGCCGCCATAGCTCCGTGCATTCAGCGGCCGCATGTTGAGAACGGCGCAGCCCAGCCCCGCGCCGACGAGGCTGCGCACCATCTCGGTCGAGTTCGCATAGGCCGCCACCGAAATGTCGGCCCCGCCCGCCGCGAAGAGGCTTCGGTAGTAGTCCGCCGCCACCGGCCGGTTCAGAACCACGAGCGGACCGTCCGCGATCTCGGCTATCGTGACGGAACCCTTCGCTGCCAGTGGGTGCGCTTCGGGCAGGAGGGCATAGGCCGGGGCCTCAATCAGGATCTCGTAGGCGATGGACGGCAACACGTCGCGGCTGACGAAGAGGATCAGATCGTAGCGTCCGTCCAGCAGACCAGCCTGCGCGGCGTCGTTGTCGCATTCCTCGAGATGCAGCTCGACCGCCGACGGATCGGGTAGGGCGGTCATCAGGATCTCGGGCAGGAAGGCGGGGGCGACGGGGGCGTAATATCCGATCCGCAAGATGCCGCCGGGCGCCGTCTTGAGGTCCGCGCCCTGCGCCTCGATCGCCTCGTAATCCTCGAGCAGCTGCTCGAAACGCTGCGCGATGACGCGCCCGCTGGCCGTCGGGCCGATCCCCTTGGACCGCTGGCGGCGCACCAGGTCGAGGTCGAAATGCGCCTCGATCCGGTCGATGGCGGCTGCGACCGCCGAGGGCGCGACCGATAGCGCGGCGGCCGCCCCGGCGATGCTCCCATGGCGCAGCGCGGTCGTGAAATAGCGCATCGCGCGCAAGGTGATCGCCATGGCTTCCTCGGAAATCCTGAGAGCATTACCCGGATGATACCGTTTTTCCGACGATAGCGCATCTGCGACACTCGTGCTGCCGCCATCCCGTCCCGAGGAGACTGCCATGCCCGACGCTCCGCTCAAGGGTTGGAACCATATCCCCGACGTACCGCTCCGGGTCTCCCCGTTCTTTCGCTGGCCGCTGCGCCCGCTCGAGATGCTGCGCTGGGTCTGGAACTCGTGGTTCCTGATCACCGAACGGCTGATCCTCGTCGGCGTGGCGCTCGCCTCCTATGCCTGGTTCCAGCCCCCGCTCGAGGAGACGCGCGTGCTGGCCGCGTCATGGATCGTCGAGATCTGGCTGCGGAACATCGTGCTTATGACGGTGGTAGCGGGTGGGCTGCACCTGTGGTTCTACACCTTCACGCGGCAGGGCAAGCGGCTGCGATACGATGCGCGCCCGCTGATGAAGAACGGGCGGCAGTTCACGCTGGGCGGCCAGATCCGCGACAACATGTTCTGGACGCTGGTCTCGGGCGTGACGGTCTGGACGGGCTACGAGGTCCTGATGTTCTGGGCACTGGCGAACGGCCACGCCCCGCTCCTGACATGGGCCGCGCATCCGGTCTGGTTCGTGGCGCTCTTCGTGCTGATCCCCGTCTGGGAAAGCTTCTATTTCTACTGGATTCACCGGCTCCTGCATGTGCCGGTGCTCTACCGTCACGTCCACGCATTGCACCACCGCAACGTCAATGTCGGCCCCTGGTCGGGCCTGTCGATGCATCCCGTCGAACACGTGATCTTCCTGGGATCGGTGCTGATCCATTTCGTGGTGGCCGCCCACCCGGTCCACATCCTGTTTCACCTTCAGTATTACGCGCTGACGGCGGCGACGACGCATACCGGGTTCGAGGGGCTGGTGGTGCGGGATGCGAACCGTCTGCGGCTCGGGACATTCCATCACCAGATGCATCACCGCTATTTCGAGTGCAACTACGGCTCGCTCGAAATTCCGTGGGACCGGGTCTTCGGCTCGTTCCACGACGGCACTCCGGCGGCGGACGTGCGCATCCGCGAACGCCGCCGGCGCATGGGAGCCTGAGTGCGGGCCGGGTGCGCGGCTCGCCCGTGCGTCAGGGTCCGCCGTGCCGATCGGCGTCGATGATCCGGACGATCGCCGTCCGATTGCGCCTGCCGAGACATTTGAGGATCCTGAACACGTGTCGTTCGACCGGCCCTTCGGCCGGCGTCGGGCGTGCGGTGATCTCACGGTCGGAAACTTAGTCCCGCAGGCATGTGCCGATCTCGGGCGCGCGGGGCCGACCTAGAGCCCGTCGCGCTGGATGCCGATCTCAAGAAAGGACGGATCGTATTTTCCCGTCCGCCGAAGAGCCTTCAGGTCGAAGATCGTGACGCGCCCGTCCTTGACGGTGCAATGCCCCGCTTCCCGCAATTCGCGGATGACGCGGTTCACGTGGACGGGCGACAGGCCGCAGGCCTCGCTCAGATCGACCTGCGTCAGGGGAAGGTGGAAGCCCGTTTCGTCCGCCAGTCCGGCCATCTCCAGCCGGCTCTGCAATTCGCACAGGAGGTTTGCGACGCGGCCCGTGGCCCGAAGTGCGCCGACCCGGAACGACCAGTAACGGTGGATCGAAGCGTCCACGACCGTGAGCGCCCAGAGCGCCAGAGCCACATCCGGGCGGCGATCCATCATCTCTTTCAGGCGGTCATGGGGCAGCACCGCCAGCCGGGCGTCGGTGATGGCCGTGACGTCGTGGTCGAGCGTCCCGATCGGGAAGCTGTGCAGATCGACGAAATCGCCCGGCACCTCCAGCGCGACCATCTCGTGGAGGGCGCGATCCGGGCCCGGCACGTGCCGCGCGATCAGCCCCTCGACCAGCAGGAGGCTCCGGTCCAGCGGGTCGTGCTTGCGGCTGATAACCGTGCGACCCGGCCACGACCTGATCTCGGAACAGCAGGCGCGCACCTCGGCCCATTGTTCGTCGGTCAGGCGCGCGGCCATGCCCCGGCGGGTCAGCGTCTGCGGCGTTTCGTTCATCAGGCTCCCGTGCGTTGAGCGGGAACATAGCGAGCCGGAACGCCAGTTCCAGAAATCGCATCGCGGGGCCGGTTCAGGCCGAGAGGGCGACCGGCGGGGCGATCTGAAGCTCGAAGGGCCGGAACGCCCGGCGGGGCGCAGCGGCCGGGGCGGCGGACAAGGCGTCTCTATAGAGAGCTTCGGTCCGGTCGAGCATGACGTCGTGCGAGAACAGCGCCTCGACCCGCGCGCGGCACCGCGCCCGAGGCACCCGGATCGCATCCCGCGCGGCGCGCGCCAGTGCCGCCACGTCGTCGGACGGCGCGAAGCGGCCGCAATCGCCGACCACCTCGCGGACGGCGCCCCGGTCCGTGCAGGCCACCGGGACGCCTGTCGCCATGGCCTCGATCGCGGCCAGCCCAAATGGCTCGTCCCAGAGCGGCGTGAAGAGCAGGACGGACGCGGCGCCGATTTCGCGCGCAAGATCGGCGCCATTCAGATGGCCGCCATACCGGATGTCGCCGCCGAGATGCGGGCGGACATCCGTCTCGAAGTAGTCGCGATGCTCGATCGTGCCGAAGAGCGTCAGGGGCAAGTTCGCGCGCCGGGCGGCTTGAACGGCTAGATGCGGACCCTTGGTCGGGGTGATCCGCCCCGCCCAGACTGCGCCGCCATGCCCGGACGCCTCGAATGGCCAATCGGCGAGGTCGATCCCGTTCGGTAGGACAGACGCCTCGGACGGGGGCACGTCCGGCCACCAGCGATCCAGCTGCGCGCGCGAGGTCACGGTGAACCGCGTCCAAGGCGCGATGCCGCCCTGGACCGCGCGCCGGAGCGCTTCGAAGGGCGGCACGTGAAGCGATGTGACCATCGGCACGCCGTGGGCGACGGCCAGTCGCGGCATGAAGCGGTGCAGGCTGTTGTTATGGACGATATCGTAGCCGCCGCCGAGGATGTCGCGACCCGCCCGCGCATAGGCCGCATCGAGGTGCGCCGTCAGGACGTCGGTTCCATGGAAGCGGTGCCACGGAAAGTCCCGGTCGTAATGGGTCGGGACAACCGGATGCAGGCGCACGCCGTCGGGCACCGCGCTGTCGCCGCTGGCGAAGAGCGTCACGTCGTGCCCGCGCGCCGCGAGGCCGCGCGCAAGGTGGTAGGAATGCGCCTCCATGCCCCCGGCGAAGGGGGGCGCGATCTGGTGGCGGATATGCGCGACGAGGGCGACGCGCATCATTCGGCCGCGACGCCGGCGGTGGGTCGGAGAAGTTCATTCTGGCGGGCCGTCATCGCCGCATGCTGCTTGGCAGGCGAGCGCGTGACGGCGTCCCCGTCCCGCGACCGGGCTTCGAGGTAGCGGATCACCGGTGCGGTTGCGGCATAGGGCATGTCCGCCCGCTGCTCGCAAAGGGCGAAGTCGTCCGGCCCCGGCGACCGCAGCACCCGCAGCCCGTCCGGCCCGTTCTCGATCAGGCCCATCATGCAGAAACCGTGGAGCCAATGCTCCATGGTCCGGTGGCCCCACTTGGCGGCGAAGATCTCCGTGTTGCGCAGGATCGCGGGGATGTGGTGGATCGGGGGCATGCAGTGCCGATGGTGCTGGTGGTAAGCGCGCGCGCCCCGGATCCACCAGATCGGGATGCCCTTCTCATAGAGCGTGCGGCCGAAATCGGTATCCTCGCCCCCATAGCCCGTGAAGCGCTCGTCGAAGCCACCTGACAGATCCCAATCGCGCCGGTGCATCGCGAAGGTCAGCGACCAAAAGCAGCGATAGTCGGCGCAGCGTCGCCGCCCCACGTCGGGCGGGCCCTGCCGGTCGGAATGGCGCACCGCGACCGCGTCGAAACCCGCGACCGTCCAACCGGGATCGGCCGCGCCCGCGGGCAGGTACAGCACCTCGCCCATGGTCAGCCCGTCCCCCGGCCCGGTCCAGACGGCATAGTCGCGCACGAGGTCGGGATGCGGGATGCAATCGACGTCGAGGAACACGAGCACATCGCCCGTTGACGCCGCGGCGGCGGCGTTGCGCGCACGGGCCAGCGGAAGCTCGGCCTCGACGACGTGGATCTGGCGGATCGGGAAATCAGTCTCGGGCAGGTCGCGATAGGGCGCCTCCTGCATCGCGACGACGATCAGCTCGCGGGGCGGCACGCTCTGGGCGGCGAGGCCGCGGATGACGTTTTTCAGATGCGCTTCGCGCCCGCGGGCAAGCGTGAGAACGGAAACGGCGGGCAGGTTTCGGGTCATGTCAGGCTCCGGATGCGAGTTGGGGGAGGGGCGCGTCGAGCCGCGCCGCCAAGGCTTCGAGCCAGCCCGCCACATGCTGCGCGGCATCGGGGCGGACCATGTCGCGTTGCAGGTCGGGATCGTGCCGGGCGCGGGCCATGGCCACGGCGCGACGCCAGGCCGGGATCGAGGACGGCATGGAGGGCAGATGGGTCGCGACACCCGCCGCATCGAGCGCGAGCGCCTTGGCGATCTGTTCGTCGAAATAGCGCCATTCCGGCACCGCGATCCACGGTAGCCCGGCCGCGAGAATCTGCTGGCAGGTCGTGTTGCCCGTCGACGCGACCACGAGGTCGGCGGCGGCGAGGTGGTCGGCCATCGTCTCGACCCAGCCGCAGATATGAAGGTTGGCGGGCACGGTCGCATGCCACTCCCGTTCGAGCCGGCCGACCGCGATCCAGCGCGCGTGCGGCATGGCGCGCGCCCCCACGGCGAGCGGCGCGACCGCAAAGCCCGTGCCGCCGCCGCCCGAGACGACGAGCACGACCTCTTCATCGGGGTCGATGCCCAGGCGGCGGCGCGCATCGGCGCGGTCGGGCAGGGCCGTCTCGACCCCGAGCCCGCCCGCAAAGACCGATTTGGCGCGCATCCCGTCCGTCCAATCGGGCTGGGCGAGGCGTGCGTCGCAGGGCACGATCAGCCCTGCCGCGCCATCATAGGCCGCGCGGTGCCCGGCATCGCCCCGGTCGCCATGCTGGAGCACCTTCACATGCGGAACCGAGCAGATGCGCGCCAGTTGCGCGACCTCGGCCGAGACGTCGCAGACAATCAGGGCCGGGTCCGCGCGATCGAACCAACCGGTGATCTCGGCCATGGCGCGGCGGATGCCCGGCCAGCCGACGGGTGCGCAATGCAGCGTCTCGGGCGTCTCGATCCAGTCGGCGGCCCGCTCGTCCCCGGTCGCCTCGAACAGCGAGGGGATCGCGACCACCTCGACCCCGGCGCGAGCCGATCCGACGAGCTCGGGCCGCGCGCAGAACAGCGTAACCGGGCGATCCGGCGGTAGGGCGGCGACGATCGCGGCGCAGCGCTCGACATGGCCGCGCCCCTGATGATGCAGGAAATAGCCGAAGGGCCGGGGGGCCGGATCGTGGACGAGATCCCTCATGCGGCGACCTCCGCGGCCGCGCGCGGGCCGATCAGGCCCGCCGCCGCCAAGCCTTCGAGCACGCCGCCGGCGTGATGAGCGCGGGTGCGCAGGAGATCGGGCCCGGGCGTGAGGTGGTCGAGTTCGGGCAACGCATTGCCGACGACGATCCCCGTGCCCCCCATCGTCAACATGTCGATGTCGTTGCCGCTATCGCCCGCGACGACGCAGCGGCGCGCATCCAGCCCGATGCCCGCTGCGTAGGCGCGGATGGCGGCGCCCTTCCCGGCACGGGGCGCGAGGATGTCGATCAGCCGCCCGTGCGATGGGACGGCCCGCGCGGCCAAGCCGGCGCAGTCCAGGACCGCGCGCAGACGCGCGGCTTCGGACGCGTCACCCAGACAGGCCAGCTTCCAGCGGCGTTGCTCGACCGGGGCCTGCATGCGGGCACCCGCCTCGGCCAGGCATGCCAGAACCGCCGCACGATCCCAATCCTCCGAGATTGCCGCGGCGTAGCGCTCGCACCGTTCCATCCGGCCGCGCCTGTCGGGCAGGTGGAGTTCGGTACCGACGGCAGTGATGAAGGCGTCGGGCGCCGGCAGGTCCCAGCGGGCGAGGACCGCGCGTGCTTCGCTGATGCAGCGCCCTGTGGCCACGATGAAGGGCAGATCGCGGGTGGCAGCCCAATCCCGGAACGCAGTGGCCCCGGTGCGGCAGCCGGTCAGCGTCCCGTCGATGTCGGAAGCCAGAAGCGCGTGCGGGGCCGCGAAACTCCGGACCGGACGCCGGAGGTCCGCGTAGATCCGGGCCGCGCGATCGGCCCAGACGTCCCAATCGAAGGCCCGAAGACGCGTCTGCCCCGCCTCGGCCGCCGCCCGCCATGCGTAGCGATCGTCGAGCAGCCCCGTGATGGCCGCGCCGATCGCCACCGGATCCCCCGGATCGACCAGCGTCCCGTTGCGCAGCGTTCCGAGAATGTCGCCCGGCCCGCCATTGCGGGTCGCGACCACGGGCAGCCCCGCCTTGGCCGCTTCCAGTAGGGTCAGGCCGAAGGGCTCGTGGAGCGCCGGGTTGACGAAGACCCCGCCGCGTCGTGCGGCCAGTCGATAGGCTTGCGCGACGATATCCGGTCCGTGCCGTTCGGGGAGGGCGATCCGGCCGGGCGCTTGTTGTGCGAGTTCTTCCAGCTCGGCGATCACGCCGGCCGTCTCGGGCGTCTGGGCGATGCCCGCCCCGCGCTGACCGGCGAGGATCACGAGGTTTGCGCGCGCCCCGAGCGTCGGCGACCCGAGATAGGCCCGGACCAGGGCGGCGAGGTTCTTCTTTCGGACGGGCCGCGCGATGGCGAGGATCATGGGCCGTTCGGGATCGCTGAGCGCAGGATCGATCAGCGCGCGAGCCTGTGCCGTGCCGGGCGGGCCGTCGCGGCGGGTGACCCCGGGCGCGACGCGATGCGTGCGACCCGCCACGTCGATGCCGTAGCCCTCCACTTGCCGCTCGGCCTCGTCGCGCGAGGAGACGATCACCGCGTCCGCGACCCGGAGCGCGGTCCGTTCGAGCGCAATGCGCCGGATCAGCGCGGCGGGCGGGCGGCCCGCACTGCAGGACGCCTTGTCGATGCCGAGCGAGTGGGGCGTATAGACGACCGGAATGTCGAAATGTGCCGCCGCAGCGCGAACGATGGCAGCGGCATCGGCGAAATGCGCGTGGATGACGTCCGGAGGGCGCGGCATTCCGGCGATCAGGGCGGTGAAGGCGTCGGACAGGGCCGGGCGCTCGGCGGCGAGCGCTTCCTTGGCGAGATACGCGCCGTTGGACGTGCGCAGGCGCAGGATCCGCAGCCGGTCGCCCGCGGGCTGGACGGCGCGCGCATGGTCTGCCCCGAGGGTCGGATCGTCGAAGGCACGCGTCACGATGTCGACGCGGCTCACCTCCGGTCTCCGGGCCTGCGCGGCCGCCGCCCCGAGGATGTAGGCGATATGCCCGCCGGTGTCGTCGGTGATGCCGTATCGGACGTTCGGAAGGGTCAGGCACCCCCCGACTGCGACGTGAACGATGTGCATCGCGGCCTCCTTGCAAGCGTAATCCAACAGCCGAACTAGGCGCGCGTTCCGGGCGCTCTAGGTCGCAAGCGGCCGTCGCAGCCGAGGACTCGTCGGCCGGCACAGTGAAACAAGGGGTTTCACGCTAAGTCGTTGGGATATTGATATATGTTAGGCGCAAAATCTTTGACGCATCGGCCCCGCTACCTATTCGCGGGCGGGCTGCACCGGTCGGGCACCAGCCTGACCGCACGGCTCGCGGGATCTTTGCCGGGGGTGGCGCGGATCGACGGCGCGCCGGTCCCCGAGAACGAGGGCGCCTATCTTCAGGGGGCGATCCCGCATGACGCGCTGGCCGGGCGCCCGATGGCCTTCGCGACCGATCCCGAGCAGCACCTGACCGAAGCCCATCCGCTCAACCGGCTGGAGACGCGCACCCGGCTCGAGGCCGATTGGGACCCGTGGTTCGGGCCCGGCGCATGGCGGGTCGAGAAGTCGCCGGTCAACCTGACCCGGATGCGACTTCTCCAGCAGCTGTTCCCACTGTCGCAATATGTCGTCGTGCTGCGCCATCCCGAGGCCGTGGCGGCGGCGGTCGCGAAATGGGTCGACGATGCGCCGGACGCATTGGCGGAGCATTGGCTCGACGCGCATGACCGGGTGGCGGGCGACCTGCCGCGCCTCCATTCGGTGATCGTGCTGCGCTACGAAGACCTGACCGCGCGGCCCGACCGGTATCGCCGCGCGCTGGCGGCGTTCCTCGATCTCGACGCGGAGACTGCGCCCGATCTCGAACCCATCGCCGACCGGAATAACGATTACGCGGGTGCACCGCATCTCGGGGCGGGGCGGGCGGGGCGGGCGGCACGCTGGGGCTACGGCTCCGGCCTCGCGGTCGATCCGCACTGGACGCCGATCGTGCGTCACCCGCTCCGCCGGGTCCGCGAGGCGACGGAGATGCTGCTGGCGCCCGGCTAGGCGGCATGCCTTCGGCATGGTTTGACGTAGCCTGCCGTCGGACCATCTTGCGGCAGGGCACGCGGCGCCCCCCGCGCGCCGATATCCGAAAGGCCGGGCCCATGAGTGCCGACGATCCGACCCCAGCGACCGGCACCGCCCGCCTCTCGGTGGTCTGGTTCAAGCGCGATCTGCGGCTCCACGATCATGACGCGCTGGTCGCGGCGGCGGCGCGGGGACCGGTTCTGCCGCTTTACGTGGCCGAGCCGGACTACTGGGCGCTGCCGGACACCTCCTATCGCCAATGGGCCTTTCTGCGCGGGTCGCTGGCAGAGTTGCATGACGACATCCGGGCGCGGGGCGGCGACCTCTCGGTCCGAATCGGAACGGTCAGCGATGTGCTCGCGGCGATCCGGGACCGCCACGGCCCCTTCGACCTCCACACTCATATGGAGACCGGCAACGCCTGGACCTACGCCCGTGATCGCGCCGTCGGGGCGTTGTGCCGGGCGACTGGCACCCGATGGACGGAACACCGCCAGTTCGGCGTCTGGCGCGGGGCCAACCTCTCGCGCGACCGTTGGGCCAGCCGCTGGGACGCCTTGATGTCCGAGCCGATCCGCCCCGAGCCCGAGGCCGTCGACTGGGTCGAGGTGACACCGTCCGGGATCCCCGACGCCAGCGAACTCGGGCTGGAGCACGACGGGATCGTGAGCCTGCAGACACCGGGTCGTCAGGCCGGGCTGCACCTTCTCGACAGCTTCCTGACCGAGCGGGGCGAGCCCTACCAGAAGGCGATGTCGAGCCCCGTCACAGGCGAGACGGCCTGTTCTCGTCTCTCGCCGCATCTGATGGCCGGCACGCTCTCGATGCGCGAGGTCTATCAGGCGACGCAGGCGCGGATCGCCGCGCTGGACGCCGTCTCCCGCACCGAGCGGGGCAGATGGCCGGGGGCGCTGAAATCCTTCGTCGGCCGGCTGCACTGGCATTGCCACTTCATGCAGAAGCTCGAGGCCGAGCCCGAAATCGAATGGCTGCCGATGGCGCGTGCCTACGAGGGCCTGCGGCCGGTGCCCAACGACGCGGCCCGGTTGACCGCCTTCGCCGTGGGCGCGACGGGCTATCCCTTCGTCGATGCTTGCATGCGGTACCTCCGCGCGACCGGCTGGATCAATTTCCGCATGCGCGCGATGCTGATGTCGTTCGCGTCCTACAATCTCTGGCTGCCCTGGCAGATGTCGGGCGCCGTCCTCGCCCGGCTCTTTACCGACTACGAGCCGGGCATCCATTGGCCCCAGAGCCAGATGCAGGCGGGCGAGACCGGGATCAACGCCGTGCGGATCTATTCACCGGTCAAGCAGGGCCACGATCAGGATCCCGAGGGCGTCTTCACCCGCAGATGGGTGCCCGAACTCGCGGGCCTGAGCGGCACGGCCCTGCAGGAACCCTGGACCCTGCCAGACCCGCCCCCGGACTACCCCGCGCGCATCGTCGACCACCAGGAGACCGCGCGTCTGGCCAAGACCCGCATCTACGAGCTCCGCCGCACCGATGCCGCGCGCGCCGAGGCCAGCGCCGTCTTCGAGAAGCACGGCAGCCGCAAACCCCGACGCACCCGCCGCCAGCCCCCGCGCGATGGTCGCGGGGTGACGTAGCGGTCGGTGTCCGCACCTGTCGCGTGGCCGGACATTCGGGCCGTCGAGACAAGGGTTCGCGCCGGACGAGACTCCCCGCCCGAGCCGAGGGCGATGAGTCAGGCCAATCGCCGGCATCCCCCGGAAATCACCGACCGGATTTCGGGCCCATCCTCGCGGCGCAGCGGTCGACCCAATCCCGGATAGATGTGTGATCGCGGAGGGTGTCCGGCAGCCACAGGAACGGGCTTGAGACCAGGAGATCGACGGCCGAGTAATCCTCGCCCAGAAGAAAGGGCTGGCCGTCCAAGGCCTCCGACAGACGCGCCAGCATGTCGTCCATGCCGCGAAATGTGGCGTGCAGGGCGGGATGTTCGATCCCCGACGCGTCGAGCACCAGCACCGGCTCCATGACGCCCTGATAGTAGAACAGCCAACTCAGGAACGCGCCGCGCTGGGGATGCCCGACGGGGCGGCCGAGCCGGGACTCGGGAAAGCGATCCGTCAGGTAAAGGACGATCGCCCCGCGCTCGCGCACATGGTCGCGGCCATCGGTCAGGTAAGGCACCTTCCCTTCGGGATGCGGATTGCGCGGATCGGGGCCGCCACCGCCATCCTGACGGGCGACCGTCACCTCCACGAGGTCGATGCGGTCCGTGAGGCCCATCGCCTCGACGAGGGAGACGATGGCGGTCGCGCGGGAGTTCGGGGCGTGAAACAGGGTCGGCATGGTTGGTCCTCCGGTTGTGATCGGGCTTGGCTTATCCCGGCCCCCCTGTCAGTTTGCGTCAGCATGGCCCGCACCGACCGCCTCATGCGCCTGATGGATGCGATGCGCCGGCTGCCCGCCCCCGTCACGGCCGAACGGCTGGCCGAGGAGACGGGCGTGTCCCGGCGTCAGCTCTACCGCGACATCGCCACGCTGCGCGCGGGCGGCGCGTTGATCGACGGCGCGGCCGGGGTCGGCTACCGGCTGACCGAAGACCCGGCCCTTCCACCGCAGAGTTTCTCCCCGCTCGAGATCGAGGCGCTGGTCCTCGGGGTGGGGGAGTTGCGCCAGACCGGCGATCCGGCGCTTGAGGCGGCGGGCCGCTCGGCCCTCGCACGGATCATCGCCACCTTGCCCGACACGCAGTCGCGGCGCGCGCTGCACACCGTGCTCCGCACCTTCCGTCCGCCGCCCGCACCGGTGGCACTCGGGGTCGATATGGCGCTGCTAAGGCGGGCCTGCTGGGACGAGCTCGCGCTCGACATTCGGTATCGCGACCGGGCCGGCGGGGTCACGCAGCGGGAGGTCTGGCCCCTGGGGATGAGCTACGCCGAGGGCGGGCTGATGCTACTGGTCTGGTGCTGTCTGCGGCAGGACTGGCGGCACTTCCGGGCCTCGGGGATCGAAGCCGCATCCCTCAGCGGCCGCAGCTTCCGTCCCCGGCGCGTGGCCCTTCTGCGCGACTACGCGTCCCGCACCGCCGCCCCACGCGTGGTCCGCTAGCGCAGCCCCTCGGCGAGCGCGTCCCAGACCACGCGCAGGCGGCAAGCCCGGCGGACGTCGCGATGGGCGACCAGCCAGACGGGGAAGATGACCGGATCGAGGTCGGGCAGGATGCGCTCCACGCCCGGCTCCGCGTCGCCGATCCGGTCGTCGAGCACACAGATCGCGTGACCCGCGCGGACCATCTCCCACGCGGTGACGAAATTCGCCGTCCGGTAGGGGAAGGTCATCGCGTCGACCGGAAAGCCCATCCCCGCCATCATGCCTCGAAGCGCGCCCGTCCGGTCGATCTCCATCACAGGCGCGCCCGCGAAGCCCTGCGGATCGGCGGGCCGCCCCAACCGATCCAGCAGGCCCGTCGCTGCGTAGAGCCGCGCTTTCGCGTCGCGCAGCTTGCGGCCGATCAGGTCGGCATCCGTGGGGCGGACGTTTCGGACGGCGATATCGGATTCGCGGCGCCGCAGATCCGAGAGCTGGTTGTCCACGACGATTTCGATGCGCAACTCGGGATGGGCGGCATGGAGCGCGCCGAGGATCGGGGGCAGCAACCGGGCGGCATAGATGTCGGAGGCGGACACGGAGACCTCGCCCGCGATCTCGTCACCCAGCCCTGCGACGGCGAGCGACAATGCCGCCGCGCCGTCCCCCATTCGCCGCGCATGCTCCAGAAGGTGGAGGCCCGCGGCCGTCGGGCGCAGACCGCGCCCATGCCGCTCGAACAGGGCCACGCCAAGCTCGGCCTCGAGCGCCGCGACCTGCCGCCCAAGCGTCGGCTGCGTCGATCCGAGCGCCCGCGCCGCTGCCGAGAGCGATCCCTCCTCGGCGGTCACGAGAAACGCCCGGACGCGGTTCCAGTCGAAGGTGACGGCACGCCATTCCATGCAAAAACACATAGCAGATCGGCAGAACCGGGGAATATCGCAGATGATCGCCGCCGCCTATGTCGCCGTCATCGGCATGTGAACCCAACGGAGGTTGCCATGCGCGCGTTCGACGACCCTTCAACCCGATCCTTCGCCCGGATTGCCGGTACGCTCTACCTGCTGATCGCCGGGGCGGGGTTCTTCTCGATCCTCTTCGTGCCCGCCCGCCTCGGGGGGGCGGGCGATCCGGCGACTGCGTTCGACGCCATCGCGGCGCGACCCGGCCTCTTCGTCGCCGGGGTCGGCGGCGATCTCGTGATGATGCTGTCATAGGTCGTGCTCGCGGTGATGCTCTTCGCGATGTTCCGGCCCCATGGCGCGGTGCTGGCGATGGCGGCGATGGTCGCGCGCCTGATGATGGCCGCGGTGATGGCGGCGATGCTGCTGCCGCAGGCCGCGATCCTCGCGGTGGCGATGGACCCGCCTCTGGCGATGGATGTGGCGGCCCGTGCCGATCTCGCCTGGGTGCTCGGGCGAATGGACGAGGCCGGGGTCTGGCTCTGGCAGGTCTTCTTTGCGCTGCACCTCTGGCTTCTTGGCGTGCTGGCGTGGAGGTCGCGCGCCGTGCCGCCGCTTCTGTCCGTGATGCTGGCCGTCGGCGGAACCGGCTACCTCGTGGACAGCATCCGGGCCTTCGCCGCTCCGGAGTCGGCCGTGCTGGGCGCAGTCGGCGGCGTCCTCCTCGCGATTGTCACGCTGGCGGAGATCGGCTTCGCGCTTTGGCTGCTCGTCCGCGGGCGCGTCACGCCGCCCGCTCGCATGGCGGCATCGGCATGATCCCCGTGTCCGCCGCGTTCGCCGCGCTCTCCCCGCCTGACCGCGTGTCGGAAGTGGCGGCCGCCGATATTCAAAAGCCTTGCCCATGCCGTCGGTGCGAGTGAAGGGAAGGCCCGCTGGTTCGCGCAGCACCATCGCGGCGACTTGCCCCTCAAGCGCGACGCGGACCATATTGGCCCTGTCCGGGCAGGTGCGGGATGACCGGGCGAACCGCATCGTCGAGCCTCCGGGGATCCGCCAGATGTCCGAGCCCACAATGGCCGCCGGTTTCGCGCAGGCCTTCCTCGATTTCGCCGCCGCACGGGGCGCGTCCCGCGCCGCCATGTTGCGCGCGTCCGGTCTGACCGAGGCGGAACTCGCCGATCCCGAAGCACGGCTGCCGCGGCGCGACTGGCACCGTCTTCTCGGGGCCGCGGTCGACCTGACGGGCGATCCGCTCATCGTGCTGCGATCGGGCCTCGGCACGCGGGCCGAAACCATGTCCGTCGTCGGCGGCATCCTCGCCCGCGCTCCGACGCTCCGGGAGGGTTTGCGCCAGCTCAACCGCTACGCACGCCTCATCGTCGATGGCGCCCGTCCCGCGAGCGACCCCCGCCATGCGTTAATCGAGGGCCGCGAGACCTGGATCGAGGACCGGCTGCCCCTCCCGGACGGGTTTCACCTCGCCGCCGAAGGCGCTCTCGGGCAACTGATCGGAGAATTGCGCGCCACCACGTCGGACCGACCCGTGGTTCTGGCGGTCGATCTGGCCTTTCCGCCGCCGGCCCACGCCGCGGGCTATGCCGACCTTCTGCGCGTGCCGGTGCGCTTCGATGCGGGCCGCATGGCCGTTCGCGTCGATCCCGACTGTCTCGACCTGCCACGCCCGGAGGCCGCGGCCTACGTCTTCGGGTTGTTCACCGGGCACGCGGACACGCTTATGGCCA
Source organism: uncultured Jannaschia sp. (assembly GCF_947503795.1). Lineage (NCBI taxonomy): Bacteria > Pseudomonadati > Pseudomonadota > Alphaproteobacteria > Rhodobacterales > Roseobacteraceae > Jannaschia > uncultured Jannaschia sp. The sequence continues at coordinate 2,368,295 of NZ_CANNEZ010000001.1, read as the reverse complement.
AGCTCGCCGCGCGTGACACGGTCCGCGCCGCAGTCGAGACGCGAATGCTGGCGGACCTCCATCAGGGCAGTCTCTCGATGGATGCCGTCGCCCGCGATCTGGGTCTCGGCCGCCAGACGCTCTATCGGCGGTTGAAGGACGAGGGCACCACCTTTGCGCAGGTCCATGACGATCTGCGCCGCCGCATGGCGATGGAGTATCTCGGTGCCCGCCGGGTGTCAGTCGGCGAGACGGCGTATCTTCTGGGCTTCTCGGAGGCCTCCGCCTTCGTGCGGGCCTTCAAGCGGTGGACGGGGGTCAGTCCGACCGCGTGGCGGGCAGGCGCGGGATGAATTGGCATCTGCGGTCAATCGACTGAGCTCTCCGGTCATGCCGCCGTCCGCCGTCCCGGCATAGATCCGCGTCGACAACGACACCCCGGACGGAAACCGCGCCATGACCCAGATCCTCGCCCTTGCCTATGCCGCGCTCGCCGCGATGCCGCTGGCGATGCATATAGCACTCGCGGCAGGCGCGCCGCTGGGTCGCTACACCGTGGGCGGGCGCTTCACGGGCCGTCTGCCGCCGCTCTGGCGTGGCCTCGCGTTGGTTCAGGCGGCGCTTCTGGCCGGGATGGCGGGCGCGGTCTTGGCGCGGGCGGATCTGGCGCCCGCATCCCTCGCGCCGGCCTTCTGGCCCGCCACGGCTCTCACGCTTCTCACCTGCGCGGCCAACGCCGCAAGCCCGTCCCGTCCGGAGCGCCTTCTCTGGGCGCCCGTCACCGCCCTGTTGGCGGCCGCCGCGCTGGGCGTCGGCCTCAGCTGAAAGGGAGACCTCCCATGCATGTCCTCGTGGCCGGTGCGACCGGCTATCTCGGGCGCGCCCTCTGCGCCGCATATGCCCGCCAGGGGCATCACGTCACCGCGCTCGTCCGCGATGCGTCCCGCGCGGAAGGGCTCGCGGATGTCCTCGTGGTGGCCGAGGCCACGCGGCCCGAAACGCTGGTCGGGGTGATGGACGGCATCGACCTTGTGGTCTCGACGCTCGGCATCACGCGTCAGGCGGACGGCCTCGGCTACCGCGAGGTCGACTACGGCGCGAACCTGACCCTCTTGCGCGAAGCCGAGCGTGGAGGCGTCGCGCGCTTCGCCTATATCCACGTCCTCCACGCGGATCGCATGTCCGAGGTGCCGCTCGTCGCCGCCAAAGCGGCCTTCGTCGAGGCCTTGCACGCCTCCGACATACCCGCGACCGTGATCGCCACGACGGGATTCTTCTCGGATATGGGCGACTTCTTCGCGATGGCCCGCGCGGGCCGTGTCTGGCTCTTCGGCGACGGATCGGGGCGGCTCAATCCGATCGACGGCGCAGACCTGGCCGCCGCCGTGGTGGACGCGACCGAGACCGGGCGCGGCTGGGTCGAGATCGGCGGCCCCGACGTAATGACCCAGGAGGAGATCGCTTGCGTCGCATTCGCCGCGCTCGGCCGCCCGGCGCGCATCACGCATCTGCCCGATGCGCTGCGCCGCGCGGCGCTCGTGCTCCTTCCGCTGCTGCCCCGGCGGATCGGCGGGCCCGCGCGCTTCTTCCTTACGGCGCTGGGTCTCGATATGGTCGCCCCTCGCCATGGAGAGCGCCGGCTGAAAGCCCATTTCGCATCCCTCGCTGCCGGAGGGTCGTCGGCATGACCCGCGACAGTGCCGGCGGGTTCGCCGCGTTGGTCTGTGCTCTGACCTACATCGTGGGCTTCGCGCTGCGGGTCACCGTTCTGGCGCCGCTGGGCTACGGGACGGACGCGGTCGATGCCGTCGCCGTCACGACCTTCGCGACGATCCTCCCGCCGCTGGGCGATGCAGCCGGAGCGATCTTCGGTCTCGGCGCCATCGGCTGGTTCCTCGCCATCGGCATGGCCGTGCTGGGCCCGACCTCGGCCCCGATCCGCGCCTGAGCCGGAGCATCGCCGAGCCGCTCATCGGACACGCGCCGCCTGGCGTCGTGCACGAGCATCGTCAGAGGCGCACCAAGGCGCGCGCGGTCAGTCCGGGCGCTCGAAGAGGGAAAGCTCCTCGCCCAATTCGTCGAGCGCGGCCATCCGCTGGGTTGCGCTCTGGCCCGCCCGCGCGGCGTAACCGACGGCGAGGATGCGCAATGCGCTCAGAAGCGCTGTATGGGTCGGGATCGCGCCGTGGCTCGCCATGTGGCACGGGATCACGATCCGCGAGAACCGCCGCGCGCGGGCGGCGAAGGCGTGATCGCTCAGGGTGATGATGTTGATACGGGTGGTGCGCGCGTGGCCCGCGAGCGTGGCAAGGCCCCGCGGCCGCGGCGGCAACGACAGCAGCAGCATCGCGTCCTCTGGCCCCGCCATCGACAGCGCCTCCGTCCAGCCGGCCGGATCGCCACCGACCACGCGCACATCGGGCCGCAGGCGGGCGAGAACCTGGCGCGCGGCCAGAGCGATGCCCTCCTCGGCGCCGAACCCGGCCAGCCAGACCCGCGGCGCGCGGGCGATCAGCTCGACCGCCTCGGACAGCAGGTCGGGTCGCAGCTCCTCGAAGGTGCGCGTCAGGTTGTCGATCTCCAGCTGCATATGCGCCCCGATCGTCCGCCCCGAGGGCGAGCCGGTCGCAACATGGGCCTCGTAGGCGAAGGGTTCGGAGCGGTTGCGCTCCTCGCGGGCCTGGGTCTTTGCCTCTTCGAAATCGCCGTATCCCAGCGTGCGGAAGAATCGCGCCGTCGTCGCCTTCGAGACCTCTGCCATCTGCGCGAGCTCGGTTGCGCTGTGGGTTTCGATGAGCGTGCCGTTGCCGAGCAGGAGTTCCGCCAGCTTGTGCTCGGAGCGGGTCAGACGGGCCATGCTGTCCTGGATGCGGAGAGTCAGTCTGCTAGCCATCGTGCCTCTTGCGTAGGCGTTTCACCGAATGCGTCCCCTCGTCGGGCGCGTGGCGCTTGCCTTTTTGAAACGAACGTTTCTAATTACTGAAACAGTGAAACCGTCGGTACTCAGCATGTCCACAACAAATACGATCCGCCAGCAGATATGGACGAAGCTGCGGGATGTCGCCCGTCCCGACACGCGGTTCGACCTCAACTTCGCCGAGGTGATTCCCGATTTCGAAGGCTCGGATGCTGCCACCGCCCGCATTCTCGGGATGGACGGCTATCGCGACAGCACCTTCGCGTTCGTGACCCCGGACAACTGTCTGGCGGGCCTTCGGCAGGCGATGATCGAGGCGGAGAAGCCCTTCGTGATGTCGACCTACGGCATCTATCGCGGCTTCGTCCTCCTCGAGCCGGGGATGGTTCCCGAGGGGGCGGCGCTCTACGCCTCCTGGCTCGACGGGATGGAGCATTTCGGGCGGCCCATCACGCTGGCCGAGATCGCGGAGCGCGGGGCCTTCGACTTCATGGCCACGGGGGCCTCGGCCGTCTCGGTCGATGGCGTGCGGTTCGGGAAGGGGCACGGCTTCTTCGATATCGAATGGGGCATGTTCACCGACCTGGGTCTCGCCGACCAGAAAACGCCCGTCGCCGCGATCGTCCATGACGTGCAGGTGGTCGAGGACCGCCTGACCCCGTCCGAGACCGACATCCTCGTGGACGCCATCGCCACGCCGACGCGGCTTCTGACGGTCGAGGACATGGCGCCGCGACCGCGCGGCGTGAAATGGGATCTCGTCGATCCCGACCAGCTCGCGGCGACGCCGCCCCTGCGCGAATTGCAACGCATCCAAGGGCTCGCTTGAGCCGCCTTAGCCTTTAGACAGGAGATATCGACATGAGACTATCCCGCCGTTCCATGCTGGCCCTTTCGGGCGCTGCCGCGACCCTGCCGATGATGCCGGGGGGCCTGCGGGCGCAGGGCCTCTCGCCGCTGACGATGCAGGCCGCCTGGATCAACGACGCCGAGTTCGCGGGTTACTTCCTTGCGATGGACGAGGGTTACTACGCCGACGAAGGGCTGGACCTGACCTACCTGCCCGGCGGGCCCGACGTCATCCCCGAGAGCACCATCGTCGCCGGTCGCGCGGATCTCGCGCTGACCACGCCCGACACCACGATCAAGGCCATCGCCGAGCAGGGCGCGCCCTTCAAGATCATCGGGGCCCAATACCAGAAGAACCCGATCGGGATCGTCAGCCTCGCCTCCGCGCCGATCCTCAGCCCCGAGGACATGGTCGGCAAGACCATCGCCGTTCCGCCGGTGAATACCATCTCGGTCGAGGCGGTGCTGGCACTCAACGGGATCGACCGGGACGCGGTCAACATCGTGCCCTATGCCTACGATCCGACGCCGCTCGTGCAGGGCGAGATCGACGGCTCGCTCGATTTCACGACCAACGTGCCCTACACGATCGGCCAGTTGGGCGAGGAGGCCGTGTCCTTCCTGCTCTACGATTTCGGCTTCACGACCTATAACGACACCGTCGTCGTCACCGAGGAGACGTTGGCCGAGCGGCGCGACGACCTGATCGCGTGGATGCGCGCCTCGCGGAAGGGTTGGAACGAGAACTTCGCGGACACGACGCTCTGGCCGCCGCGCTGGGCCGAAACGCATTTCGCGGGCACCGGGCGCAGCATAGACAACGAGATCTTCTTCAACGCCGCGCAGCAGCCGCTGATGGAGGCGCCGGGCGGTATCTTCGCGATGAGCGAAGAGGGCATCGCAGGGAATCTCGAGGCACTGGCCCGCGTCGGTATCGAGGGCACCCGGGAGATGTTCGACACCACGCTTCTCGAAGAACTCTGATGCCGTCCGCCCCGGCGCGCGCGTCTGCCCTGTCCGGCATCGCGCTGACCGGGGTGAGCAAGACCTTCCGGGGTCGGGGCAGGGCGGTCGAGGCGCTGCGCGATGTAACGCTCGACTGCCCGCCCGGCTCGTTCACGGCGCTGATCGGGCCGTCGGGTTGCGGCAAGTCCACCGTTCTGCGCTGCGCCCTCGGGCTGGAGGCCATCGACGCGGGCGAGGTCCGCCTCGGCGGCCTGCCGCCCGCCGAGGCGACCCGCTCGGGCCTCACCGGCGTCGCCTTCCAGGATGCGGCCCTCCTGCCGTGGCGGAGTGCGGCGCGCAACGTCGCCCTGCCTCTCGAGGCGTTGGGGCGCCCGGTTGGACCCGCCCGCCCGCGCATCCGGGACCTGCTGTCGCTGGTCGGCCTCGCGGGCAAGGAAGATGCGCTGCCCGGTGAGATGTCGGGCGGGATGCGCCAGCGCGTCGCCATCGCCCGCGCGCTTGTGACCGAGCCCCGCGTTCTGTTCCTCGACGAGCCCTTCGGCGCGCTGGACCAGATCCTCCGCCGCCAGATGAATATCGAGCTGCAGCGCATCTGGGCCGAAAGCGGGGCGACCGCGCTCCTCGTGACGCATGGCATCGACGAGGCCTGCTTCCTGGCGGACCGGATCGTGGTGATGCGGGCCGCACCGGGGCGCATCTCGGAGGTCATCGATGTGCCCTTCGCGCGTCCGCGGCGTGCGGCGCTCTTTTCCGACCCGGCGTTCCACGCGCTCGGGGATCGGGTCGCCGAGGCCCTTCATGGAGGCTGATCGCCGCCGTGGCCTGATCCTGACCGGCGCCCTTCTCGTGCTCTGGGAGGTGGCGGGCCGACTCGACTGGGTGGCGGGCGGTGCGCTCCCCGCGCCGACCGAGATCGCGGCGCGGCTCTGGATCGACCGGGCCGATTACCCGCGCCATGTCGGCGCGACCCTGAGCGCCTCCGCGCTGGGCTTCGCCATCGGGAACGCCATCGCGGTGGCGGCGGGGCTGCTCTTCGCGCTGGTGCCCCGGACGATGGCCATGGCGCGGGGCCTCAACGTCGCGATCTTCGCGCTGCCGCCGATTGCCATTGCGCCGATCCTCTCGCTGACGCTCGACGGGCTGGCGCCCCGGATCGTGCTGGCCGCGCTCGGGGTCTATTTCGTGACCATGAACGCAACGGTGATCGGACTGACGCAGTTCGACCGCCGGGCGGCAGACGTGGTCCGGGCCTACGGCGGCGGTGCAGGCCGCGTGCTGCGCCTCGTCCAGATCCGCGGCGCGCTGCCCGGGATCCTCGCAGGGCTTCGCGTGGCCGCGCCCGCGGCCGTGCTCGGTGCGATCCTTGCGGAGTTCGGTGGCGGCGGGCGCTGGGGGCTGGGCACCTACCTTCTCGGCTCCCTCGGTCGGGGCGAGCCCGCGCGGCTCTGGAGCATCGGTCTCGTCGCGACGGCCATCGCGGGCGCCAGCTATGCCGTCTTCGCCCTGCTCTCGGCGCGGATGCTGCGGGAGGGCAGGGCGGTCTCGCTTGACCCCGCGACCCTGCCGGAGGCCCCCGATCCGCCCCGCCGCTCGGTGCGCATCCTGTTTGCGGTCATCAGCGTCGCGCTGCCCTTCGCCGTCTGGTGGGCGTTCCTCTGGGGACTGTCGGTGCCCGCGATGCTGGGGAAGTCGCCGCTGGACGTCTTCCACTACGTGGCCCTCGCGGACGGGTCGGCAGACGCGCGGGCCCGCCTTGGCGCGGCACTTGCCCAGACGATCCCGATCACGCTCGCGGGGATGGCGGCGGGCCTCGCCTTCGCCTTCGCGCTGGCGCTCGTGTCGCGGGCCGCCCCGGCCGTCGAGCGCGCCTTCATGCCGGTCGCGCTCGTGACGCAGACCATGCCGCTCGTGGCGCTGACACCGCTCCTCGTCCTGATCCTCGGGCGCGGCACGACCGTGACGCTCTGGATCACGATCTCGGTCACCTTCTTTCCGGCCTATGTCATGATCGCCCAGGGGCTGGCCCAGGTCCCGCGCGCGGCGATGGACCTGCCACGCGCCTACGGGGCCGGGGTGTTCCGCGAAATGCGGCTGGTCTCGATCCCCGCCTCGATGCCCTGGATTTTCGCCGCCGCTCGTCTTACGGCACCTCGCGCGCTGCTCGGCGTGCTCATCGCCGAATGGCTGGCGACGGGGCAGGGCCTCGGGAACCTCCTCAACCAGTCACGCGGCTACATGGATTTCGCGATGATCTGGACGGTCGCGGCGACAAGCGTCCTCCTGTCGGTCGCGTTCTACCAGATCGTCCTTGTGGCCGAGCGCGCCGTCCTCCGCCGCATGGGCATGCGCGCCGCCGAATAGGGCACGGGGGGGCGGCACCGTCGGGCTGTCGCCGGTCCGCCCGCCGGGACCAGTGGCAACAAGTCCGTTCCGTAGAGGCAGAAGGGCAGGCGCCAAAACCCAGGTGCGCCACGAAGGCTGACCTTCACGGCAGACCGTTCCGGGTGTTATGGTGAGGGGACGACTGCACCCTCCAACATCCGGACGAGGTTCGCTGGACGGCAGTCCCGAGCTCCGGAGCGACATCATCCGGGCGGTGGTCGACGACGACGATGTTCCTCGTAGAACGCTGGTTCGGCGGCCTTGGAGAGCGACGCGCCGGTCCAGATGCACTCACGCATTCGGTCGAAGATACCGACCCATGATCCTGCGCCCTACTGGCCCGTGACAGGCTCGGAATATTCTGCTAGCTCCGGGGCTTAGCACCGCCAGATCGGAGCCCGTTTGTCCGGGCCGGCCTTCGGATCACCGGGGTCGGGTGCAGATCGTCGCCGTCATAATGAGTTCTCGCCGTGCAGGACCCGCATCAGTTTTCCGACCGGCACCGGGGTGTCGCGGCCACCGAAACTGCGCTGAGAAGAATCCTGTTCTGGGGGCCGGTTCCGGTGCTGCTGGCCTGGTGCGTTCTGGTCTTCAACGAAGCGACGTATCCCATCGTGTCCCGAGGGTTCAGGCAGGCGCGGGAATACACGGTGATCGAGATGGTGACGGCCTTCGGGTTCGTTTTCGCGTTCGTGCTGGGTCTGTGGCTCGCGTATCGACACGCCCGCGCGTCGGGACTGGGCCTCGCGGTCGTCTACTGGGCGCTCTTCGCCCTCGTCGCGGCCCTCGCGGCGCTCGAGGAGACGCAGTGGGGCCAGCCGATTCTCGGCTACGAGATCCCGGAATGGATGCTCGAGGTGAACCGGCAGGGGGAATTCACGCTGCACAATGTCGAAGGGCTGCAGGGCAGGTCGGAATGGTTCTATCTCGTCTTCGTCGTCGCGGCGGGCCTTCTGACGCTGCCTCGGGTACCCGTCCTGCCGGGTCGCATCTGGACCGACATACGGGCCGATCCGACGCTCGTTCCGCTTCTGCTTTGTGTCCTCGTGACGACACTGATGAAGGTTTTCCAGGGGGCCTTCGATCCCGAAAGCGTCGCGTTCGATGCGATCCGCTGGACGACCGAGTGGACCGAAGGCTTCATCGCGATTTGGGGTGTCGGATACGCCGCCCTCCATATCCTCGCGTGGCGCCGCGCGCCTCCCGACCGGACGGCCGGTCGCGGGGCGGCCTAGGTCGATCGCGCGGGCCGCTCCAGCCGGTCATACATAACGCCCCGTGCCCGCGATATGGGCCGCACGATACGCCGGGCCATCGGCCGACCACCGCCGATCCCGACGCCGTCGTTGACGCGCGCATGCGGGGGTCCCCAGATATGGGCCCTCGGCCCTGCCAGCGAGGTTGGAGATGCGACCGGACTTCATCATCGGCGGGGCCCCGAAATGCGGCACCACGTCGCTTCACCATATCCTTCACCGCCATCCGGACGCGTGGGTGGCACCGGGCGAGCTCTATCACTTCGATGCCGACGATGCGGTCGCCCATTCGGAATTTCTCTCCGTCGAGCGCGGCGACCTGGTCTGGCGCGATCCCGACGACCCCGAGACCGCGGCATGGTATCGGTCGCGCTTTGCCGACGCGCCCGCCGGCGCCCTGATCGGCGAGGACACGACCACCTACCTGATGTCCGCCGTCGCGCCCGACCGCATCGCCCGCACCCTTCCCGACGCGAAGGTCATCTTCATGTTGCGCGATCCCGTCCGCCGGGCCTGGTCGCAATACTGGCACCTCGTGCGCTCGGGGCGGACCTCGCTGTCGTTCGAGGCGGCGCTGAGCGCCGAGCCGTCGATCTTGGTAGGCTCGACCTATGCCGGGCCGTTGAGGCGCTTTCGCGACCTCCTTGGTCCGGACCGCCTGTGCCCGGTGCTGTTCGAGGAGTTCAACGCGGTCCGCCAGGCGACGATCGACCGGGTCACGGCATTTCTCGGCCTCCCGCCGATGCTGCTGGAGGATGAGACAGGCTGGCAGAACCGCACCTTCTATCCAAAGCGGGCCGGAACGCTGTTGGCGCTGAACCGGATCGGTCGCCGACTCGTGCGCTACCGCTACGCCGCGCATCTGGGGCGCCGGTCGTCGCTGTCGGCGCGGTTGGGTCACCGCGCCTATCGCGCGTGGTACCGCGTCGTCTCCGACCGCGTTCTGACCGAGGCTGCGCCGCCGGAAGAGATGCGCCCGGTCACGCGCCGCTATCTGAATCGGCATCTCTCCGCCCGGAACGCGGGGCTGTCGGAGCTTCTCGGCCAAGATCTCGGCGCGATCTGGCCGGGGTTCACCGAGTGACTTGCGCGACCCGCACAGGCGCCTAGCATCGATACGCACGGACCCCCGACCTGCCCGCGTCAGGAGGCGCCCATGCCGACACGCCGTTCAATACGTCTCGTCCTCTGCCTCATTCTCGTGCCGTCGTCCGGCGCGGCGGAAGGAGCCTTTCTCGATCCGTTCGACGATCTCGACCGCGCGCGATGGTTCGTGTCCGACGGATGGTCGAACGGATCGCATCAGAACTGCATCTGGAGCGCCGATCAAGTCGCGGTCGCGGATGGACAGCTTCGGCTGACGATGAGCGCCGATGCGCGGGACGCGTTCGACCTGAGTTGCGCCGAGCTGCAATCGAATGCCCGCTATGGCTACGGCGCGTTCGAGGCCCGCATGCGGGTGCCCTATGCCGAAGGCATGAACGCCAACTTCTTCACCTTCATCGGCGCGCCGCAGGACCGGCCGCATAACGAGATCGATTTCGAGTTCCTGGCGCGCGATACCCCCGTCCTTCAGACCAATTTCCACACCGCCCGGAGCAGTACGAACGAGGCGCTGCACCCCATGCAGGACGACGCGACGTTCCGGACCTACGCCTTCGTCTGGGAACCGGGTCGCATCAGGTGGTTCATCGACGGCGCGCTGATCCGCGAGGCCAGCGACGCAACGCTGCCGGACGAGCCGCAGAAGATTTATGCCAGCATCTGGTCCACCGACCGGCTGACGGACTGGATGGGCAGGTTCGATCCGGCATCCGCCCCGAAGGTGCTGGAGGTGGACTGGATCGCCTACACGCCGCTCAGCGACGTCTGCCGCTTTCCCGAATCGATACTGTGCGTCGACGGGGTCGCCGACAACTAGCCCGCCAATCGCGCCCCCGCGACGGTTTCTACTTTGCCGGATTTGCTTGCGGCCGTCGCAGAACGACGCCGCGGGGCGACGCGGGTTCCGGCCCGACCGGCGCCAAGCCGCCGACAGGTTTGACGCCGCATCGCAAGCCGCGGGATAGAATGCCTAACCTACCATCCCAAGCGCATCGCCTTCGGCCATTCGCGGCGAGACCAAAGGTGACGGCGACAGATCATGGGTGACGGCAGTGACGTTCGATAGAGACAGGATCGCCGACCCCGCGCGCAACGCGGTTTTTGTTGTGCCGGCCATCGCCCTGTCGCTCTTCGTGTTCGCCTATTCGGTGCGTATCGGAGCGGTGTCGATCCTGGCGTTCTACGGGGTCTGGACGGTGGTGCTCTGCGCGGCACCCCGGCTCCTCCTCGAGCGGCCCCTCCCGGTGATCGCGCTGCTGGTGCTGCCCGCGATCTGCCTCCTTTCGACGATCTGGAGCGACGCGCCCGAGCGCACCCTCCGCAGCGCCATCCAGTACGGCACGACGGTCTTCTTCGGATTGGTCGCCGCGCGCGCGACGAGCGTTCCGAACCTCGCGCTGGGCGGGGCGATCGGCGGTCTCCTGGTGCTTCTCTATTCCGTGGCGATCGGCGGCTACTCCTACGACTTCCTGGACGGGTCCTATGCCTTCAACGGTGCGTTCTCCTCCAAGAACCAGCTGGGCTACTTCGCGACGCTAACGATCCTGTTCTGCGTCGCTTTGCTCTGGGCGTTCCGCATCGACGGGAAGCTCTGGCCCGCCGTCGCCGCGACCGCCGGTCTTGGTGTCGTCCTCCTGTGGATGTCGGATTCTGCGACGTCGATCCTGACGACGGCCGTCGCCCTCGTGACGGTCGTGGTCGCGCGGATGCTGCTTGGCCTTCCGCCCGCGCTCCGGCGCCGGGCGGTCGCGACGCTGATCGCGTTCAGCCTCGTCGCCGCGCTGGCCGCCTACATCCTGGGGCTCTTCGATGCGGTCCTTCTGGTCGCCGGTAAGGACGCCACGCTGACGGGTCGGACCTTCCTGTGGAACCAGGCGCTCGAATTCGGTGCGAGCCGACCGCTTCTGGGCGTCGGCTATGACGCGTTCTGGGTGCATGACCGGCCCGAGGCCGAGCGGTTGTGGGAGGAATTCTACATCACGGCGCGGACCGGCTTTCACTTCCACAACGTGCTGATCGAAGCCTATGTCGGCCTCGGCCTGCTCGGGCTGACGCTCGTCTCGGCGCTCTGCCTTGCGCTCTTCGCGGTGCCTGTGGCGGCAATCCTCGCGGAGGAGGGGACGAGCGCGGTCACCATCTGCGCCGGGCTGGCACTGCTGTTCCTGCCGCGCGCCATGGCCGAGGTCGATTTCATCACGCCCTACACCGTGGGCTCCTTCCTCGTGCCGTTCGTTCTCCTGAAGCTGCTCGATCACCGCGCACGGGGCGCGCGACCGGCACCGCTCCTGAGTGACATGCATAGCTTCGCCATCCAGCGCGCACCGACGGGGCAGGGCACATGACCGAACCCGTGCGCGATCGCCGAATCTCGTGGCAGCCGGTCACGACGCAGGGACTGGACCGCGGCGAAGCTGGCCCGCAGGCGGATTTCGGCGGCCTCTACAGGGCGGCGCGCCGGCAGATGCGTCTCGTGGCCATCTGCGCCGCCACCGGGATCGTCCTCTCGATCCTCATCATCCTCGGGTCGGTGCCGCGCTACATCGCCGGGGTCACCGTCCTTCTGGACGAGGAGCGGGCCGAGCTCATCAACCAGGTCTCGCCCCTGCCGAGCGTCGTGCGATCCGACGCCGTCGTGCAGAGCGAGATCCAGATCATCCGATCCGAGGCCCTCGCCCTGCAGGTCGTCGACGCGCTCGATCTCGACGAGAACGAGGCCTTTCTCTCGCCCCCGGTCGGGGCGACCCAGCGGGTGATCGACGCGGTGATGTCGCTGACCGATCCGCTGGCGCGCGCGCTGTCACCACGGCCGCCATCGGCGCCGTCGTCCGCAGACGGCGTGGCGTCATCCGGTGCGACGCCCGATCTGAAACGGACCGACCGCGACCGCGCGGCGGCAACCCTGCGCGACCGGCTCTCGGTCTCGCGCTCGGGGCGGAGCCTCGTCATCGAGGTCTCCTATCGCGGCTACGATCCCGTGCTGACGACCCGGATCGCACGGACCTACGGATCTGCGTACGAGCAGTTCAATCTGCGAACCAACAACGACGTGGCGGTGACGGCCGAGCGGTGGCTGCGCGACCGGCTCGAGGTGGTCGAGGCGCAAAGCATCTCCGCCGCCGCCGCCGTGCAGGAATTCCGCGTCGAGAACGGTCTTTTGGAGGTGCGCGGCGGCCTGCTCACCGAACAGCAGCAATCGGAACTGGCGAGTCAGCTCGTCTCGGCCTCGGCCGAAACCGCCGGCGCGCGCGCGCAGCTCGACAGCATGGAGGCGCTCCTCGCGCGGGCCGAAGCGGGCGGCGACATCGTCACCGTGCCGCTCGCCCGCGGCGAGGACCAGTCGGTCGTGCAAGGGATCCGGCGCGACTATGTCGAGGCGCAGATGCGCTATGCGCGCCTGGCCGACGAGTTCGGCGCCGACAATCCCCGCGCGCTCGACCTGGCCGCGACGATCGAGAACCTTCGGGACGCGATGCGGCTGGAACTGGAGCAGGCGACGGAGGCGGCACGCGTGGTCCATGCGGTGGCCCAAAGCCGTGAACAATCCCTCCAGGCCGACCTCTCGGCCGCCACGAGGATTGGCAGCGACGGGGTCGCGCTGCGCGGACGCCTGCAGCAGCTCGAGGCTATCGCCGCGACCTACGCGGAGGTCTATCGCGGCTATCTCAACAGCCTCGAAGTCACACTGCAGCAACAGCAATTCCCGATTTCCGTCGTGAAGATCATTTCCGATGCATCGATCCCGACCGGCGCCATCAGCCCGCAGAAGAAATCCGTGCTCATCATGGGAATGATGCTCGGCATCCTGCTGGGCGCGTTCCTCGGGGCCGTGCGCGAGTTGATGCCCAAGCCGCTGCGCAGCGCGTCGGCAATGCGCGAGGACACCGGGCTGCATTGCGCGGGCCTGCTCCCACGCCCCGCCGATGCGGGCACCGAGGATGGCAGGGCCACACGGATGCGCACCATCCAGCATCTCGCGGAAGCCTGCGAACGCCATTCCCGGTACGGAAGCGGCCTGATGGTCCTTGTGACGCCCCTCACGGCCGCCGAGGAATTCGGGCGCGACATGCCGCGTCAGCTCGGACGCCGCCTCGCCGCAGGCGGCGCGCGCGACGTTCTGCTGATCGATGCCGTCGAGCCTCGGGATGGCGAGTCGCAGCCGTTCGAGACAGAGGAGGCCGGTCTTCATTCCATCGGCCTCGAGGCGCTCTTCGTCGAACATGACGGGGCGGAGGCGCCGCATCGCGCCGGTCTTGATGCCGTCTCCGCGAACCTGCGCGAGCGGTTCGACGTCGTTCTCGTGCTGACGCAACCGCTGGCCGGACCGGTGGCACCCGATGCGCCGGGCTGGCCGGTGGATCTGGCGATCCTCCGCGTGCCTTGGGGCAGCGTTCACGCCAGCTTCGTCACCGATGCGCTCGTCGACCGCGCGGCATTCCGGTCGGTTCTCGCGACGACCGTGCTGGAAGGCGCCGATCTCGAGGCCGCGCGCCGGTACATGAGCCGCGGCAGCTACGAGGAGCGCGCGCTTCATGCCTAGATCGTTCGCCATGGTCGCGGTGACGCTCGCGACGATGCTCTGGGCCGTCCCGAGCCTGGGTCAGACCGCCGATCCGGGGGCATCCGAACTGTTGGCGCCGCGCCAGATGGTCGATATCCGCATTGGGCGATGGGACCCGCTGGAGGAGACCTATACCGCTTGGAGCGATATCGGCGGCGAGGTGCGGATCGCGCCGGACGGCACCCTGTCGCTGCCCTTGGTCGGGATCGTGTCCGCGGCCGGGATGTCGCCGCAGGATCTCGGCGACCTCATCGCGGTGAAGCTTGCGGACAGCGCTGGCCTCAACGGTCGCGTCGAAGCCAGCGTGCGGATCACGGAGTTCCAGCCGATCTACGTTACGGGCGATGTGCGTTCGCCCGGCACGCATCCGTATTTCCCGTCCATGACGGTCGCGCAGGCGATCGGGCAGGCGGGCGGAATCGACGACCCCGGACCGGAATTGTTGCGGGGCGACCGGGGTGCGCTGACCGCGCTCGGGACCTACCGCCTTCTCGATCTCGAGCGACAGCGGCGTCTGGCGACGATCGCGCGGCTGCGCGCCGAGATGGAGGATCGGCCCATCGAGGTGCCGCCCGAGGTCGCGGCCGCTCCGTTGGGCGCGGCATTGATCGAGCGGGAGCGGGAGATCCTTCGCGCCCGCCGCGCCTCGCTCGCGTCGAGCCTCGCGCAGCTCGACGAGCTGGAGGCGCTGATCTCGGAACAGGTGACGCGGCTCACGCGGCAGCTCGAACTCCGGAGCGAGCAGGTCGCCCTGATCGAGGCGCAGCTGACGGACGCCACGCAGCTGGTCGAGCGTGGCCTCGCGACGGCGCGCGGCGAGCGCGAGCTGGAGCGTCAGCTGGCCGATCAGCAGATCCGTCGGCTGGAGATCGAGACCGCGCGGCTCAATGCCGAGCAGCGCCTTAACGAGACGCGGCGCGATCGCCTCGACCTGATGGATGGTCGGCGCCTGACGCTGGTCGAAGGGCTGCAGGACCAGATCGCCGCGGTCGGCGATCTGGACGTGCGGATGGAGACGCAGGCCGCGCTCTACGCCGAGGCGCGCGAGATGGGGACCGCCTTGACCAGTGCCCTTGGCGAGATGTCGGCCGAGATCACCGTGACGCGCATGGGTGACGATGGACCGGAGACGACGCGCACTACCCTGACCGACCGCGTCCGGGGCGGCGACGTGCTGGACATCCGTCTGGGCGAGGTCTCCGTCGAAAGCGATCTTCCGGCCTTCGGGGCCACGGAGGGACTCGGGGCGCCGGGCCTGTCGTCGGGTGACGCCCGTGCGGAAGACCCGGTCGAGGATCCGCCGACCTGACCGCGGCGGCTAACCGGGCATCGGCACCGCAACATCCCCGCCGAGGATGTCGAGAAGGCGGTCGATCTGCCGTTCCGGGTCCATGTCGTCGCGCGCAGCATGCTGGCGTGCCGCATCCGAGGCGGCGGCATAGGCCGCGTCGTCGTTCCAGAGGGATCGCACGGCATCGACCCAAGCCGACGCCGGTGCATTCGGCGCGACGAGGATCCCTCCCGGCCCGACCGCTTCGGGCAGCCCTCCGATCGCCGACGCCACGACGGGGATCCCGCTGACATGCGCTTCGGCCGCGATCCGGCCGAACGCCTCCTCCCATTGGCTCGGGGCGAGGACGATCCGCGCGGTGCCGTAGACCGTCCGCATGTCGCGGGTGGATGGCCGCAGCGTGACGTTCGGCAGCGTGGCCAGCCGCGATTGCAGGCGCGCCTCGTCCTGCGGCCCGAGGCCCCAGCCCCGGACGAAGTCGAACGGGATGTCGGAGCACCGCTCCGCGACGTCGAGTGCGACCGACACGCCCTTGTGCGGATGCGGATTGATGAAGGTCACGGTCTCGCGGGTCGAGCGGACGCGGTAGCGGTCGGCGTCGATCATCGGATAGACGACATGCGCCCGCAGACCGTCGGTCTCGGCGAACCGCCGGGCCGTGAAGTGCGAGTTCGCGATGAAGCCCACATCGGTCAGACCCCCGAGCGGCCCCCCGAGATCGTCCGGCTCGACGTTGCGCAGGTAGATGAACGTGCGGGTCCTGCTCCGGTCGATGCTCCGGGCCAACGGAACGGGGCGCAGCGACTGGAACACGGCGACGTCGGCGCGGAAGTCGCGAACCACCTCCGCGGCGGCCTCCTCGGCATGCCAGGCGCGATAGGCCGGATAGCCCAGCGAATCGTCGCGGACGAACCCGCGTCTTCCGAGCTTCAGGAGGATCCGCCCCCGGACGCCCAGCAGGCCCGCCCCGGTGAGGCCGGACAGCACCGCCACCTCGTGTCCGCGGTCGCGGAGGCGGCGGACGAGTTCGTGCGTGCTCGACTGCGCGCCGCCATACATCTGGGGAAGATGGGGATGCGCGCTCCCGAAGAGGATCCGCATGCGTCGCCGGGAGAGCGGCGGGGCCGCGACATTCGCGTTCATCGGCGGCGTCCTTTCTCGGTCCGAGCGGATCGACGACGGGTATCCCGAATCCCGAATGGCCCCGCTCGGTCGAATTGTCCGATGGACACCCACCTTCGAAAGCGATGTCACGGGCCAGAGTCCGGATCGGCGGAAAAGAACGAACGCCGCGCCACCCGTCAGCGCAGTCTTGCCTACTTACCGGTCGAGCCCGCTAAGAAAATGGTCAAACGAAATATGCGGCGTAGATTGTGCTGCAGAGCGGCATGGCGAGTTTGACGACGGGGATGATAAACCCAACATTTCAATAGAAAGCGTGAGAGTGGTCCGGTTCGTAGACCGGGCCCTCTGCCGCGATGCGGCGACGGTGACCGCCTAAATAGGCGTCATCGGGGCACCGTGCCTCCGATCGGAGCGCTGGGCCATCTCCGCCGGACATAAGTTAAGGACAGGGACGATGTCAGACAGAAATTCCTACATCGACCACGACCTCTATCCGGTCGCCGTCACCGATCGGCCGCGTCATCGCTTCCTGAAATTCGCATCGAACGATCCCATCCCGGTCGGCGGGTGGTTCAAACGCGGGTTCGACGTCGTCGCGGTATCCGCGCTGATGGTCTTCATCGCGCCCCTGTTGCTGGGGCTGGTGGGGCTGATCTCGGCGACCTCTCGGGGCGGCGCGTTCTATGGCCATTGGCGCATCGGCTACGGCAACCGCCCGTTCCGCTGCTTCAAGCTTCGCACCATGGTCGTGAACGGCGACGAGGTCCTGGCCCGGCACCTCCTTCAGAACCCCGACGCCCGGCGCGAATGGGAGGAGACGCAGAAGCTCCGGGACGACCCGCGGGTGACGCCGGTCGGCGCGGTGCTTCGCAAGCTCAGCCTCGACGAGCTGCCGCAGCTTCTCAACGTCCTCCTCGGCGATATGAGCCTCGTCGGCCCACGTCCGGTCCCGGAGGCCGAACTCCGGCGTTACGGTCGCTCTAGCCGCTACTATTTGCGGGCGCGTCCCGGCATCACCGGGCTCTGGCAGATAAGCGGTCGCAGCACGACGTCGTACAATCGCCGGATCGCCTATGATCGCCTCTATGTCTCGCGCTTCCGCCCGGAGGCGGACCTCATGATCCTCGCGCTGACCGTACCGGCCGCCATCAGGGTCAGCGAGACGTCTTGATCGACGACCTGGCGCGCCCCACGGTTTCGGTCGTGATGGCAACCCATCAAGGTGCCGCCCATCTCGAAGCGGCGGTCCGCTCGGTCCTTTCGCAGACACATCGCGACCTTGAACTGATTGTCGTCGATGATGCATCCACCGATGCGACGCCCGCGATCATCCAGCGGATGGCAGCGCAGGACGGCCGCGTCCGTCCAATTACGCTGGCGAAGAATGTCGGTGCCGGGGCTGCGCGGAATGTGGCGCTCGACGCCGCGCGTGGCGACTGGATCGCCATCGTCGACTCCGACGACGTGATGCACCCCGCGCGGATCGGACGCCTGATCGCGGCCGCCGAGATCCTCGCGGCGGACATGATCGCCGATGACATGGTCTATTTTGGTGATCCGCAGACCGCCGGGGTCACCCTGCTCGGTGATCTGGGGATCGACGGCACGCTCGCGATTCCGGCGACGGCCCACGTGGCCAGCGATACCGCCGAGGCGGGACGTGCCTCGATGGGCTATCTGAAGCCTCTCATCCGGGCCGCACGCCTCACATCGCTCCGCTATGACACGCGGCTTCGGGTGGGTGAGGATTTCGACCTCTACCTGCGCCTCCTGCTCTCCGGGGCGGCGTTTCATGTCGTACCGGACCCGACTTATCTCTACCGGCGCCATGCCGGATCGCTGTCGCACCGTCTGTCATCTGAAGCGGCCTCGAGCTTGGTCGCAGCGCATGGCGAGGCGTGGGATATCGTCCGGCGCACGCGGTCAAACGACGGCGCCTTAGATGCGGCGATGGCCGCGCGCGACGCATTGCTCCGGCGGAAGCTGGACTACGCCCGCTTGGTCGAGGACCTGAAGGCGCGCCGGCCCGTCGTGGCGGCGATGCGGATCGCGCGCCGCCCCGCGCTCTTGGCCGACCTGAGGGACAGCCTGTCCGACCGCTGGCAGCGCCGACGGACGCAAAACGCGGGCCCGACCGAGGCGGCGACCGAGACGGTCGTCGTCCTGGCCCCGGCCGATTGCGTGGCCGAGATCGACGCGCCGCCCGATGCGATCCGCATCCCAGTCTCGCCGATGCGCGCGCCGACCGCGCGGACCGGCGACAGCCAAGTATGGCTCGCCCGACAGTTGGCCGAGTTGGCCAGCCGCGGCCCGGTCCGGATCGTGGCCGCAGGCGTCGAGGGTCGACACGCGGCGGGCTACCTGCCCTGAGGCGCATCGCCCGTGGTCGCCTCAAGCAGAAGTCGAACCTCCGCGCCGTTCGCCACCGCACCCGCATCGCCGCTGAGGTTTAGCTTGTCACGCAAGATGCCACGCGCGATCCGCGCGCCGCGACGACGCCCCCCGATGGCATAGCGCAGCGCCGCGCGTGCGCCATCCGTCCGCCGCAGGTCGAGAAACGCGCGGTGCTCGTGCTTCGCCCGTACCTCGTCCCGAAGCGCCCGGATCGCGTCGGAGAGCTCGCCGGGCAGGTCGTCGGTGGCCATGTGGCGCTCCACCACCCTGAGGAGGCGGGCAAGATCGTCGGTGCCGTGCCGCGCGCTGAGCGATCCGGGCCGGATCACGGCAAGATAGCCGGGGCACCGCGTGACGCTGAACCGCGCGCCGGCCAGCATCATCCGGACATAGAGGTCGTAGTCTTCCGCCAGGCGCAGAGTTTCATCGTAGCGCAGGCCGTGCGTCCGCAGGAACGGCAGCGAAAGGATTGGCTTCAGGAACCCAAGCTCCCCCCGCGCCATGCCCGTGCGGGCGAGATTGCCGCGGACGAACTCCGCCGTCGTCAGGCTCTCGAAGCGCGGGCCCCCTTCGGGGGAGGACAAGGCGGCGCTTGCCGTCTCCAGCGCATCGTCGGCCACGAAGGCGATGTTGTCGGCGGTGATCTCCGCCGGCGGCCCCGAGAGCAGTCGGCCGAGCCGTCCGGGCAAGAACACGTCGTCGGAATCGAGGATCGCGGCGATGTCGGCCTCGGCTGCGTCGAAGGCCGCGTTGCGCGCCGCGGCCGGCCCGGCATTCTGCGCGAACGCGATGACGCGGACCCGCTTATCGCGCTCGGCCTCGGCCTCGGCGAGCCTGAGCGTGCCATCGTTCGATGCGTCGTCCACGACCAGGACTTCGGATGTTTCGGGCTGGAGAAGCGCCGACCGGATGGCCCGGGCCAGAGTCGGCTCCGCGTCATGGGCGGCGATGACGACCGCGACGGCGGGACGATCCGGATGATCCATTCAGCATCTCCCGCGCCTCGGGTCGTGCGGGATGGTGCGCCGAACGGCGAGGGGATCGCAAGCGTCGGTCGATCGGACAGGGCCCCGTCGGGCGGCGAACCTTCGGCCGGTCAGGTATCTTTCGGCGGTGAGACGCTTGCCCCGCCGGGCTCTCGCGGGCGGGGGTCGACCTCGCGCTGGTCCCGGCTGCCCATATAGGCCATGAGCGCAATGGCGCCGACATAGGCGAGCTGCGCGACGACGGCGACGGCGATCGCGAAAATCGCCAGCTTTCCCGGCCCGAATCCGGCAATCGCACCAATCGTCAC
The DNA here is from genome assembly GCF_947503795.1 of uncultured Jannaschia sp. Lineage (NCBI taxonomy): Bacteria > Pseudomonadati > Pseudomonadota > Alphaproteobacteria > Rhodobacterales > Roseobacteraceae > Jannaschia > uncultured Jannaschia sp. The sequence continues at coordinate 2,348,180 of NZ_CANNEZ010000001.1, read as the reverse complement.
GGCGAGGCCGATCAGCACGAAAAGTCCGAACAGGAATTTCGGAAACCGCATCCGCCTTGGCCCCTCTCCGGCTCGGTTATCGGCGGATTATCGCTTACCGCGGCCCCTGCATCCTGTCACGGACATTCGGGGAAACATCCTGTTTTCTGACGCTGTGTGGATTTGCGGCACGGGTCAGGCAATTTGGTCTTTGCGTTCAATACGATCGGTCGGCGGAAACCGGTTCGCCGTAGATCCGGACCGGGGCGACCCCGAGAAGGGCCGACATCGTCCCGACATGCAGCGCCCCGCGAAGAAGGTTCGCATTGCGCCGTCGCGCGACGGGCGCGGTCACGAGCGTCGCGACCGCACACCATCCGACCTTTGCCGCGGCGCGGGCAAGGTTCAACGCCGCGTCGCCAACAGTCGCACCCTCGGACAGAAGGCTGCCATGGGTCTGGCCCATCCGGTAGCGCCGCTTCAGGAGCCAGCGCAGGCGGGCCCGGTCGGGCGGAACCGGCTCGGTCAGCCAGGCGTCGGGCGCGACCGCCATTCGGGCGCCACGGCGCCGCGCGGCCTCGAAAAAGGCGGTGTCCTCGCCGCCCGACACGCCGCGTCCGAGGTCGAAGCGCAGGCCTTGGAAGGCGGCCGCGTCGGTGTTCAGGAGCACGTTGCAGCTATGTCCCGCGATGGGCCGTCCGCGCGGGTCCAGCTCCGGGATGGTGTCGTGGATGCCGAGGGCGCGCATCCAGGCCGGTGCCTCAGCCTCGTAGATCGCGCGCACCGGGCCGACCACGGCGTCAGCGCCGTCTTCCGCCATCCGCTCGAGCAGGGATTGCAGCCAGTCGGGCGGGGCCAGTTCGTCGTCGTCGATAAAGGCGAGCCGGGTTGAGCCACGTCGCACCCCCTCGTCGAGGATGGCGTTGCGCGCGACGGAGATATTGCCCGCCGGGGCATGGAGGTAGACGACCTCGTGTCGCGAGCGGGCCGCGAACTCGGCCAGCGCGTCCTTGGCGCTCGGCTGCGTATCGTTGTCGCTGACGACGATGCGGAGCGAGATGCCCGGCGGCACGACCTGCCGCTCGATCGTGTCGAGGGTCGCGAGGAGCGAGGAGCGGCGGAACGTGCAGATCCCCACGGTGACCTCACCGGCCGGGACCTCCGGCGGAGGCGTGAACCGCCGCGTGATGGCCGGAGCGGGTGTGGGCCGGACGAATTGCCACCAGAAGCCCAGCGACCACGCCAATTGCATGAGCGCCGCGATCGGCCCGGCGGTGAGCGCCAAGGCGCTCCGGCGCGATAACGCCAGGACGATCCCGCCCCCGACGCAGGCCAGGAGCCATGCCAGGACAGGGGCCGCGAAGATCGGTTCGACGGGCGTCAGGGCGGAGAGGGCCACCAGCGGGGCGAGTGCCATCAGGACCGCCTGCCTGAGCCGTGGACGGATGCGATGCTTCCGGACCGTGCGCGCGCGGCCCCGCCCGAAGGCGAAATACTGCTTCGCCAGCGCGTCCAGCCGGTCCCGCGGCAGGTAATCGAGACCGGTCTTCCCGGTCAGCCAGAGCGACGCGCCGCTGCCGACGAGGCGAATGTCGAGCTCGGCGTCCTCGTTATGCGAAAAGCTCTCGTCGTAGCCGCCCACGGCGCGAAACGCGTCGAGCCGCATCAGGGCATGGTGCCCATGCTCGACGACGCGACCCGCACCGCCCATCCGATGCGCCGCGCCGCCGTTTCCAAGGCGGCTGTTCTGGACGAGCGCGATCGCCCGCTGCATCCGCCCCCGACCGATCGCGCGCATGGCGACCACGACGCTCGCGGCTCCGGTGCGGCGCGCCTCGTCCAGCAGCGTCTCGACATAGGTTTCGGGATAGATCGCGTGGGCATCCATGCGCAGGAACCACGTCATTCCATCGTCTGCCTGCGCCACCGCGCGGTTGAGCCCCGCGCTTTGGAGGCGACCCGGGTTGTCGATCACGTCGATCCTGAGATCGGGCAGCGCGGCCGCGCGCGCGCTCGCGATCCGGATCGTGTCGTCCCGCGATCCGCCATCCGACACCACCAGCCGGACAGCGCGCCCGGCGGATCGAAGGCGGCGCATCGACGGCGCGAGCGTGTCGATGACACCGCCGATATGCCGCGCCTCGTTCAGGGCCGGGATCACGATGAGCAGGCCGCCATCGGGCTCCGGCGTCGGCACCGGCTCGCGCGGCCCGAGCACGTCCGCGAGCAGGGCGCGGCATTCCGCACCGTCGGCGATCCATCGCGACCGGGGCACCGTATCCTGACGGCCCCGGAGGTCTGCGCGGGCTTCGGGGGTCAGCGCGGCGAGCGCTCGCGACGTCGCCGTGGCGGTCGGCGCGTCGAGGATCACCCCGATGCTGAGTGCCTGCAACGTCGCCGCGATCTCCGTGCCCGCCAGCCCGATCGGGGGGACGCCGATCGCCCCGCTCTCGTAGAGGCGGTTCGGCAGCAGCCAGTCCGAATTCGCGCCCGCGTCATAGCGGTCCACGAGCCAGGCGAGATCGACGTCGCCGTAGATGACCGGCAGGTCGTCCGGATAATCGTAGGGCCCCTCGAACGTGAGGTCCGGGTTGGCCGCGACGATCTCGTGGAACCCGGGCACGGCGTCGAGCGCGGGCCGTCCCCGCAGGATAACGCGGTAGCGGCCGGGCGCCGCGCGGGTCACGGCGTCGAGACAGGCGAGCGACCATGCGCATCGAAGGATCCCGAACCAGCCAATCCGGATCGCCTCCTCCGCCTCGTCTCGGCGGCGCGGGGGGGGCACCATTCCCGCCAGATCGGCCTCGGGCACCTTGTTCTCGACGAGCGCAATGGGGGCGCGGCATTGGCCGAAATGTTCGACATATTCGCGCGCGAAGGCCGGCGAGGAGAGCAGAAGGAGGTCGATCTCGCGGCACAGCCGACGCTCGATCCGGCGCAGAAGACGTGAGGACCGACCGGTGCCGACGAGCAGACGGTGGATGTCGAGAACTTCGTAGATCAACCGGATCGGAGGACCGGCACCGAACCCGCGCCGCAGGGGGCCGGCCAGCGCCAGCATCTCGAGGTTTCTCGCGATGATGGCGTCGGGGCGACCGACGCTTCGTAGCGCGCGTCGAAGGCCTCTCCGGGCGCGGAGGATGGAGACGATCCGATGCGCCATGCGCGCGTTGCGGGTCCGGCCGAGCACGATTGCCGCGCCGGGCAGGGGGCCATCGCCCCGCCGGAACCCCGCAAGATCGACCTCGGCCCCGGCGCGACGAAGCATCCGCACGCGCCGCCAGATTGCCGGATCGTCGAGGTCATGGGCGAGATAGAGGACGCGCCCGGCGGATGCCTGATCCGAGACGTCCCTGTCCGTCGAGGTCGCCGTCTCCGCAGCACCGCCGGTTGTCTCGCCCTGCTGCGCTGATGCCATATCGGGTCCTCGGACGATCCACTCGTGGCCCATCGCATCAGCGACGCCCGTCCTCCTCTAGCCCTTCCTGTGGTCCCGTGGCGCTTCGCCCGTCCGGTCGCTGTCGGTGAGCGCGTTTTCGCCTCACTCGCCCGCTATTTGTGCAGGAAATGGCCCTTCTGCGGAATCGGTGTTTTTCGGGTCTCGGGAGAACTGGCCGAGCGTTGAGGCTTGTGTGACGCTCTTCTGCGTTTCTCCGCGCAACCCCGCGAAAGACGTGTATGCCCCTCTACGACCCAAACGGCACGGTCGATGCCTCGGCATTGAGCAGCTTCAGCGGCACCGTCCTGCGCGGCAGCCTGCATACGGGGCTGAGTCAGGTCGTGACCGTGGGGTGCCAAATCCTGTCGGTCATCGTCCTGTCGCGACTCCTGGGGGCCAGCGATTTCGGGCTCGTCGCCATGGTCGGCCCGGTGATCGTGCTGGTGTCGATCTTCAAGGAACTCGGCCTGATGCAGGCGATCGTCCAGAAGGACGATCTGACCTACGGGCAGGTCAATTCGCTCTTCTGGGTCAACGCCTCGGTCAGCCTCTTCTTCACCCTGCTTCTGGTCCTCGCGGCGCCCCTCATCGCCGATTTCTACCGCGAGCCGGCGCTGGTCGCGATCCTGCAGGTGATGGCCCTCACGATCCTCGTGTCGGGCCTCGGGGCACAGCATTTCGCCCTCCTGAACCGGGGCATGATGTTCGGGCGGCTTGCCATCAACGCCGGTGCGGTCGCCGTCTGTACGCTCGGCACCTCGATCCTCTGGGCGTCCGTCGCGCCATCGCCCTGGGCCCTCGTCGCGGGCATGGTCGCAGGGTCGGCGCTCGGAACGCTCATGGTCTGGCTCTGGGTGCCGTGGCGGCCCGGACGTCCGGCCATGGCGCCCGGCACGGCGGACCTGCTGGGCTTCGGCGCGGGCATCACCGGCTTCAAGCTGGCGAATTTCTTCTCGCGCAATCTCGACAACGTCCTGATCGGACGGGTCTGGGGCAGCGAGGCGCTCGGCCTCTACGACCGCGCCTACAAGCTGCTGCTCTTTCCGCTCAACCGCGTCGCGCAGCCTCTCTCGCAGATCATGGTGCCGGTCCTGTCGAGATTGCAGCGCGAGCCGGATCGATACGCACACGCCTTCTTTCGCGTGTTCGGTCTTCTGCAGCTGGCGGTCATGCCCGGCGTCGCGGCGCTCACGGCGATGGCCGATACCGCGGTTCCCTTTCTGCTCGGTGCGAAATGGGCCGCAAGCGCGCCGATCTTCGCCGCACTGGGGATTGCCGGGCTGACGCAGTCGCTCGCGAACCCGACAGGGTGGCTCTTCATCAGCCAGGGGCGCACGACAGAGATGGCGTGGTGGGGACTCGCCTCGGCGATCGCCACCTGCACGGCCTTTGCGGTCGGCGTCCAATATGGCGTCGTGGCCCTCGCGATGGCCTATGCCGCGGTATCGGCGCTCAAGCTCCTGCCGCTCTGGATGCTGATCTGCCGGAAGGGCCCGATCCGCGCGGACAGCATCCGCCGGCGCATCGGTCCCGCGCTCGCCGCCGGTGCCACGGCGTACGGCGTGCTCTGGGTCGCGCAGGCGGGACTTGCGGGACCGGCCGCGCTGCGACTGCTGGCTGGCGTGCTCCTCTCCTACGCGGTCTTCGCGGCGGTGTTCTCGCTCAGCCGCTACGGTCGCGACATCATGCACGAGGCGTTTGACCTCGGGATGAAGGCGATGCGGAAGACCCGGAGCTGGGCATCGGGAGGCGCGACGTGACCCGGCTCGACCGCATCAGGGCCCGGCTCGAATGGCGTCTCTGGCCGGACCGGATGCTGGCCGAGGCGCAGCCGACGCCGGACCCGAACCTCGAAGCGGTCTACCTGAAGCGGGGGATCGTCCTGATCCACATTCCGAAGAACGCGGGCACATCGGTCGAGGACGCCCTCTATGGCTACCGCGTCCGGCATCGGACCTGGCGGGAGCTTCGCGCGTCCTGTCCGCGGGCCTGGGCCACGCTGCCGAAGGTGGCGATCCTGCGCGAGCCGGTCGAGCGGTTCCTCTCGGCTTACGATTACCTGCGGGCGGGCGGGCGCAACAGGCTGGACCGGACCTTCGGGATGCTCCTGGTCGGCGACGATCCGATCGACGCCCTGACCGCGCGGATGACGACGGATGCCTCCTTCCGCCGGCACGCGATGAGCTACTTTCACTTTCGTCCGCAATCCGACTTCGTCTGCGACGACGGCAAGCCGGTGGTCGATCACCTGATACCCAAGCCCAGAATGGCGGCCGAGCTTCAGCGGGTCGCGGGCCTGCCGCCCGGCGCCCTCGAACACAAGAACCGCAGCACCGGTCCGCGGACGTCGCGCGCCGCGCTCTCCGACGGTGTCATCGACCGCATTCGCACACTCTACCGGGCCGACGGCGAGCTCTACGACGACGCCTGTGCCGCCCCGCCGGATATCCGCGCGGCGGAGGTCCGGGCCGACCCCACATCGCGACCTCAGTGAAAGGGACCGACCATGCGCATACTCTTCGCCGGCGGAAACGGCTGGCTGCCGGAAGCGAGCGGTGGCACGCAGAACAGCACCGATCACCTCATCCGGCAGAGCCTCGCCGAAGGCCATGACTGCGCCGTCTATTGCGGCACGTCGGGGCGGGGGTTCTTCGGGTGGCGGATGCGAGCGCAGCGCAAGCTGACCGGGCGCGCCTTCAGCGTCGATCGCGTCCTCGGCTACGAGGTGATGCGCACCTGGGAGCCGATGGACCCCGTTCGCGTCCGCGCCGCGATCGAGCGGTTCGCGCCGGACGTCGTCGTCGTCCAGACCCGCCGATCCGCCGTCCTCGGACAGCTCTTTGCCAAGCATGGCATACCGGTCGTGTTCTACCTTCGGAACGTCGAGTTTTCCGAGAACGACGGCGATGTCAGCGCGGTCGCGGGCGCGCGCTTCATCGCCAATTCGCCCTTCACCGCCGAGCGGTACAAGCGCGAATACGGGATCGAGAGCACGGTGATCCCGCCGACCATAGACTTCGAGAAATACCGGACCGAAACCACCCGCGAGATGACGACGCTCATCAATATCCACCCCAAGAAGGGCTACGAGATCGCCCGTGACATGGCGCGGGCCTGTCCCGACATCCCGTTCCTCTTCGTCGAGGCCTGGACGCTCTGGGAGGAGGATTTTCGCCGCACCAAGGACGAGATGGACGCCCTGCCGAACGTCACCTTCATGCGCCGGACCAACGACATGGATAAGGTTTACGGCCGGACCCGGATCCTCCTGGCCCCCAGCCAGTGGGAGGAAGCCTGGGGCCGCATCGCCTCGGAGGCGCATTGCAGCGGCATCCCCGTGATCGGATCCGACCGGGGCGGGTTGGGGCAGGCCATCGGGCCGGGCGGTATCGTGCTGCCCCACGACGCGCCCATCGCCGACTGGGTCGCCGCGTTGCGCAGCCTTTGGGACGACCCGGACGCCTATGCCGAGATGTCCGCCACGGCCGAGCGATATGCCCGGAGGCCGGAGCTCGATTTCACCCAGCAGTTCCGTACCTTCATCGGCGTCATCACCGAGGCGGCGGCGTCCGGCACCGCGCCCGACCGGAGATCCGCGTGAGGATCTGCTTCGTCGTCTCAACCTTCCCCGCGCGGTCCCAGACCTTCGTGACCGCACAGGTCATGCATGCGTTGCGGGCCGGTCATGACGTCACCGTCGCCTGTCGGCAGGCAGACGATGATGCGGGGCTGTCACCGGACAACGCAAGCCGACTGGAGCAGGTCAGGCGCGTCGACTGGCCGCCGCGCCTCGAGTCCTCGACGCGGTATCTTCCCCCGCGACTGCACGACGCGATCCGGCGCCGCGCGGAACGCTGGACATGGCGGCAGATCGAGAGCGACCTCGTGATCGCGCATTTTGGCTATGCCGGGGCCGCGGTCGCCCGCGCGCGCCAGCCGGGCAAGCCATCCCCGCCACTCGTCACGATATTCCACGGTCGCGACGTGAGCGTGGAGCATCACCGAAATGGTCTGCGGAAGTATCGCGGGCTCTTCGCGGCGGGCGACCTGTTCCTGACGGTGAACGAGCCGTTCGCCGAGCTTCTGGTCGCGGGCGGCGCGCCGCGCGCGCGGGTCGAGGTGCTACATCTCGGGGTGCCGACGGAGCGCTACACCTTCACACCGCCGCAGGCGTTCGGATCACGCAGCCTGCGCTTCGCCAGCGTCGCCCGGCTGGTGCCCAAGAAGGGCCTGCACGTCGCCATCGCGGCGCTGGCGCGACTCCGCCGCGAGGCGCCGGAGCTCGACTGGACGTACGAAATCGGCGGCTCGGGCCCTTGCGAGGAGGACCTGCGGAGGCAGGCGGCCGCCGCGGGTCTGGGCGATCGGATCCGGTTCCTCGGCCCCCTGTCGCACCAGTCCACGGTTGCCCTCATAGCCGACGCCGACGCCTTCCTCGCACCCAGCATCACGGCCGAGGATGGCGACCAGGAGGGCATACCCGTCACGCTGATGGAGGCGATGGCCTTGGGGACACCGGTCTGCACGACCCGCCATTCCGGGATCCCCGAACTCGTGTCCCACGGCCGGACCGGCCTGCTCTCAGACGAGGGAGACGCGGCCGCGCTCTGCGACAACCTGATCGCCTTGAGCGATGGCTCAGCGGACGCGGCGTCTCTGGCGACCGCGGCGCGACGCTGGATCGAACGCGAGTTCGACCTCTCCCGCCAGACCGACGCGCTCTTTGCACGCTGTCGGGCGGTCATGGGTAAAGAACATGCGGGAACGAACACCCCCCGCTAACCGCGATCTCAATGCTTCGACCCGGGGAACGGGGTGGGACGAATGGGTGGGTATGAGGTGTGGGGACGCCATCAGGCCTCCCCGATCGCGCGGCCCCTCGGACATGCCGGTGCAGGCGTGGTGGACGGCCTTCATGCGTGTGCCGGTGGCCAACTTCATCACCATGCGGTCGAACATGCCGCGCTTGCGCACCAGCCACGTGCCGAGCGGGCGCGAGCGCATCAGACGAAGCGGCGGCGGCAGGCGCAGGCCGTCGGCCTTCCGCGACGGGTGCAGCGGGTAGACGCCGAAGGAGTTCAGGATCACCAGCGCGCGGACGCGGGCCGGATGGCGCGCGGCCAGGGCGAGGCCGATTGGGCCGCCCAAATCCTGCAGAACGAGCGTGATACGGCGCAGGTCGAGACCGAGGACCAGCGCCTCCAGATCGCGCATACGCCCTTCGATGAAATAGCACCTTCCGCCTCGGGTTTGTCCGACAGGCCGGGGCCGATGTGATCGGGTGCGGCGACACGTATGCGATCCGACAATCCCATCACGAAGGCCCGTCAGAGGAAGGACCAGGTCGGGTTGCCATGCAGGCAGAGCACCGGGTCGCCCGAGCCTTCAATTACGTAGTGCATCCTGCCGTGGGGCAGGTCTGCGAAGTTGTGCGTGAAGGCATAGAGGTCGCGCGGGCCCAGCCGTTCGATGGTTTGCGCCACGCGGGCCTCGGCTTCGCTTCTGGTGTCGAGCGAATGGCATATCTCCGCTGTCCGAGGTCGGGCCACGGATCGCGGGACGGGCTGCAACGTCACGGCGCGATCTCGCAGGGCGCCGGTGCATCAATGCGACGGGGGGCGCCCTTCGATCCGGTCGCGCGCACCGCGCAGAACCCGTTCGAGGAACGCCATGACCGTCCGGACGCGCGCCGTGCCGCGCAGGTCGGGATGGGTCAGCAGCCAGATGTCGCGGGAGGGGCGCGGCGTGCGGTCGGTCGCGCGGACCAATCCTGGCGTCGCGTCCCCGATCAGGCAGGGCAGAAGCGCGACGCCCAGTCCCGCGCGGGCCGCGGCGACCTGTGCCTCGATCGACGGGAAGACGCCCCAAAGCGGCAGGCGCGGCAGGTCGGTCGCCGCGATCCAGCTATCGTCGCCCGCCGACCAGCCGAGCCATCGCGGGGCCGGGCGGTCGAGGTAGCCCGGCGCGGCATACGTCGCCTCGCCGTAGGGGAAGAGGCGCTTTCCAACCAGGGTTTCGGGCGGGTTGTTGTCCATGCGCAGCGCGACATCCGCCTCGCGTCGGGCCAAGTCGCGCAGATCGTAGCCGGTGTCGAATCGCAGCTCCAAACCGGGATGGGCCGCGACCAGCTCGGGCAGGCGCGCGGCGATCAGCCGGACGAAGACCGGCTCGGCCACGGTGATGGTGACATGGCCGGTCAGGGCCGCGTCCCGGCCCTCGACCCGTCTGCGGGCCGCCACGAGCGCCTCGTCGAACCCGCGTCCGGCCTCTGCGACCTCCTCGCCCGAAGGCGTCAGGGCCCAGCCATCGGGCCGGCGGTCGAACAACCGCGCACCGATCCGCGCTTCGAGCGCGTCGATGCGGCGACCGACGGTCGTGTGATGGATGCCCAGCGCCGTGGCGGCACCCCGGACGGAGCGGGCGCGCGCAACGGCGAGCAGGGTTTGCACGGCATCCCAGTCCAGGGGGCGATCGGGCATGGAGGACCTCCGGCCAGCAGGTTGGCACAGGGCGCGCGTCGCATCAACGCACCACACCATCGCGAAATCGCGCCTCGCAGGTGCACAATCGCGATGTCTAGTCTCAGGTATTGCCCTTTCCGACCGGAGATACGTCATGCGACCGATCCTGCCCGCGCTTGCCGCGCTGATGCTCACCGCCGCGCCCGTCCTGGCGCAGGCCGCGTTCCCTTTCGAGAAGAAGACGATGGAGGTCCTGGGCTCGACCATGGCCTATGTCGACGAAGGCGAGGGGCCAGCAATCCTGATGCTGCACGGCAACCCGACCTCCTCCTATCTCTGGCGCAACATCATCCCCCACGTGGCCGACGATTACCGGGTCATCGCGCCCGACCTGATAGGGATGGGGGACAGCGGAAAGCCGGACATCGCCTACACGTATGAAGATCACGCGATGTATCTGGACGCGCTTCTGGGCAGGCTGGATCTGGGCGAGGTCGTGCTCGTGGTTCACGATTGGGGCTCCGTCCTCGGCATGGAGATTGCGCGCAACGAGGAGGGCACCGGCCGGATCCGCGGCCTCGCCTTCATGGAGGCGGGGATTCCGCCCGCTTTGCCCGCGCCGTCGCTCGAGGCGCTCGGTCCGCAGAACGCGGAGCTCTTCCGCGCGCTCCGCTCGCCCGCGGGCGTGAGGATGGTGCTGGAGGACAACTTCTTCGTCGAGGAGGTGCTGGGCAAGATCGCGGTCGCCACGCCGCTGTCCGACGAGGTCATGGAGAACTATCGCGCCCCGTTCCCCACGCCCGAAAGCCGCCGCCCGACGCTGGAATGGCCCCGCCAGATCCCCATCGGGGGCGAGCCCGCGCACACGGCGGAGGTGATCGCGGCAAACGGTGAATGGCTCTATTCGACGGATGTGCCGAAGCTGATGTTCTCGGTCGTGCCCGGCGCCCTGATGCCGCCGCCCGTGGTCGAACATGTCGCGGCGAATGCGTCGAACCTGACCCATGTGCCATTGGGCGCGGGCGTGCATTTCGTGCAGGAGGACCACCCGGACGCCATCGGCGCGGCCCTGTCCGACTGGCTCGCCACCCTGCCGGAGCCGGGGCAATGAGCCGCGTCGTGATGGTCGTTTCGCCGGCGGTGTCCGACATGGAGGCGTTGCTGCGCGATTACGCGGGGCCGATTCAGGCGATCAACGCGCGCCACGGGGTCGAGACGCTCGCCGTCGCGCCCCAAGCGGAGATGCTGGAGGGCGAGGCGGGTGGCGTTTTGGCGATCCTGCGCTTTCCCGACCGCGCAGCCTTCGACGCCTGGTCCGCCGACCCGGACAACGCGCCGCTGCGGGCGCGACGCCAGGCGCTGTTCGATCCCGCCCGATCCTTCGTCGCCATCGCTCAGGAGGCCATGACATGACAGCGACCACCGCCCTGATCCTCTATGCGCTCATCTCGATGACGGCGCTGACCGTCGAGATCGTCTACGCCTATGCCAGCCAAGGGTTCGGCTACGGCTTCTCGTCAAACCGACCCGCGATCACCCGCACGCCGTTCGGGCTGCGCCTCGAGCGGGCCTGGCGCAACCAGGTCGAGAGCGCGGCCTACGTCCTGCCCGTCCTCGCGGCGGCCGCGGCATCCGGCGCAACCGGTCCGGGCGTCTCGACCGCGCTTGCGGTCGTGGTCGCGGGCCGGGCCTGGTTCGTGCTGCTCTACTACACGGGCCTGCCCTTCGCGCGGATCCTGGGCTTCTCGGCCGCGTCGCTGGGCTCGCTCTACCTCGCGGTGACGATGCTGACGGGCTGACCGTTGCCTGGAACAGAAGGGGCGAGCGGGCGCGCCGGCCCGCCCGTCCCGACGCTCAGATGGACTGCCCGCCCGAGACCTCGATCCGCTCGCCGTTGAGCCAGCCCATCCGGTCCGACAGGATCGCCGCCACGGCGCCACCGATATCGTCGGCCTCGCCCGGCCGCCCGAGCGCTATGGTCGAGGACACGAACCCGCGGACCTCTTCGTTGTCGCGCACCGCGCCGCCGCCGAAATCGGTGGCGATGGCGCCCGGCGCGATGGTGTTCACCCGGATGCCCCGCGCGCCCAGCTCCGCTGCGCCGTAGCGGGTCAGAACCTCCACCGCGCCCTTCATCGCCGCGTAGGCGCCGTAACCGGGGATCGCGAAGCGGGCCAGACCCGAGGACACGAAGAGGATGCGCCCGCCATCCGCCATCATCGGCAGCACGGCGCGGGTCAACGCATAGGGCGCGCGGACATGGATGCGGTACATCCGGTCCATGACATCGAGGTCGGTGTCCGCAAAGGGCGCGTGGGCCCCCACGCCGGCATTGTTCACCAGATGGTCGAGCCGTTCGGCGCCAAGCTCGGCCAGCGCGCCCTTCAGCTCGGTGGCGAATGCCTCGGCGTCGGTCGCTTCGGCATCATAGCGCAACATGACGGCCCGGGCGCCGGCGGAGCGGATCTCGGCTGCGACGGCTCCCGCCTCGGCCTCCGACGACCGGTATGTGCCGACAACGTCTATGCCGTCCTGCGCGAGATGGAGCGCCGCGGCGCGGCCGAGGCCGCGGCTGGCGCCGGTGATGAGAGCGGTTGTCATAGCTGGTCTCCTTGCAACGTGGATCGTGCGATGACCCCTAGCTATGCGCATCGACTGCGTGCGATAATCCGTCTGATCCGGCATAGCCTGTCCGGATATCCGAACGATGAGTCCATGCGCCCCAGCCTCGATACGCTCCACCAGTTCTCCGTCCTCGCCCGTCGCCTCAGCTTCCGTGCCGCCGCGGCCGAGCTCGGCCTCGCGCCCTCGACGCTCTCCGAGCGCATCCGCGAGCTCGAGGCGCGAATGGGCGTCCGCCTCTTCAACCGGTCGACCCGGTCCGTCGCCCTGACCGAGGAGGGACGGCGCCTGAACGCGCGCGTGGCCGATGCCGCAGCCGTGCTCGCCGACGCGGCCCGGCCGATCCAGGGCGGCGACACGCTCACGGGCCGCATCCGCATCAACGGGCCGCGCCCGGCCCTGGAGTTGCGCCTGATGTCGCTGGTCGCCTCCTTCGCCGCGATCCATCCGGGCGTGAGCTTCGAACTCCTGGCCCAGAGCGACCTGATCGACATCGTCGCGGGCGGCTTCGACGCCGGCGTGCGCTATGACGACCGGCTCGACGGGGACATGATCGCGGTCCGGCTCGGCGCGCCGCAGCGCATGGTCGTGGTCGGCAGCCCTGCCTATCTGGACGCGCGGGGCCGGCCCGAGACCCCCGAGGATCTGGCCGATCACGACTGCATCGCCCATGTCTTCGCCGGCGGCACGGCCTTGCCATGGTCGCTGGAGAAAGACGGTCGACCGGTCGAATTCGTTCCCCAAGGCGCGCTGCGCGTGAACGGCATCGAGCTCGTCGCGGCGCGGGCAGGGCTCGGCCTGGCCTATCTCTTCGACGAATATGCCGCCGCCGACCTCACCGCGGGGACGCTCGAGACGGTGATGGGCGACTGGACCCCGCCCTTCGACGCGCCGTCGCTCTACTACACCGAGCGCCGTCTGATGCCGCCCGCGCTCCGCGCCTTCGTCGATCACGTCAAGGTGCACCGGAACGGCTAGGCAGCACGCCTTTGAACGCCCAGCGCGCGGACAGTGTTTCGCCGAAGCAACCGTCCGTTTCGCGATCGACGATCCAGACGAGGTCTCTGCGGAGGCGGGTTCGGCAAGGGCGAGGGCGCGGACCGGTGACCATCGAACCCTGTCGCGAGTGGTCACGCGACAGCGCCGATAGCCTCAAACTTCTGCTGAATTCATTGAGGCCCAGACCGCATTTGTGACGCGAAGCGCTAAGATGGCGATCTGCTTGGCGTGGCATTCTCGTCCAATGAGACGGAGGGAGGTGGCGGCGATCGGCGGTACGACATGGTCGTCTCGGGTCAGGGGAAGAACGGCACGAAGAACGTGTGCCGATAGCGCCGGTCGGGTCTTTCAAATCACGCAATGTCGTCTGCAGGACGGACACCAATGCCACGCGGCGGACGGACCGATCGTGATCTGCGCCGGATCGATCGGTGACGAGGTACTGGCCGCTTCCGTCGCCATGTGGCTTCCGGCCGAGATCCGCTGCAAAGATCCGTGCCAGCCGACCGGAATGCGCCGCCGACTCCATCCCTCACATCATACCACGCAGTGGGACAGAAGCAGGCAAAACGAACGATGCCCAGAGATCGCGACTTGCCTGAAAACGACTGAACGACAGCGGCTTCGCGGGTGTCCGCGCAGCCCAAGGTGACGTGGCAAATGGGGTGGTGGCGGAGACGAAGTCCGAAAGTTGTGCCTTATCAATCCTTTAAGTTGTTGATTTTGGTTGAAGCCTGATTTGGATGCGCTGCACATTGTGCAGCAAAACGTGCAGCAAATTCGGGCAAAATTGTCGATTCAAGTGAAGTGGCCGAGGATTCGCTCGGTTCTAAGAAGCGGTGAAAATCTTCATTCTTCTATGGTCCGCTGCTGAAGCGACCAACTCTAGCTCTGAAAAGGTCTCGCAAAGCGTCGAAGATGTACTTTGTCGAATACGGCCCTTTCAAAAGCGCTTCGAGGCCACGCAAAGAGAACTCTACGACAGTGTAGCAAAGGATCGAACGTAGACCTTAGATCCGGCTATTCCGAAGCGGTTCGTTTTGGCGAGCTAGCTCGTTCTGACCCTTTCCAGTAACCGAGCTAAGCGCGCCTTGATGTTCTCAAGGGTTATGCTCAACTGCGTTTTCGCATTTGAGGTGAGCAGGCTGGTATGGCCCACTGCATTTCGAATTGGGGTGTAGGTCGTTTGGTCCTGATATAACGGGGTCGGCCTACCGCTGGAGTCATTCTTTCCGCCTTCCGACATAATGCTAAGCTCCTTCATCCCAAGGTGCCCTAGGTCGTCAACAGAGCGAGTTATATCGTAGCTGATGTTCGCAGCTGCGAGGTTTTCTTCTTCTCTTTTTTTCCATTTTTCGATCTCATCCACGGCTGGCTTGGTTAGAGGAAGTGATTGGTTTTTTATGAATTGTCGAATTAGGTTCTCCGAGAGAAAACAGTCGATATAGGCGGAGATATTGAACTCGGCATCGGGTCGAAGTCTTCTAAGCCAATCCTCGACTTCACCTCGCTGCGGCGTCCCAGGCGGAGGGGAGAACTCCTTTTCGGTCTCTGACACAAGGGCCTTGGCTTTTCGTTGCTTCTTGGAAACGCGCGGGTTTTCGTCATCACCCTCTTCGTCCCTACTAAGACGCAAAGCATCCCACTCGTCGAGTATCCTCGGCACCAAATCTTTCTTGAGGTACTCCAGAAGCTCATTAAAGGAAGCGTCGTCTTCGACAATACCCTCACGGCTACTGGTGAACGGATCCTTGCCCGTGCGGTCCATGCTATCATAGTGAACTTGGCCGTAGAGGTAGCTTTCGAGAATTCGTTGTGTCGGAATATGACGAAGAATATTCTTTTCGCGCAGGCGTCCGTTTACGAAGAGATCGACCGACGCCCTTTCTTCGGTCATGCTGATCTTTGCATCTCGCGGTTTTACGACAGTTGCCAGGAAGCCCTTGATCGGCAAATCTGTGACAACCCCATTCGGCTCTGCCTTCAGTTTTTGCATTCCTGAAGTGAAGGCGTCATCATATTTGTTGATGATCCACAAGAATTCGGTGTTACCGGAAAGATCACTTAGGTCGTTAACCGTAACCCGTTCTCCGTTTACATAGATATTGAATTCAGGATCGAAGAGCGAAAACTTGAAGCTCATCGCCAAGATCTTCTTGATGTAGGCCTCCGAGTTCTTCATTTTCTCCTTCATATTCTGAAATACGATGATCGTTCCGCGAGGATGATCAGTCATCAGGTCGCCGACTATGCTGGGGTCCAAACCCTCTAACTCATACTGCTGCGGTGTGAGGTCGTCGGTGATCGCACGATCGAGATCGTTATTGTCGATTGCGCCTCCGACATATTCCGTCGTCTCGGTTTTGGTGAAGATTGCGATGCGGTCCGCACAAGAGAGCAGCGCAAGTTTTCCAATTCCTTTAGCTCCGATGAACGGCCTTTTTCCATCTGAGAGCCTCTTTCCATCTTTACGTTTGGAGTATCCGATTTTGAGAAACTTGTTTTGGAAATCGCCAGCGTCCATTCCAACCCCATCATCCTTGATGGAGAACGAAGAGTTCGACCGATCAATATCGATCCAGACATTCTTTGAATCGGCGTCCCATGAATTCGAGATCGCTTCCCCGAGTACGGTAACGAAGTTTCTGTAAAGGTTCCTCCCAAGGTGGTTGAGGACACTGAGTGACAGCTCAAAACGAAACTGCTCGGATTTTCGGTCATCGTTCATTTTGAAACTCCGATTGACGGTAGTGATAAAAGGTTTTCGTCACAGGTGCCAGTTTGAGAGACACCGGCTTTTCGGATCACAAATTTACTTACTTTGAACGACATCATCTTCTTAGCTCACCTTAGGAACACCTTAAGTCGATCTTCTAGACAGATGAGATCCGAAGTTTCGCACTCCCAGATGATTAGACACTGCCATCCAAGAGCAATTAAGTCTTCTTGAACCCGTGCGTCACGCGCCTGGTTCGCCGCAAACTTTGCCTCCCAAAACTCTCTCCTTGTCTTGGGCGACGTGGACTTTCGACAACCTGGATGGCGATGCCAGAAACAGCCATGAACAAATATCACCTTCTTCCGCGGGCGAAACACGATGTCAGGCCGTCCGGGCAGCTCTTTGGCATGCAAGCGAAAACGATAGCCCAAACGGTGCAAAGTCTGCCGAACCACCATTTCAGGCTTTGTGTTCTTCGGCCCAATCCGCCGCATTAGCGCAGAGCGCGCGGGTTCGATATTTGGTGCCTCAGCCAAGCTTGTCGTCATGAGTCCTAACGTGCTCTACGAGAATCTCACCGATGAATTCGCCTAGGAGCACTGGAACCGCATTGCCGATCATGCGTCCCAAGACGTTAAAATTGATCGTCGCACCAGGTGCAACGAGGTCATAATCCTTCGGAAAGCTCTGCAGCATCGCCGCTTCGCGAAGACTGATTGCGCGATCCTGCTCGGGGTGTCCGAACCGACCATTTCCAAACCCATAACATTGCGTCGTCATGGTTGGCGACGGTTTATCCCACTCCATCCGTCCGTAAACCGATGGGTATGTCGAGCCTGTACTTCGTTTATGGCAGGCAGCGACGATTTCTTCCGGCCAGTCTCTCCAAGTTCCGCCAGGTTTTGAATGGCGGATTCGCTCCAAGTTCAACTCACTTAATGAGGCGGACGCATGGAGGGGATCGTTTAGGTCTGCTGTCCCCGCTTCTATAGGCGGCAGGTCAGAAATGGCATCTCTTACGGTGACCGGCGGTTTCGCTGACTCCGGGATTGTGATCGGTCCAAGGAGAGATGCGACCAATACCAAACGTTGCCGTTGCTGTGGCAGACCGATGTTGCGACCATCTACCACTGCAAAATCAACGAAATATCCAGCCTCGTCCAATGCACTTACGAAGTCTCGGAAAATCTGCTGCTTTTGGAGCGGTGGCACGTTCTCCATCGTGACTAGCGTCGGTCGAACGGCAAGGACAAGTTCGGAAAACGAAGACAGCAACTCCCAATCATCATGTGGTCCATTTCGTCTCGCTGATTGCGAATACGACGAAAAGGGTTGGCATGGAGCGCAACCTGCCAAGAGGGAAATCTCTGAGGCTTCAAATACCGATGCGATCTCAGAGGGATCAAGCTCCGCAACATCGGCTTCAATGAATTTGGCAGAATTGTTAGCTTCCAGTGGAAAACGGCATGCAGGATCCAAATCCACCCCAATTCGAACTTGAACGCCAGCACGCGTTAAACCATGCGTCAAACCTCCGACACCGCAGAACAGATCCACTGCAATAATCTGGTGTTCGCAGTTCATGCAACAATCTCCGCTTCGATCAGGTATTTCTTGCTTTCCAAGAAAGTTTGGTAGGACTCCGAAACAGCTCGAAGATAAGGCAATACGCGTCTAGCCAGACCTTCTAGGTCATCCAACGTGAGTTCGTTTGCACCACCCTCGAATGTGCTTGCACCGTGTGCGATAGCATTTCTTTTTCGCGCAAGATACTCCAAAGCCGTGGTGTCATCTCGGAAGGCCTTTTCGTAAGCTGCTCGCTTGATCCTGCGCGAAAGCACCAGTTGGCAGCCGAGGCGTTCAGCCACTTTGCGGATGGACTTGTCATCCCAACTACCTGGTTCTCCTTTGACCACAAATTCAGTCGGATTGTTGCCGGATGCCAACGTGCCACTGACCTGAGTTAGTCGCCTCAGCGCTCCATCACCAATCCTCTCTTCGCCACTCCAGATTTCCGAACGTACCCACTCTTTCAATACCAACGCTGTCCAACGGCGGGGTGCTTCCGTCACGACAGTTTGACCGACAGCAGTGAGTGTCCTAGTCGTGATTGCCTCAACGATATTGTAGAGGTGGATCAACAGGCCGGACTTCAATGTATTTATGTGCCGCACTTCGACATGGATATCGCCCTCGTCGACCAAGTCATCCACGCGTGCCTCAAGCATTCGCGCGATCGACAAATGTCGCGCAAATTCTTCTTCCCGCTCGTCAAGGTGGCTTAGAACATCAATCATCGTTCTGCCAACCAATCTCTGACTAGCCTAATACGGCCTAGAAGCTTGCTCTTAACGTTTGCAGCGTCCGATTTTGTTGCTTCCTTAAAAGGGGCGGATTCCAACAACGGAGTTATATCTGGTGAACGCAGCAAAAGATCTGGATCGGCGCGCAACGCCAATGCCGAGCCAACGGCGATGGACTCAAACCTCACACGTGGAACCTGATTGCCCGTCTGTGATTTCGTGAAGCCATTTGGCGAAACCGCGTTCACGAATTGCAGCGTCCGAAGGAACTCTTCACGCATTGCGTCGGCAGTAGGAGACGTATCATCTTGTTCTATTTCAGAAGAGATCCGGTCGTTAGCTTCCTTGACAAAGGAAAAATAGAACCGCCTAGGCTCTTCCTTGTAGCTCGGGATATCGCCATTACCCCCATCCGAGGCGACAAGCGTCGGGTCGAAACTCTCCAGATAAGCGAAAAATCGTGTCACCAACTCTTCGCGTTCTCGCTTATCTACCAAGGATCGGCTTATCGGTGTCAGTTCGACAAACTCGGGCGAATCGGCCAACTCGATGACCATGTCCATAAATGGCCCGGGCAAGCTGCCGCGCCTCACTTCGGCATCGTTTGCAGTCGTCCCACCTGTATTGATTCGTGCGAACATCTCCGTGCGCGTCACGGCATCCGTGGAGTTGTCGAGGATGATGACCCTCAGGGACTTCTCCGAGAACATCAGTCGCCGAGAGGGCGCGAAGTCCGAGAAACGCAGACCGTTAGCGGCAGGCAGGGTCTCCAACCCTCGTAGGGCAACCTTATCGTCCATGAAGTCGCGTATCGTTCTTATGCGTTGAGAACCGTCGACGATTTCCATTCTGCCTTCTTCGTCCTGCCAGAAGAACACGAACGGAATCGGCAACCCCATGAACACGGACTCGATGAATTTGGACTGTTTGGCCGGCGTCCAAACGAACTCACGCTGATAGCCCGGTACATAATACCTGTCTGCTTTCAGCTTTTGCACAATGAATTCAAAGGAATACTCCGTTACCGTGAATTTCACGGTCCTAGAATACTCCCTGATTTGCTTCTCCGCCTCGTCAACCTGTGCCGGGTCAGGAAGCCTTCTCTTTGACGTTTGAGCCATTTGCAACCCCACATATAGTACCTATAGACCACAATTCACCCCAGATAGTCCACCCGATTCCTACTGCGGGATTCCCAAAATTGGTCGTTTTTCGCCGGTTTTTGACCGTGCGTGATGTCCGCTATCCAGCTGTTCTTTTGTGCGGCATACTAAGGGGCCATGCACACCGTACGCTTTGACGTGTCCGTGACCGTCGAAATGCAATCCAACAGACTTCCCGCATCCCGCGATTTCGTGACATCGGCCAGACCTTCCCCTAGTCTGACGCGATGTCGAGCCAAGCGTGGACAGATGCAGAAAATGACCTGATCGTCGGGGATTACTTCGCGATGCTGGCTAACGATGTGGCAGGCCGTCCCTACAACAAAGCGGAGCATCGGCGGCAGCTTCTGCCGCTCCTCAACAACCGTTCGGACGGGTCGGTTGAGTTCAAACATCAGAACATCAGTGCCGTTCTCAAAGGGCTCGGTGAGGTCTGGATCACCGGGTACAAACCGGCGTTCAACTTCCAGACCAGCCTGGTCGACGCCGTCGCACGATGGCTGGCTATTAACCCCGGCTGGACGCACCGCACCCTTTCTTCCCGGCCAGTAGACGGCATGGCCGAGGCGGCGCAACTCTGGGTCGGGCCTGCACCGACGTTGACCAACCAACCGCCGCCTGACGAGCTTGGGCAGATGCTCCACATCGCCAAGAAATTCGACGTGGCCGCGCGGGACGAACGCAACCGCGCCCTTGGCAAGGCCGGAGAAGAGCGCGTCTTGAAGCACGAGCGCGACACGCTGACCGCAGCGGGGAGGGCGGACTTGGCGCAGCAAATCCGCTGGGTGTCCGAAGAAGACGGGGATGGCGCGGGCTATGATATTGCCAGTTTCGATGCAGACGGACGGCAGCGTCTCATCGAGGTGAAGACCACAAACGGGTGGGAACGCACGCCGTTCCATGTCTCCCGCAATGAGCTTGCAGTGGCAGATGAACGGCGCGAGGAATGGTGCTTGTTTCGCCTCTGGAACTTCGCACGAACGCCCAAGGCCTTCGAGTTGCGCCCACCGCTTGATGCGCATGTGTCGCTCACGGCGACCAGCTTTCAGGGAAGCTTTCACTGAGTAGTTTTGACGAGACACAGCCCCCGATACGGCGCACCAATGGAGCGCGAGATAAAAGAGTTGCCGCATCCGGCAGGCAACTGGTTGTTGTGACTGACTTTATGCAGCCGCACCCCTTTACGTGATGCGGCGACAATACGGTTAACGCACTGACTTTGCGAGAATAATTCGGCGGCACATTCCTGATGGGCGCTTTCTGCGGCGTCAAATTCAATGCAAAATCAGATATTTAGGTGCCTTTAAGCGGCAAGGGTTGGAGGGTTGCCGTGCGATTTCTTCGTCAACATCAGACACCTAGGCACGTGTTGCCGCACCTCTTTTATCTTGCGCTCCCATTGTTGGGCGCAAGATACCAACTCTCGATGCTCGGAGTCGTCGCCTCGTCTACGACTAGCTGCCTAGAGCAGGTTTCCGACATGTGCATACCTGCGGTTTGAAAACACTGCGAAATTCCAGGAAACCTGCACACGACCGATTTGCATGCACGCGAAAACGCTCGTCACGTCAGTGACTTGCGGCAGTCGTGGCAGGCGCTTTTATCTTGCCATCCCTCCTGTTGTCTCCTGCAGCCCTCCGAAACCAGCTCTTGGCGCGCGTTCAAAGTCCCAAACACGCAGACTCGCGCGACGCTCCCAGATGCATGATTCGGGGGCCGGGCGCGACCGCCAAGATGCCCACTTCGGTGCTTCGATTTGAGCCGCGCGTTCGGGAGGCTCCCCATCCGATCTGCACGCTGTGGCAGGTCGCTTTGCGCGGCGCGTTCGCTTGCTCTGCACAAGACGCACGCGCCGCCTCATGCTGCTCGACATGGCACCGTCACGCCCGTCAGCAACACGCACCGAACCGGCGCAGCCGGTCGATGCCGCGCGGATCGAGGCGGCGTTGGTGAAGGTCGCCGCGCTGGTCGCGGAAGACCCGGCCTTCGCGCCGATCTTCGAGCGGTTGGAGACAGAACTGGCCGCGGCCGTGAAGAAAGAGAAGCGGCTGTCGGAGGCGCAGCGTCGGGCGCGGGCGCTGCTGGCTCAGAATGCGAGACGGGCGACGAGTTCTGCGACGTGTTCCAGTGACGCGCCCTTGCCGTATCGTTCCCGGTCGAGCCGATGACCGAAAAGGTCGCGTCTGATCCGGTCATCGATCCCGGCGGCGAGCATCCGGTCCTCGAAGGCATGGCGCAGGGAGTACATCGAATGGCGCGGCGTCTCGAGCAGGTCGTTGGCGCGGAGGAACTTGTTCACGACCGCGCTGAGGGTCGCGCGGTTGCGGTAACGCGGGAAGCCTTGAGGGTACTGCTTGAGGGCTTCCAGCGAGACACCGGTCAGCGGGATCACCCGGCGGGCGTAGTGGCTCTTCAACTGCCGTCCCTCCGGTTCGATGGAGATATGGGGAACGTCGCAGTCCAGCCGGATCGTGTCCGCCGTGAGCGCTGCGCCTTCGGAGGGCCGGTAGCCCGTGTTGATCATCCCGAGAAGCAGAGCGCGGGCCTGACCGTTCAACCCGTCCAGCGCGCCTGGGGCGAGCAGGCGCGTCCTGATCCACTCCTCGCTGAATGGCGGGCGCGTCAGCTTCTCGCCCTCCTTGAAGGACAACTCGCCCAGCGGCAGCACCAGTCCAAGCCGCTTCATCATGTTCACGGTCTTCAACACGTCGCCCAGGTGGATCAGATCCTTGTTGGCCGAATTGGCCGTGACCTCGCCTGCCTCGATCCGGTCGAGCCAGTGCTGGCGAAAGTCCAGCATGTCGTCGCGGGTGATGTTGGCGATTTCCTTGTCGCCAACGACCGCGACGAAGTTCTTCACCGCCTTCTTGCGCGGCGCTTCCCATCGCCGCAGCTGGTCCTCACTCTTACCGAGAGTCTTCTCTTTGGCGAGGCCCCAATACAGCTCCAGTGCCTTGGTGACTGTAATGCGCGGCTCGGGAACGGTGCCGAGAAGGGCGGCGGCCTCGATAGCATCGGGCTGGTTCGCTGGAGCGGGAATGGCCTCGACGCGCTCTACGACTTCCTCAACCGGCAACTTGGCCACCGCCCCCGCATCCAAATACCGAAACCCGCGCGCCCGGGCGAGGTCGCGCGCGGCTTCGTAGCGGGCCTCTGCATCTTCACTATTCCCGGCCAGGCGCGCCTCCCAGGCCTCGATCATTTGGAACCACGCGCGATCTGCCTTGCTGCGGGCGATGGTCTCCGAGTCGGTGTGCAGGCTGATCCAGACGGTCTCGCGCGGCTCGATACCCCGATACCGACGCGGCACGCGACGGCGGAGGTGGTAGAGACGGCCTCGTTTCGCGATGCTCACGGCGGAGAAATCCCCCATTTGTGCAGCAAATTGTGTAGCAAAATATGCAGCAAATCAAGCGGACCAAACACCACCATCAGCGCGAAATCGCCGAATTTCGCCCTACTATCAGCCGGTTAAAAGACAGCGATTTTGAGGGAAATGGCGGAGACGAAGGGATTCGAACCCTCGAGACGGTTTCCCGCCTACTCCCTTAGCAGGGGAGCGCCTTCGACCACTCGGCCACGTCTCCGCCGACTGCTCTAGCAGCGGGCGTGTTGGGGGGACAAGTGCGAAAGGTCATGGCGTGGTGGTGAGGTGGGTGGAACGGAAGCCCGCCTGACGCTTGAGGCCGTAGCCGAGGGCGCGGTCCATGCCGATATGGGCGATCCAGATCAGCGCTGCGTCCGTGGCGAGGGCCGTATCCGTCAGCAGACCAACGGCCAGGAGAACGGCCGGAAGCGACGTCGTAT
The DNA here is from genome assembly GCF_947503795.1 of uncultured Jannaschia sp. Lineage (NCBI taxonomy): Bacteria > Pseudomonadati > Pseudomonadota > Alphaproteobacteria > Rhodobacterales > Roseobacteraceae > Jannaschia > uncultured Jannaschia sp. Next base: position 2,324,688 of record NZ_CANNEZ010000001.1, on the reverse strand, counting down.
GCGCCGCATTATAGGTCGCCGCGCCGATCTTCGGACCTCTCAGATAGGCGATCATCGCGAGGTCGGGGAGGAGGAGGGCGGACGCGAAGACGATCCAGCCGCCGCCCAAGGCAGCATATCCCCAGAGCGCTGCGGTCAGGAGGGCGAGGCCTTCGAGGCGGAGGAGGATCTGGATCGGTCGCGTCATCGGTGCCGCCTTTCTCTCCAAGACATCATCCATCGGTCTTCGTTGGATGGAAATTGTCGATCTCTGATCATCGGTGCATAAGAAAACGATGAACTCCGATTGGAACGCCATCGCCGCCTTCCTCGCCGTGCTGCGGCACGGCAGCCTGTCGGCTGCTGCGCGCGCGCTCGGATTGACGCAGCCCACGCTCCGGGGGCGGATCGCGGCGCTCGAGGCGGCGACAGGGCAGACGCTCTTTCTCCGGGGTCATACGGGGCTTGCGCCGACGCCGGAGGCCCTCGCGCTTCGATTGGAGGCCGAGGCGATGGAGGCGGCGCATCACGCGTTCCTGCGCCGCGCGTCGGCAGGTCAGGGGATCGAAGGTCGCGTCCGCATCACCGCAAGCGAGATCGTGGCGACGGAGCGGCTGCCCGGTCTGCTGGCACCGCTCCTCGAATGTCACCCCGGCCTTCGGGTCGAGGTCGCCGCGACGGACAGGGTGGGCAATCTGCCCCGGCTGGAGGCTGATCTGGCGGTGCGGCATGTCGCGCCGACGGGGGGCGCGCTCGTGTCGCGAAAGATGCCGGCGATCCCGCTGGGGCTCTATGCCACGCAAGACTATATCGACCGCTGCGGCATGCCGCGCGACTGGTCGGACATCGCCGAAACCCATGTGGTGGTCGGAGGCGACCGGACGGATCGACTGGGCGACTGGCTGGCGGAGGCGGGTCTGACACCGCCGCGGCACCGCAGCTGGCGCAGCGACAGCGACATCGCGCAACTCGGCGCGGTGCGGGCGGGTATCGGGATCGGAGTGGTTCAGCGCCCGCTGGCAGAGCGGTTCGGCCTTGTCCCCGTCGTGCCGGACCTGACCGGCGTGCTGCCGGTCTGGCTGGTGATGCATGAGGATCTGCGGCGTCGTCCGGGCATCCGCGCGGTGTTCGATGCGCTGGCCAAGGCGTTCGCCCGGCCGATGGGGCCGGACGAGGGGGCGGGTGTCAGGTGACCTTCGGGTGCAGCACGACGCGCGAGCGCATCGGCACGCGGTTGTAGAGGTCGACCGCCTGGTCGTTCACCAGACGTGCGCAGCCGTTGGACACCGCGGTGCCGATCGTACGGGGGGCATTGGTGCCGTGGATCCGCAGGAACGTGTCGCCCCGGCCCGGCTCGAAGAGATAGAGCGCGCGCGCGCCCAGCGGGTTGTTCGGGCCGCCGGGCATGCCGTCCTCGTACTGCTTGTAGGAGGCGGGGTCGCGGGCGATCATCTCGGGCGTCGGTGTCCAGGACGGCCATTCCTTCTTGGCGCCGACGTAGAATTCGCCCGATTCGTAGAGGCCGGGACGCCCGACGCCCACCATGTAGCGGATCGCGCGGCCGCCCGGCTGCGTCCAATAGAGCATGAAGCTGTCGGGGATCACGTGGATCTCATTGGGCGCGATGCCGTCGCGAATGCGGACCTGGACCGGCATCATGTCGGGAGCGAGCGCCTGCGCGGCGGCCTCGTGGGAGCCAAAGAGCGCCAGCGCGGCACTCCCGGCGATCAGTTGACGGCGATCCATGGTACGTACTCCTCGGCAGTCAGGCATAGCGGCGGTCGAGCGGGCCCCCCGGCCCACTCTCCAAACCCCTTTGGGGCCACAGGTGGGGTCAGATCGCAAGTTCACAACTCCGCGAGGGTGTTATTTCCCCGTGACCTGACGCAGTCATGCCGCAGCCGAGGTCGTCCCCGCGGGCAGTTCCTCAAGTGTTGAAGAGGAAATGCAGCACGTCGCCGTCCTTGACCGTGTAGCCCTTGCCCTCGGCCCGCATCTTGCCGGCTTCCTTGGCGGGCTGCTCTCCGCCCAACGCGACGAAATCGTCGTAGGCGATGGTCTCGGCCCGGATGAAGCCCTTCTCGAAATCGCCGTGGATGACGCCCGCCGCCTTGGGCGCGCTGGTGCCGTGCCGGATGGTCCAGGCCCGCGCTTCCTTGGGGCCGACGGTGAAATAGGTCTCCAGCGCCAGAAGCGCGTAGCCGGCGCGGATCAGGCGGTCGAGACCGGCCTCCTCGAGCCCCATTTCGGACAGGAACTCGGCGGCCTCCTCGTCGGACAGCTGCGCGATCTCTTCCTCGATCTGGGCCGAGATCACGACATGTGCGGCGCCTTGCGCGGCAGCCATCTCGGCCACGGCGGCGGAATGGGCGTTGCCGTCGGCAGCAGAGCCCTCATCGACATTGCAGACATAGAGGATCGGCTTCGACGTCAGGAGCTGGAGCATCGTCCAGGCCCGGCGATCCTCCTCGGCGACCTCGACGGTGCGCGCGGGGCGCCCCGCCTCGAGCGCCGTCAGCGCCGCCTTCAGCAGCCGCTCCTGCGTCACCGCCTCCTTGTCGCCGCCGCGGATCTTGCGGCTGAGGCCCGCGATCCGCTTCTCGATCGATTCCATGTCCGCGATCATCAGCTCGGTCTCGATGATTTCGGCATCCTCGACCGGGTTCACGCGGTCCTCGACATGGGTGACGTCGCCGTCTTCGAAGCAGCGGAGCACATGGGCGATGGCGTCGGTCTCGCGGATATTGGCGAGGAACTGGTTGCCCAGGCCTTCGCCCTTCGACGCACCCTTCACGAGACCCGCGATGTCGACGAAGGTCATGCGCGTCGGGATGACCTGCTTCGACTTGGCGATCTCGGCCAAGCGGTCGAGCCGCGCGTCGGGCACGGCCACGTCCCCGACATTCGGCTCGATGGTGCAGAACGGGAAATTCGCGGCCTGCGCGGCGGCGGTCTTCGTCAGCGCGTTGAAGAGGGTCGACTTGCCGACATTCGGCAGACCGACGATACCCATCTTGAAACCCATGCGGCGTCCTCCTCAGCAGACCGCGCCGCCATAGCGGCGGCGGGGCAGGGGGGCAAGCGGGGCCTAGCGGGCGACGTCCTTGTTGCGACGCTCGAAGATGATGAACCAGGCCAGCAGGATGAACATCGGGTGGCCGAGGCCGCCGGATATGAGGATGGCCGGGATCCAGATGAGGAACGTCACGATCCCGAGGATCGGACGGCCCGCAAGGAAGATCGACAGCGGCGGGAGCAGGATGGCGAGCAAGTAATTCATGCCACCCGAGATGGGGGCGCGCGCGCGAATGTCCAGTAGGGCGGCGTCGAGATCGCATCGGGGCGCCGCGAATTCGAGAGGGGGGCGCAGGTTGGCGCCACCGGCGGACATCGCCTCGTCGCGCGGTTACAAGTCGGGTAGGCACCCTCCGGTGCTGCCCCGGTCCCGGCGAAATCGCCACGATCCCCCTGCCGCGCATTGACGCGGCGCCCCGCGTCGGGCACCGAACCGCGACCCCTGCGCCGGAGGCCCGCATGACCCGCATCGACGACACCTTCGCCCGGCTGCGCGCCGAGAACCGCCGCGCCTTCGTGGCCTATGTCATGGCCGGAGACCCCGATGCGGCCACCGCGCGCGAGATCGTGCTGGGGCTGCCCGCGGCCGGCGTCGACATCATCGAGCTGGGCTTGCCTTTCACCGACCCGATGGCGGATGGCCCGACGATCCAGCTTGCCGGACAACGCGCGCTCGACGGCGGCATGACGCTCGACGGCACGCTCGACATCGTGCGCGCGCTCCGGGCCGAGGACGACACGACGCCGGTCGTGATGATGGGCTATTACAACCCGATCTATTCACGGGGCGTGGACCGCTTCCTCGAACAGGCGAAGGAGGCGGGCGTCGACGGGCTCATCATCGTCGACCTTCCGCCCGAGGAAGATGCCGAGCTTTGCCTGCCCGCGCAGGCGGCCGGTCTGAACTTCATCCGCCTCGCGACACCGACCACCGATGCCGCACGCCTGCCGAAGGTGCTCCAGAACACGTCCGGTTTCGTCTATTACGTCTCGATCACCGGGATCACCGGCGCGGGTGCGGCCAGCGCCGAAAAGGTCGCCCCCGAGGTCGCCGCCATCAAGGCCGAGACCGACCTGCCGGTCATCGTCGGCTTCGGCATCAAGACCCCCGACGCCGCCCGCGACATCGCCGCCGTCGCCGATGGCTGCGTTGTCGGCTCCGCCATCGTCGAACGGATTGGCCGCGGCGATAGCGTGGGCGAAGTGCTGGCCTACGTGAAGACGCTGGCGGACGGCGCGCATTCGGCGTGACGCGCGCATGACCGTCGCGATCCTAGGGGCAGGAGCCATCGGGTCGTATGTTCTAGGTCATCTGCCGGCGGGGTTCGTCTCGGCCCTGCTCGTCCGACCGTCCCGCGTTACCGAGGAACCGGACGGGCCGCCCCGTGTCGCACGGGTCGCCGACCTGCCGCGGGGGACGCGCCTTCTCGTGGATTGCGCCGGGCACGGCGGCCTCGTCGCACATGGGGCCGAGGCGCTCGCCGCGGGCATCGACGTCCTGACGCTGTCGCTCGGCGCGCTGGCCGATGCCGCACTGGCCGACCGCTTGCAGGCGGCGGCCTCGGCCGGGACGGCCCGGCTGCGTCTGGCGAGCGGTGCGATCGGAGGGCTCGACGTGCTGCGCGCGGCCCGCGCGGCCGGGGCGCTGGAGCGCGTCACCTATACGGGCCGCAAGCCGCCCGAAGGCTGGCGCGGCTCCCCGGCGGAGGACAGGATCGACCTGGCCCGCCCGCTCTCCGCCCCGGTGACCCATTTCGAGGGGTCGGCCCGCGAGGCGGCGCTCGGTTACCCGAAGAACGCCAACGTCGCCGCCGCCGTCGCGCTGTCGGGGCTCGGGTTCGATGCCACGACCGTCGCCTTGATCGCGGACCCGGAGGTCACGGCGAACACGCATGACATCACGGCCTCCGGCGCGTTCGGGGACATGCGGATCACGATCGCGGGCCAGAGCCTGCCGGGAGCGCCGCGAAGTTCCGCGCTTGCCGCCTTGAGCCTCGTGGCGGCGATCGACGGGCGGGACGCGTGGATGACCTTCGACGGGGGCTGACGGCGCCCCTCAGGGCAGCGTGACCTCGACCGCCTCTCCCCAGCCGTGGACATTGTCGTGGGCGCGCACGGTGACGGTCCCGACGCCCTCGGGCACCTCGACGCCGCGAAGCGATCGGGTGAAGGGCTGTTCTGTCACATGGGGATGCAGAAGCTCGCGGTAGCCGAGCCGCATGCCGTCGGGGCCCAGAACCTCCCATCCGTCTGCATAATGCTCCCATCCGGTATCGGCGTGACTGACGGTGACGTCGAAGGTCCAGCCGTCGCCACCGGGGCGCAACTCGACCGCCTCGACGACGGGGAGGTCGGCCAGGGCGGGTCCGGCGAGAAGGGCGAGGGGCAGAAGGATACGCATGGGATCAATCCTCCATCAGGACGACCCGCGAGGTCGATGCAAATTCCCGTGACAGGACCGTCCAGCAGATCGCGGCTGTCCCGATCATCAGGGCCCAGGGCCCGGCGACCCAGGCGAGGGCGGCAAAGGCGAAATAGATCGAGCGCAGGCCGCGATTAAAGTTGAGCGCGGCACGGATGTTCAACTCGGCGGCCTGATCGGCGCGCGGGCGGGCCTCGGGGTGGTCCACGTCGTTCGGGACCGACGCCATCACCACCGCGCAATATCCGAAAAGCCGGTTCGACCAGACGAACTTGAACACCGCGTGGACGAGGATCAGCGCCACCAGCGTCAGTTTCGCCTGCCAGAGCAGCACCGGCTGGCCCACGACGCCGACATCCATCACGATGCTGTCCAGCCGCTCGGCATTGCCGGCCAGCGCCAGCACGCCGCCGACCGCGATCATGGCGCCCGAGGCAAGGAAGGTCGTCCCCTGCCGAAGGCTCCCGAGGATCGCCGCGTCGAAGATGCGCGGCTGGCGGGTGATCATCTCGACCATCCAGTCGCGGCGGTAGCGGCTCATGAGCTGCGTCACCGAGCGGTCCGACCGTTCGATCAACCAGCCGCAACCGAACCATGCGACCAACAGGGCCGCGAGGGCAGCAAGGTCGGCAGGCGCGAGATCGGTGAGAAGTGAGAGCGTCATGCCGAAGCCCTAGCACCACGAGACGGCGCTTGCCTTCCTGGAAATTGGTAATATGATCTTACCAATTGCCGCAGCGAGGACCGATCCCATGGAAATGCCCCCGATCGAACCCTTCGCGCTGGCCAAGAAGGCCGAGCTCGTCGCCCGGCTGCTCGAGGTGCTGCCCGCCGACGCAGTCATCAGCGACGAGGCTGAAACCCGCGCCTATGAATGCGACGCGCTGACCGCCTACAAGTGCCCGCCGCTGGCCGCCGTTCTGCCGCGCTCGACGCAGGAGGTGTCGGACGTGCTGCGCATCTGCCACGCGCTCGAGGTGCCGGTGGTGCCGCGCGGGTCGGGCACGTCACTCGCCGGAGGCGCGCTGCCGACCGCGGATTGCCTGATCCTCGGGGTCGCGCGCCTGACGGACGTGCTCGAGGTCGATTACGACGACCGCATCATCCGCCTCCAGACCGGGCGCACCAATCTCAGCGTCACCGGCGCCGTCGAGGCGGACGGGTTCTTCTACGCCCCCGATCCGTCCTCGCAACTGGCCTGTGCCATCGCGGGCAATATCGGGATGAATTCCGGCGGCGCGCATTGCCTCAAATACGGCGTTACGACGAACAACCTGTTGGGCGTGACGCTGGTGCAGATGGACGGCACCGTGGTCGAGATCGGCGGCGCGCATATGGACAGCGCGGGGCTCGATCTTCTGGGCGTGATCTGCGGCTCCGAAGGGCAGCTCGGCGTCGTCACCGAGGCCACGCTCCGCATCCTGCCCAAGCCCGAAGGCGCGCGCCCGGTGCTGATCGGCTTCGACAGCCTCGAAGTCGCAGGGGCTTGCGTGGCGGACATAATCAAGGCCGGCGTCCTGCCGGTGGCGATCGAGTTCATGGACCGCATCATCATTCGCATCGTGGAGGATTACGCCCATGCAGGCTATCCCGATTGCGAAGCGCTCCTGATCGTCGAGGTCGAGGGCTCCGAGGCCGAGATCGACGAACAGCTTGCCCTGATCGAGGAGATCGCGCGCCGCCACGACCCGGTCGAGCTGCGCCAGTCGCAATCCTCCGACGAGGCCGCGAAGATCTGGCTGGGCCGCAAATCGGCCTTCGGGGCGACGGGCCGCATCAGCGACTACATGTGCCTCGACGGCACGATCCCCGTCTCCGAGCTGCCCCGCGTCCTGGCCGGGATCACGGCGCTTTCCGAGAGGTACGGGCTGCGCGTCGGCAACGTCTTCCACGCGGGCGACGGCAACATGCACCCCTTGATCATGTACGACGCCAACAAGCCGGGCGATCTGGAGATCTGCGAAGAGATGGGCGCCGAAATCCTCAAGCTCTGCGTCGAGGTCGGCGGATGCCTGACGGGCGAGCACGGGGTCGGGATCGAGAAGCGCGACCTGATGAACCACCAGTTCACGCCCGACGACATGGAGGCCCAGCTTCGCGTCAAGGACGTGTTCGACCCGAAATGGCTGCTGAACCCGGCCAAGGTGTTCCCGCTCGCCGTCACGGCGGACCGGCGGGGCTGAGCGAAAGAATATTCGCCGAATATTCTTGCCTCCGGCGGAGGTATTTGGGGCCAGAGGAAGGACCGGACGTGCTGACACCCGAAACCGAAGATCACCTCGCCGAGATTGTGCGCGGCGCCAACGCGCCGCTGTCGATCCGGGGCGGCGGCACGCGCCATGCGCCCGCCGCGGGCGAGGCGCTGACGACCGCGGGTCTGTCGGGCATCACCCTCTACGAGCCGGGCGCCCTGACGCTCGTTGCGCGTGCGGGCACCCCGATGACCGAGGTCGAGGCCGCGCTCGCCGCCGAGGGCCAGCGTCTGCCCTTCGAGCCGATGGATCACCGCCCGCTTCTGGGCACGTCCGGCACGCCCACCATCGGCGGCGCGGTCGCGATGAACGTCTCGGGGCCGCGCCGCGTCCAGGCGGGCGCTTGTCGCGACAGCCTGATCGGCGTGCGCTTCGTCGATGGCGAGGGGCGCGTGGTCAAGAACGGCGGCCGGGTGATGAAGAACGTGACCGGCTACGACCTCGTGAAGCTCCTGGCGGGGTCGCGCGGGTCGCTGGGCATCCTCACCGAGGTCAGCTTCAAGGTCCTGCCCGCCGCCGCCACGCAGGCGACGTTGCGGCTGGATGGGCTGGACGTGGCCCGCGCCGTCACCGCGATGGCCGCCGCGCTGTCCTCGCCCTTCGAGGTCTCCGCCGCCGCGCATGACCCACAGGCCGGCGCGACGGTCCTGCGGCTGGAAGGGCTGGCGGGGTCGGTCGATTACCGTGCAGGGCGGCTGGCCGGGGTGCTGGCACCGTTCGGTGCCACCGAGCGGATCGAGGGCGACGCCTCCACCGAGCTCTGGCGTCGCATTCGGGATGCCGAGCCGGTCGCGGGCGCGGGCGATGTCTGGCGCGTCCATGTCCGCGGCTCGCGGGCGGCGGATGTCGTGGCGCGGGCCGGCGCCGAGGCCGTGCTGCTCGACTGGGGCGGCGGGCTCGTCTGGCTGCGCCTGCCCGAGGGCGCGGACCCGCGCGCCGCGCTGGGCGATCTCGGCGCTCACGCCGCCCGTGTCACCGGACCCGCCACGGCGCCGCACCAGGCCCCGGCGCTCGCCGCATTGGAACAGGGCATCCGCGCGCGGTTCGACCCGCGCGGCCTCTTCTCGGCGCGGGCCACGGAACGGGCATGACCCGGCCGGTCGCATCACCGGAGGTTCCCCCATGGTGAACGTGGCGGCCTTCCTCATCTTCGCGGCCGCGTTCTGGGTGCCGACGCTGCTGCCCCGCAGGGCCGGGCTGATCGTCGCCACCCTGACGCTTGCGGCTTGCGCGGCGCTGATCGTGCGCGCGGCGATGCACGTGTCCTCCACCACCCATTTCGACATCGCGCGCGAGGCCGGCATCGCCGTCGGTGCGGCCTTCGCCGTCGCACCGCTCGCCGCGATCATCTACCTCGTCAGCATTCCCGCGGGCGAGCGCCGCCTCCTGTCCCGCGCGATCTATCTCGTGCTCGCGCTGGCTGGCGGCGCGGCCGTCGGCGCGCTGGCCTTCTTCTCCGCGTAAGGGTTTCCATGCAGACGACATTCACGCCCGAACAGCTCGCCGATCCCTCCACGGCACGCTCCAACGAGATCCTGCGGACCTGCGTGCATTGCGGGTTCTGCACGGCAACCTGTCCAACCTACCAGGTGCTGGGTGACGAGCTCGACAGCCCGCGGGGCCGCATCTACCTCATCAAGGACATGCTGGAGAACGACCGTCCGGCCGATGCGAAGACTGTCAAGCATATCGACCGCTGCCTTTCGTGCCTGGCCTGCATGACGACCTGCCCGTCGGGGGTGCATTACATGCATCTGGTCGACCACGCCCGCGAGCATATCGAGAAGACCTACAAGCGCCCGTTGATGGACCGGCTGCTGCGTTGGACGCTCTCGCGCATCCTGCCCTATCCGACGCGGTTTCGCGTGGCGCTGCTCGGGGCGAAGATCGGCAAGCCCTTCGCGTTCCTGATGCCGGATGCGCGGCTGAAGGCGATGCTGGCGATGGCACCGAAGACGATCCCGCCGGTCAGCCGCAATGACGATCCGCAGGTCTTCGCCGTGCCCGAGCGGAAGATGCGCGTCGCCCTGATGACCGGCTGTGCGCAAAAGGCGCTGAACACCGACATCAACGACGCGACCATCCGGCTGCTGACGCGGCTCGGGGCCGAAGTGGTGATCCCCGAGGGCATGGGCTGCTGCGGGGCGCTGACGCACCACATGGGCAAGACCGACGAGAGCCATGCCTTCGCCGCCCGCAACATAGAGGCCTGGTCGCGTGAGATGGCGGGCGAAGGGCTGGACGCCGTCGTCATCAACACCTCGGGCTGCGGGACGACGGTGAAGGATTACGGCCACATGTTCCGCAACGACCCTCTCGCCGACAAGGCCGCCGCGGTCTCGGCCATCGCGCGCGACGTGTCCGAGGTGCTGCTGGAATTGATGGGCACCGATCGCGACTACGCGACACCGCCGCGCCCCGCCCGCGACGGCGTCGGCGGCGTGCCCACGGGGCGCGTGCCCGAGAATGCGGGGGCGGGGCCGATGCAGGTCGCCTATCACGCGGCCTGCTCACTGCAGCACGGCCAGCAGATCAAGGGCGCGCCGAAGGACCTTCTGAAACGTGCCGGGTTCACGGTGCTCGAGCCGCGCGACGCGCATCTCTGCTGCGGCAGCGCCGGGACCTACAACCTCATGCAGCCCAAGATCTCGGGCGAGCTGAAGCGGCGCAAGGTCGCGACGCTGGAGGAGCGGGCGCCCGACGTGATCGCGGCCGGGAATATCGGCTGCATGATGCAGATCGGCGGCGCGGCCTCGGTGCCGGTCGTGCATACGGTCGAATTGCTCGACTGGGCCACGGGCGGGCCGGTGCCGCCCGCCATCGCCGCTCACGAGCCGGGCGCCCCGCGCGCCGCCGCCGCGCCGCCTCGCCTGCGCTGACCGCCCCGGTCGCTCGGATCGGGCCGGGCGGTTGCACTCGCCGGGCCGCCCCGTGCCTGGGATCAACCGATATGCGAGGTCCCGGAAAAACCCGGCGCAGATCATGGCGGAAACGGGACGATCCGCCCCGAACGGCCTGATCCGCGACACAATAAGGCGATTCCGTCGCGGATTGGTCCCGAAACGAGACCGGTGCGGCCCCGGCCATGCCCGACTCACCCCCCAGGTTGGCCTCGACACATTCCGGGGACGACCATTCCATGATGACCACGATCCGAACCGCGCTTGCCGCCGTCACGCTGTGGGCCGCCGCGCTTGCGCCTGCCGGGGCAGACGGGATGCTCGAGACCCTCAGCACCGCCGACGCCACCCGCGGCTGGGAGGCGGTGGGGCGGCTGAACCTCGGCGACCGCGGTTTCTGCACCGCGTCGCTCGTGACCTCGGACGTCGTCATCACCGCCGCCCATTGCATGTACGACAAGGAGACGGGCGAGCGGATCGAGCCTTCGACCATCGAATTCCAGGCCGGGCTGCGCTTCGGGCGGGCCGAGGCTTATCGCGGCATCCGCCGCATCGTCCTGCACCCCGAATACGACTTCGCCGATGCCAACCGCCTCGGTCGCGTCGGCTCGGACCTGGCCCTGCTCGAGCTGGACCGTCCCGTCCGCAGCGGCCACGTCAAGCCCTTCCGCACCCAGCTTCGCGTTCGCGCGGGCCAGACGGTGCAGGTCGTCAGCTATGCCCGCGACCGCGCCGACGCCCCCTCGCGGGAGGAGGCCTGCACCATCCTGACGCGGGACGACGACATCCTCGTGCTGAGCTGTTCGGTCGATTTCGGCGCCTCGGGCGCCCCGGTCTTCGCGGTGTTCGACGGCGAGATCCGCCTGATTTCCGTGATCTCGGCCAAGGCCGAATGGGAGGGGCAATCCGTCAGCCTCGCCGCGGTGATGGAGACCGAACTCGACGTGCTGGTGGGCGAATTCGCCCGCACCCCGGCCTTGTCCACCGTCGGCAAGCGCGTCCGGCCCGACACGCCGGTCGACACCGCGAACCAGTAACACTCACGCCCGTATGACTTGACGTAGCCGCCTGACGCGTCACCGTTGGGCCATGCGTATCGCGATCTGCTGTCTCGTCTCCCTCGCGGCCCCGGCCCTGGCCGAATGTCCCGCCGCACCGGATATCCGCGCGCCGATGGACGCGCTCGTGGCCGAGGCACGGGCCGCCCCGAACGAAATGGCGGTCCGCCCTGTTTCGGCGGCGATGTGGGCGCTCTGGACGAAGGCCCCGGATGCCGAGGCGCAAGCCCTTCTCGACGAGGGCATGGACCGGCGCGCGTCCTTCGATCTCGCCGGTGCGCTGATCGCGTTCGATGCGCTTGTGGACTACTGCCCGGACTATGCCGAGGGCTACAATCAGCGTGCCTTCGCGAATTTCCTGCGCGGCGAGTTCGCGACGGCCTTGCCGGATCTCGACCGTGCCATCGCGCTCAGCCCCCGGCATGTTGCGGCGATCGCGGGCAAGGGCCTCACGCTGATCTCGATGGGTCGCATCGGCGAGGGGCAGGACGCCATCCGCGAGGCCGTCGCGCTGAACCCATGGCTGTCGGAGCGGCACTTCCTGACGATGGAACCGGGGCCGGGTGGAGACGAGATCGAGCTCTGACCCGCTTGCCAACGCCCCCGCCCGCCCGCTAGGCCGGGACCATGCGGGCGTGGTGGAATGGTAGACACACCAGACTTAAAATCTGAGGGGCCTGGCCCGTGCGGGTTCGAGTCCCGCCGCCCGCACACCGCGATTTTCACAAAGTGACAATCGTGGCGGATCAACCAGACAAATGGCACCGGGACGTTGCCCCGCAAAGTCTCCGGTTCTCGGCGACCGACGCCCAGCAACCCACCTTCAGGCCACCAGCACCGGCGTCGCCGTTCACCGCACCCGTTCGGCGGCGTAGGCGATGGCGCGCTGGTAGTTGCCGCTGTCGTTCCACGCCGAGAGCACGTTGAAATTCGCCGTGCCCTGGCCGAAGGGCTGACCCGCGCGCCAGCCATTCGCGCGCAGCATGTTGGCCGCCGACGCCAGCGCGTCCACCGCGTTATAGGGATCGGCGCGACCGTCGCCATTGGCATCCACGCCGAACCGGGCCCAGTTCCCGGCGAGGAACTGCATATGGCCCAGCTCGCCCGACGGGCCGCCCTGCGTGCCCGAGTTGATGACGCCGCGATCCGCCAGTTGCAGCGCCGCGATGGCATGGCTCTCGAAGCGCGGGTGGCGGCGGCAGTAGGAGGCCAGGGTGATCGCCCCGTCGATGATGGGCGTGCGGCCGGTATAGCCGCCCCAGGACGTCTCGAGCCCCCAGATCGTCGCGAGGATCGAGCCGGGCACGCCGTAGCTGCGCTCGATGGCGGCGAAGGTATTGGGGTTGGCGTTGATCTTGCGCTGGACCTGATTGATGAACGCCTCGGCCGAGCTGCCCGAACGCTTCGCGAGGAAGGTCGCGGGGTTGCCCTGGGCCACGCCCGACTGGCTGGCCGGGTTCGACTCGAATCGCCAGGTGATGCCCGAAAGCTGCGCGTTCTGAAGAGCTTGCAGCCCGCGCTGGCCCACGCCGGACGCGGCTGCCTGCTGCGCGAGGCCCGCCTTGTAATTGCCGAACTGGCCTTGGCTGGTGATGCATTGGGCGGCGAGGACGGGGGTCGCCGTGGCCGACAGGGCCAGGGCGAGGACGGACAGGATGCGGCGCATAGGGGTGGATTCTCCGAAAGGGCAGGTTCGAGGTTTTGCCGGAGCGTAACACGCGGACGCGTCTTGACAAACGTCCTGTCAGACCGGCCGGGCCAGCGAGAGGATCATGTCCATGTCGAGGGCCCGCGCGAGGTGTTCGGACAGCGCGTCGAGCGTGGCCTCGACACCGGCCGCGTAGGGCTCGTCGCTCGGCGCGGCCCCGAGGCGCGACAGGAAGGCCGCGCGGAACGCGTCCCCCGCGAACAGCCCGTGGAGATAGCAGCCGAGGACGCGGCCGTCCGGGCTGGCGGCGCCGACGGGCGCGCCGTCGCGCATCAGCCAGCCGCGCGCGGTGTCGGGGCCGGTCGTCTCGCCCAGATGGATCTCGTAGCCCGCGACCGCGGTGCCGCTGGCGATGTCCGTGGCGCGCACCCGCGCGAGGTGCTTCTCGGGCCGCATCACCGTCTCGACATCCAGAAGCCCGAGGCCCGGCACCATCCGGGGCGCGCCTTCCAGCCCTTCGGGATCCGAGAGGCTTCGGCCCAGCATCTGGTAGCCGCCGCAGATGCCCAGCACGTGCCCGCCCCGGCGGCGATGGGCGGCAAGGTCGATATCCCAGTCCTCGGCGCGGACCGCGTCGAGATCGGCGATGGTCGTCTTCGAGCCGGGGATCAGCACGAGGTCGCAGACCGGCAGCGGCCGACCCGGCGGCACGATCTCGACCGAGAGCGCGGGATCGGCGGAGAGCGGGTCGAGATCGTCGAAATTGGCGATCCGGTTCAGGCGCGGCACGGCGATGCGGAAAGCGCCGTCGCGCTTGGCGGAGCGGATGTCGAGGATGTCCTCTGCGGGCAGGCGATGGGCGTCGTCGAACCAAGGGACGGTCCCGAGCGGCGCCCAGCCGGTGCGGGCCGCGATCTGGCGCGTCCCCTCGTCGAAGAGGCTGACATCGCCGCGGAACTTGTTGACCAGAAAGCCCGTGATCCGGTCCGCGTCTTCCGGGGCCAGCACCGCCTTGGTCCCGACGAGCTGCGCGATCACGCCGCCGCGGTCGATATCGCCCGCCAGAATCACCGGCACGCCCGCCGCCTCGGCGAAGCCCATATTGGCGATGTCGCCCGCGCGCAGGTTGATCTCGGCGGGGCTGCCCGCGCCCTCGACGATCACGAGGTCGCATGTCGCGGCGATGCGCCGGAAGCTGTCCAGACAGGCGTCCAGCAGTTGCGGCTTCAACGCGGCATAGTCGCGGGCCTTTACGGTCGCCAGCCTGCGCCCTTGCACGATCACCTGCGATCCCGTCTCGGTCTCCGGCTTGAGGAGGACGGGGTTCATGTCGACCACCGGCTCGACACCGGCGGCCATGGCCTGCAGCGCCTGCGCCCGCCCGATCTCGCCCCCGTCGGCGGTCACGGCGGCGTTGTTGGACATGTTCTGCGGCTTGAAGGGGCGCACCCGAAGGCCTGCCCGCGCGAAGTGGCGGCAGAGCCCGGCAACCAGCATCGACTTGCCGACATTCGACCCCGCCCCCTGCACCATGATCGCCCTTGCCATGGCGCGCACCTCCCGTCAGCCGTGGGCGCGTGAACACCCCGGCCCATCTCATCATCGGTCTGGCCGCCTTCGGCAAGCCCGGTCGGCCCCGCGTCACCGCAGCGGCTTTGGCGGGCGCGCTGATCCCCGACCTGTCGCTCTACCTGATGGCGGGAGGCGCGCTGGCTTGGGGCATCCCGGCGGAGCGGGTCTTCGGCGAGCTCTACTTCTCGGACGAATGGCAGGCGGTCTTCGCGGTCGACAACTCGGTCTTCGTCTGGGGGCTTTTCCTGGTGCTGGGGCTCTGGCGCGGACTGCCGTGGCTCATCGCCGGGGCAGGGGCGGGCCTCTTGCATCTCGCGCTGGACTTCCCGCTGCACCATGATGACGGGCGGGCCCATTTCTGGCCGTTCACGGATTGGATCTTCGCCTCGCCGTTCAGCTACTGGGACGGCAATCACCACGCGGGCTGGATCGCGCCGCTGGAGGTGGTTCTGGTCGTCGGGCTCGCCGCCTGGTGCTGGACCCGCTTTCGCTCGATCTGGCTGCGCGCCCTGTTGGCCGTCCTCGTGGCGGCACAGCTCGCCGTGGGCGGCGTCTGGGCCTACGTCTTTTCCTGAGCGACGTCATGGGCGGCTTCGGCCACCGGGTCGCCTCCGAGCCTAGGATGCTGCGCCACGGGAAACCCGGCCTCGGCCATCAGGCGATTGGAGCCGCCCTCGACCCGTTCCTCCAGAAGCGCCATGAACTGCGCCCGGCCCAGACCCGGCGGGATCGGTTCGAGGAACTCCATCACCGCGCGCCCCGGCTTTCGCAGAAGCCCGCGCTTGGGCCAGAACACGCCGACGTTGGTCGCCACCGGCACGCAGGTCTGCCCCAGCTGCTCGTAAAGCGCGAAGGTCCCGACCTTGTAGGGCCGCGTCGCACCGGGAGCGACGCGCGTGCCCTGCGGATAGATCAGGAGCTGGCCGTCCTCGCGCTTGCCCGACCGGATCTCGGCCAGCATCCGCTTGATCGCCTCGCCGCGCTTGCCGCGCTGGACCGGCACGCAGCCGACGCGCAGCGCGTATTGGCCCAGCACCGGCGCATAGGCGAGGAGCGACTTCATGATGAAGAAGCCCCGCGGCGCCGCCGACCAGAGCAGGATCACGTCGAGGAACGACTGGTGCTTGGCCGCCACGAGCACCCCGCCCGACGGAGGCGTGCCACGCAGCTCGCAGGACAGCCCGCAGATCGCCTCGAGCATCTTCAGCGTCGTCCGGGCATACACATCCATCGCGCGGCGCGCGCCGTCGGGCGAGGCGATCATGCGCGGCAGGTAGATCAGCCCGCAGATCGGCATCCAGGCGTACATTGCGATGTTGAAGATCAGCGAACGGAGATATTGCATCCCGGACCCCTACTCGAAACCGGCCAGCGCGCGAAAGGCCGCGCGTCGCGTTGCAAGGAAGGCCACGATCGCGGCCAATGGCGGGATGAGACCCGGCAGGAGCCAGCCGGCCCCGCGAAATCCGAGCCCCGTCAGGAACCCGCCCGCGGCATCGGCGGCGGGCAGGGCGGCAATGGCGGCGACGCCCAGCACCGTGCCGACGACCGCACCGATCAGCGCGCGGAGCGTGAAACGGCGGGTAAAGGCGCGGGCGACATAGGCATCGCGCGCCCCCACGAGGCGGAGGACGCGGATCACGGGCCGGTTCGCGGCCAGCGCGGCCTGCGCGGCCAGCGTCACCATCGCGGCCATCGTGCCGCCGATCAGCGCCAGTGAGGTCCAGCCCAGCAGACGCAGACGCTCCGCCGCGGTCACCAAGGGGCGCCGCCAGCGCGTATGGTCGTCGAGTGCTGCGCCGGGCACCTCGGCGGCCAGCCGCAGGCGCAGCCCCTCGCGGTCAAGCGCGTCGGTCCCCACCAGCTCCACCAGCCGGGGAAGGGGCAGCCGGTCGAGTGGCAGGTCGGGGCCCAGCCACGGCTCGAGAAGCGCGGCCTGCTCGTCCTCGGTCAGGACACGGGCGGAGGCCACGCCCGGCGTGGTCACGAGGATCGCCATCACCGCGTCGACCTGCGCGTCGGCCTGATCCGCCGGCGCCGACACGCGCACCGTCGCCGCCTGCGCGAGGGTCTCGCCCCAGCTTTGCGCAAGGCGGCCGGTGGCGAGCGACAGGGCCAGCGCGAAGACCGCGAGGAACGCCATCGCGCCCGCCGTCAGCACCGTCAGCCAGACGGTGTGCCCGGTCGGCGGCACCACCCGGTCGGCGGCGCGGTCGCCGATGACGAGGTCCAGCATCGCGCGGAGCGAGGTCACAGCTCGGCCCCCGCCGCCGCGAGCGTTCCGCCCGCCAGCCGCAGGACGCGGGCGGACACCAGCGGCTTCGCCGCGCGGATCAGCGCAAGGTCGTGGGTCGCCACGACGATGGTCTTGCCCAGCCTGTTCAGCTCGGCCAGCAAGCCCAGCAGGCGTTGCGACATGTCCCAGTCGATATTCCCCGTCGGCTCGTCCGCGATCAGGATGTCGGGATCCATGATGACCGCGCGGGCCAGCGCGGCCCGCTGGCGCTCGCCGCCCGACAGCTCCGGCGGTGCGGCATCGGCCCGCTGGCCCAGCCCGACCCAGCCCAGAAGCTGGTCGACATCGGCCCGCGCGACGTCCTGGCCCGTCACCTGAAGGGGCAGGGCGACGTTCTCGGCCAGCGGCAAATGGTCGAGGAACTGGCAGTCCTGATGCACGACGCCGATCCGCCGCCGCATCCGCGCCAACCCGTCCCGCCCGAGGCTGCGCGTGTCGCGCCCGTCGACACGCACGATGCCGCGGGTCGGTTTCAACTCGCCGTAGCAGAGCTTCAGGAGCGTGGTCTTGCCCGCGCCCGACGGTCCGGTCAGGAAGTGGAACGATCCCGGCGCCAGCGTCAGGCTCAGATCCGAAAGGAGGGCCGCGCCGCCATAGCCGTATTCTGCGCCCTCAAGCTCGATCACATCGCCGCTCCCCTGCTCGGCGACCTTCTGCCCCAGCCACAATCTCGACGCAATCGGACGGGTCTGTCCCCGTGGGGTCACAGGCGGGCCTGTCCTGCCGCGCCCGGCCGGGCCACGGGGGTTGACAGGCCGGGGCCAATGGGGCGCGGTGACGGTGATTGTACACGATTAGCCTTAGGAACCGGCCCCCGGCCCATGCGTATCACCTGTCCCAATTGCAACGCCCAATACGAGGTGGCGGATGACATGATCCCGTCCGGCGGACGGGATGTGCAATGCTCGAACTGCGGCACGACGTGGTTCCAGGACGGGCGCGCGCGGCAGGCGACCGCCGCCGAGGAGCGCGCGGTCCGCCGCCCCGGACGACGCGCACCCGAGGCCGGCACCGACGCCGCAGCGCCCGAGGCGGCCCCGAATACCGCCACACCCGAGCCCCGCCGCATGGCCGAGGGCGACACCCGCGACATCCTTCAGGCCGAGCGCGACCGCGAGGACCGCATCCGCGCCCGTGCCATCGCTGCCGCCGAAGCGGCGTCGAGCGCGTCCGAAACTGACCCGATCGCGCCGTCAGCCGCCGCCGAGGCCGATCCCGAGGAGGACGGCGATCCGCGCGAACGGGCCGCTGCCGAACGTGCTCGCATGGCCGCCGCCGCAACGGTCGCCCGTGCCCGCGACGACGCCGTGGAAACGGACGGCCCGGACCACCCGCTGGAAGCCGAGCCTCCTGCGCCGCCCGATGCGGACACCACCGCGCCGGATGATGGCACCGACGACGCTATTGCCGAAGCGCTGCGCGATGCCGCCGCGACGGATGACGGCCCCTATGACGACCCGGCCGCCGCCAACGCGGGCCCCGACGCCGGTGACCTTGCGGGCGCCGCACCTGTCGCCGCGCGCACGACGCGCCGGGAGCTGCTGCCGGATATCGAGGAGATCAACTCCTCGCTCCGCCCCGACGAACGGACGCTGGAGGCCGAGGCCGCCGCCGCCGCCGCCGCCGACCATGCCCAGATGGCGCCGCCGGCCCGAAGCGGGTTCCGCATCGGGTTCCTGACAGTCGGCCTCGTGATCCTGGCCTTCGTCGGCGTTTACATCTTCGCGGATGCCATCGCAGCCGCCGTGCCGCAGGCCGCGGCCGCGCTCGACGGCTATGTCAGCTTCGTGGATGCGCAGCGGATCGCGCTCGAGACCGGGGCCGAAGCCCTGGTGGACCGGATCGCGCCCGACGCCTGACCGGCGTCAGAACCGCTCCAGCAATCGCCGCAGGTAATCGAGCTCCAACTGGGGCCGATCGCGTTCGCCCGAGCGTCGCCGGATCTCATCCATCAGATCGCGGGCGCGCCGTGCGGCGTCAGGGCCGTTGAGAAAACTTTCGTCGGTCCCGAGGCGCCCACCCTGGCCGGACTGGCGGCCCAGCGGATCGCGGTCGAACGCGCCGCCGCCCCGCGTCGCCGCCTGGCCCTCGCCCTCGCCCGGATTGCCCTGCTGGCGCTCCTCGGCCATGGCGCGGCCCAATTCCTGCATGCCGTCGCGCAGCGCGTCCATTGCCTCCGCCTGATCGTCGAGCGCCTCGCCGAGGCTGCCGCGACCCAAATCCTCTTCGGCCCGGCGCATCGCGTCCTCGGCCCGGCCGATCGCGTCGCGCGCGGCCTCGCCGGCCTCGCTGCCGCCGCCCGGCATATTTTCGCGGAGCTGCTCCAGTCCGCGCCGCAGCGCCTCCTGCCGCGCCGCGAGATCGCCCGCGCCGCCGCCCGCTCCGGGGTTCTGGGACTGGCCGCCGGGCTGCTGCGACTGGGCCTGGCCGCCCTGGCCCTCGCCGGGCTCCTGCCCTTCCTGCTGGCCCGGCTGGCCCTGTTGCGGGCCGGTCTGGCTGTGTTCGCTGCCGCGTCCCTGGCCGCCATTCGGGCCCTCGTTCTGCTGGCCCTCGCCGGCCTGCGCGTCGGGATTGAACTGCTCCTGCAGCTGGCGGAAGCCCTCGTCCGAGAGGCCTTGCTGCTCGCGCAGGCTCTCCCGAAGGTCCTGCATCGCCTGCTCGCCCTCGCCGGGTTCGCCCTCGCCGCCACCCTGGCCCTGGGTGACCTGCATGTTCTCCATCATCTCCTGAAGCTGGCGCAGAAGCTCCTGCGCCTCGGCGGTCCGGCCCTGCTCCATCAGCTCCTCGATGCGGCGCATCATCTCCTCGAGCATGTCGGGCGTGACCTGCTGCATCTCGCCCTGCGCCTGCTGCTGTTGCTGACCCTGCTGCGGGTCCTGCTGCGCCAGCTGGCGGGTATAGTCGTCCATCGCGTCGCGCATCTCGTCCATCAGGCGCGCGATCTCTTCGGGCGGTGCGCCCTGCCGGATCGCCTCGGACAGCCGTTCCTGCGCCTGACGCAGACGTTCCAGCGCGGAATCGAGACTGTTCTCCTCCAACCGGATCGCCGCCTCCCAGAGCATCGCGGCCACGTCGTCCTGTGTCGCCGCATCCAGCGTCTCGACCGCCGCGAGCCGCCGGATCGCCATCCGGACGATCAGGAACGCGGGCGGGTTGTCGAAGGTATCGTCCGCCTTCCACGTCATCGCCCGCAGCAAGCGCGTCACCCGCGCGTCGTTGGACCGGGCCCAGAGAAGATCGCGCCGCTGCTCGACCAGCGCGGACGCGACCGGATCGTAGAAGGGCCGTGCGGGCAGGACGATGCGCGTCGTGCTCTGACCCGTCTGACCCGCAGCGTCGGCGGCCTCGAGCGTCAATTCGACCGGCATGCCCGCCAGCGGATGCTCGGTCAGGTCGGCGCGGAAAACCTCGCGGATGTCGGTCCGGTCGCCGGTGATCGGCAGCGCGAGGTCCAACTCGACCGGATCGCGGGGGTCGGGATCGACGGCAAGCCCGTGGCTGCGATCGGCAGCGGCGCGGTCCAGCGCGATCACCACCTGCGCGGCGGTCACGCCGTGGTCGTCGCGGGCGGCCCAGGGCAGGGTCATCTGGTCGGGATAGTCGAACCCCGCCTCGCCCGCGACCTCGATCTCGGGGGCCGCGTCCGGCAGCGCGGTCAACGTCCAGACCGGCGCATCGGCGGTGCCGTCGATCGCAAGCGTGCCCGATTGCGTGACGGTGAAATCCTGCATCGCCTCGGTCGGGTCGACAACGTCGCGGCCGGACACGGTCTCGCTGACCGATAGTGCGCCCACCGTGCCGTAGAGCCGCAGGGTCACGCGCGTACCCTCGGGCACCTCGACCTCGCCCGGTGCGATATCGGCTAGGTAGAGCGTCGGCAGGCCGGTATGGCGCGGCGGCTCGAGCCAGCCTTCCCAGGTTGGGCCCGCGGCCTGCGCCTCGCCGCCGCCGGGGACGTTCATCGGCGCGGGAGGGCGCCAGAGCGTCCCGAAGAGAAGCGCCACCGCCAGAAGCGTCAGCGCCATGTAGCGTGTCGCGTAAGGGTCGCGGTCCGAGACCCTGAGATCCGGGGCCACCGCCTTCGCGCCGCCTAGCCGCGCAGCCATCCGACGGCGATGGGCGGCCCAGACGGCCTGTGATTGCGGATCGGACCCGCCGATCGCCTGATCGTCGGCGAGCGTCGCGATCGGGCGCCCCGGCAGGGTCGCGTCGAGGCGCGCGCGCGCCTCGGCGCGGGTCGGAGCGTGAAAGCCGCGCAGCCCGAGGCCCGCCAGCACCAGAACGAGGGCCGCGCAGGCGCCGATCAGGCTCCATTCCCAGAGCGGGGGCACCAGATCGCTGGCATAGGCGGCAAGCCCGAGGAACGCCGCGGTCCAGGCGGGCCAGAACGCGCGCGTCACCCGCTCGGCCCAAAGGCCCGCATGGGTCAGACGCAGCTGGCGCCGCAGTCGCGCGTCGGGCGCATCGGTGGGTCGGGTCTCGGCCAAAAGGGCGCCTCCGCCGGCATCCGGGACCCTCGACTTAAGCGTCCGAGAGCCATTCCGGTATGGTATCGCGCGAAATCATCTCGTCAAAGGTCGGGCGCGCGCGGATCACCGCGTATTGATCGCCCTGCACGAGGACCTCCGGGACCATCGGGCGCGAATTGTACTCGCTGGACATGACCGCACCGTAGGCGCCGGCGCTCCGGAACGCCACGAGATCGCCTGCGCGGGGCGGCACCATGTCGCGCCCCTTGGCGAAGGTATCGCCGCTTTCGCAGACCGGTCCGACCACGTCGAAGGGCCGCGTCTCGGCGCCGGGGGCGGCTTCGACCACCGGAACGATGTCGTGATGCGCGCCGTACATCGCGGGCCGAATGAGGTCGTTCATCGCCGCGTCGAGGATCAGGAAATCGCGCGTCTCGCCGGCCTTCACGAAGATCGTCGAGGCCATGAGGATGCCTGCATTTCCCGCGATCAGGCGCCCCGGCTCGATCTCGATCTCGCAGCCGAGATGGCCGACCTCCTCCTGGATGACGCGCCCGTATTCCAAGGGCACCGGCGGCGCGAGGTTCGAGCGCGCATAAGGGATCCCGAGACCGCCGCCGAGGTCCAGCCGCTCGATCGTGTGGCCGTCCGCGCGCAGCGCCTCGGTCAGGGCTGCGACCTTGCGGTAGGCGGTGCGAAACGGGTCGAGATCGGTCAGTTGCGAGCCGATATGCACGTCGATGCCGACGACGCGCAGGCCGGGCAGCGTCGCGATCTCGGCATAGACGGCGCGGGCGCGGGCGATCGGGATGCCGAACTTGTCGTCCGAGCGGCCGGTCGCGATCTTCTCGTGGGTCTTGGCGTCGACATCGGGATTGACGCGCACGGTGACCGGCACCTCGAGCCCCATCTCTGTGGCCACCCGCGACAGGAGCCGCATCTCGGGTTCGCTCTCGAGGTTGATCTGGCGGACGCCCGCCGCGAGGACGTGGCGCATCTCGGCCTCGGTCTTGCCGACGCCCGAGAACACGATCCGGTCGCCCGGAACACCTGCCGCGCGGGCGCGGCGATACTCGCCTTCCGACACCACGTCCATGCCCGCACCCGCATCGCCCAGGAGCTTCAGAATAGCGACGTTGCTCGCGGCCTTGACAGCGTAGCAGACAAGATGTGGCCCCCAGGCCAGCGCCTCGTCGAACAGCGTGTAGTGCCGCAGAAGCGTGGCGGCAGAGTAGACATAGGCGGGTGTGCCGACCGCGCGCGCAATCTCGGGCAGGGGGACATCCTCGGCATGGAGGATGCCGCCCTTGTAGAGGAAGTGATCCATCAGGCGCGCCTCAGCAAAAGATAGAGCGGCAGGCCGAGCGACACGCCGACGAAATAGGTGGCCGGAATGGCGAGAAGGCCGATCCAGCGGCGGGTGCGGATGCTCTCCCAGATGGACCAGACCGTCAGCGTCAGCGCCGCCACGGTCAGGTCCCAGACGAGACCGGAGCTCGCGTCGTTGACATGCCACGCATCGACCATCGCCATCAGGTCCCAATCGTTGGCGGAGAGCCACGGCAGGAAATAGCGCATCGGCAGCACGATGCCGGCCACACAGAGCAGGATCAGGACGATGCGGAAGGGGGGCATGGCGGCCTCCGGGGAACGGGTCGCGCCCTGTTAGCGGAGGATCGCGCGGGTGGCGAGGGCAGGCGCGGGGCTCTGCCCCGCACCCCGAGGTATTTCCGGCCAGAGGATCGGGCCCGGTAACCGAACCTTAGGAATGGTCGGCGCAGGATTGACGCGCGGAACAGGCCGAGGGGCCGATGGCCGTGCCAGGGGACGGCGCCCCGGTGCCTGTGCCGCCAAGCTGATGCCGGGCGCGGGGCGCTGGACTTCTCCGGCGCGTGCCCGCGCCTGCGGCGGGATACCTATTTCCGTCGCGCACCGCATTAACCTTAACGCGTGCCACCCCCATCCTCTGGCCTGAAATACCTCACGGGGGTCCGGGGGTGTGAAACCCCCGGCCTTGCCGCCCCGCGACAAACCGCTGCGTCACGATTGACCCGCACGTCACCCATCCCCATACCCATTCGCAACTTGCCGAAACCGACCCGAGAGTGGCCCGAGATGACCGATCAGACCGAACGCGAAGCCATGGAATACGACGTCGTTATCGTTGGCGCGGGCCCCGCGGGCCTGTCGGCGGCGATCCGGCTCAAGCAGTTGGACCCCGAGCGGTCGGTCGTCGTGCTCGAAAAGGGCTCCGAGGTCGGCGCGCATATCCTGTCGGGCGCGGTGCTGGACCCGGTGGGGCTCGACGCGCTGATGCCCGACTGGAAGGAGAAGGGCGCGCCGCTCGATGTGCCCGTCACCTCCGACAGCTTCTACGTCCTGGGCGAGGAGGGGCGCGTCCGCGTGCCCAACGCCGCGATGCCGCCGCTAATGAACAACCACGGCAACTACGTCGTCTCGATGGGCAATGTCTGCCGCTGGATGGCCGAACAGGCCGAGGCGCTCGGCGTCGAGATCTTCCCCGGCATGGCCTGCTCGGAGCTGGTCTATGACGGCGACCGCGTCAAAGGCGTCGTGGCCGGCGAGTTCGGTCTGAACCCCGACGGCACCAAGGGCGATGGCTACGAGCCGGGCATGGAGCTGCACGGCAAGTACGTCATGCTGGGCGAGGGCGTGCGCGGCTCGCTCTCCAAGCAGGTGATCGAGCGCTTCGACCTCGCCGCAGATGCCGACGTGCAGAAATACGGCCTCGGCATGAAGGAAATCTGGGAGATCGATCCCGAGAAGCATCGCCCTGGCAAGGTCGTCCACACGATGGGCTGGCCCCTGGGCAAGAACGCGGGTGGCGGGTCGTTCATCTACCACCTCGACAACAACCAGGTCTATGTCGGCTTCGTGGTCCACCTGAACTACAAGAACCCCTACGTCTTCCCCTACATGGAATTCCAGCGGTTCAAGCATCACCCGATGGTGGCCGAACTTCTGGAAGGCGGAAAGCGCGTGGCTTACGGCGCCCGTGCCATCACCGAGGGTGGATGGCAGTCGCTGCCGAAGACGGCCTTTCCAGGGGGCGCGCTGCTGGGCTGTGCCGCGGGCATGGTCAACGTCCCCCGCATCAAGGGAAACCACAACGCCATGCTCTCGGGCAAGGCGGCGGCCGAGGCCGCGCATGAGGCCATCTTGGCCGGGCGCGAGGGCGACACGCTCGACGCCTACGATGCCGAAGTCCGGTCCGGCCCGATCGGGAAGGACCTCAAGCGCGTGCGCAACGTCAAGCCGCTCTGGTCGAATTACGGCCTGACGGCCTCGCTGACGGTGGGCGGCGCGTCCATGTGGCTCAACAACCTGACGGGCTGGTCGCCCTTCACCCAAGCCCATGGCAAATCCGACGCCGAGAGCACCGAGCCCGCGTCGAAGCACAAGCCGATCGACTACCCCAAGCCCGACGGCAAGCTGAGCTTTGACCGGCTGACCAACGTGGCCTTCTCCTTCACGAACCACGAAGAGAGCCAGCCCGCGCATCTCAAGCTGAAGGACCCGTCGATCCCGGTGGACGTTAACCTGCCGACATACGCAGGTCCCTCGGCGCGCTATTGCCCGGCGGGGGTCTACGAATTCGTGGGCGAGGGCGATGACACGCGGTTCCAGATCAACTTCCAGAACTGCGTCCACTGCAAGACCTGCGACATCAAGGACCCCAGCCAGAACATCGTCTGGACCACACCCCAAGGCGGCGACGGGCCGAATTATCCCAACATGTGACGCGGATGTGAGGCGGGGACCTGCCGATTGGGGTCCCCGGTCCGTTGCATCTGCGTGACCGCTCTCCTACCGTTCGACGGGACAGGCCGACGGACGGGGCGCACCCCCGCAGGGCCTCAGGTGGCAGACAGTTTGCGGGACGGCGCGCGCCGCCCGAGGGGTACTCGACATGATCCGACCGATCCTTTTGGCCGCAACCCTTCTTGCGGCGCCGATGGCGCAGGCACAGGACGTGGCCGGGCCCTATCTGGCGGCCCGCATCGCCGGGTTCTCGAACGACTACGCGGCGGCGGGGCGGTATTACGACCGGCTGGTCGACAAGGACGGCGCCACGCCGCAGACCCTCGAGAACGCCGTCATCATCCACTCTGTCCTGGGCGAGGTCGACCGCGCCGCCCGCGATGCCGAGGCCCTCGCCGCGACCGGCGGCAGCAGCCAGTTCGCCGACAACGCGATGATGATCCGTGCGCTGCGCGACAGCGATTTCGAGACGGCGCTCGGCCTTCTCGGGGGCGACGGGGTCGGGGGCACGCTGCTCGACGGGCTGCTCGCGGGCTGGATCGCGAGCGCCGAGGGCAACATCCCGGGCGCGGTCGCCGCCTTCGACGACCTGGCCACGCGCGAGAGCTTTGCGCCCATCGCATGGCTCCACAAGGGATATGCCCTTGCGATGGCGGGCGATTTTGAGGCCGCCGAGGAAATCTTCTCCGGCGACGCGCACGGCCCCATGAACCTGACGACCCGCGGCGTGGAAGCCCATGCGCAGGTGCTGGCCATGCTGGGCCGGCCCGAGGATGCGACCGAGCTGCTCGACGCGGCGAACGCGCTGACCAACAGCCCCAGCCTGCAGGCGCTGGCCGCCCGCATCGCCGCCGGCGACGAGGTCGCGTGGGATTTCATCACCACGGCGCAGCACGGCATGGCCGAAGCCTATTTCACCCTTGCCGCGATCCTCGTGGGCGAGACGTCCCCGACCTACACGCTCATCAATGCGCGCGCCGCCAGCATCCTGCGCCCGAACCATGTCGAGGCGCTGGTCCTGATCGGCGAGCTTCTGGAGGAGCAGGAACAATACGCGCTGGCCGATGCCGCGCTGACGCAGGTGCCGCGCGACCATCCCGCTTTCTTCGGCGCGGAGATCACGCGCGCCGAGGTGCTCCTGGCCGCCGACAAGTCCGAGGCCGCCGTGGAGGTGCTGCGTGCCCTGACCCGCACAACGCCCGACCGGCGCGAGGTCTGGACCGCCTATGCCGACACGCTGCGCCGTCTCGAGCAGTTCGAGCCCGCGGTCGAGGCTTATGACCGTGCCATCGCCCTGATCGAAGAGGTCGGGCCGCGCGACTGGTTCGCCTTCTACGCCCGCGGCATCTCGCGCGAGCGGCTGGATCGCTGGCCCGGGGCCGAGGCCGATTTCCGCCGCGCGCTCGAACTCAATCCCGATCAGCCGAGCGTGCTGAACTACCTCGGTTACGGTCTGGTGGAGAAGCGCATCAAGCTCGACGAGGCGCTGGACATGATCGAACGCGCGGTCGAGGCTCGGCCCGATGACGGCTACATCACCGACAGCCTCGGCTGGGTGCTCTACCGCCTCGGACGCTACGACGAGGCGGTTGCGCCGATGGAGCGGGCGGTCCAGCTCCGGCCGACCGATCCGCTGATCAACGACCATCTGGGCGATGTCTACTGGACCGTCGGGCGCAAGCGCGAGGCGCGGTTCCAATGGCAGCGCGCCCTGAGCCTCGACCCGCAGGAACAGGTCGAGCGCATCCGCCGCAAGCTCGAGGTCGGACTGGATGTCGTGCTCGAGGAAGAGGGTGGCGCGGGCCCGATCGGGGTCGCGCAGGACTGACCGCCATGGCGCCCGACCGTGCGCCGGGCTTCGCGCCCGCCAAGATCAACCTCACGCTCCACGTCACGGGTCGCCGCGCCGACGGCTATCACCTGCTCGACAGCATCGTGGCCTTCGCCGATCTGGGCGACGTCCTGACGGTCGCGCCCGGCGACGGGCTGATGGTCGATGGGCCGTTCGCGGCAGGTGTGCCGACGGGTGAGGCCAATCTCGTGCGCCGCGCCTTGGCGCTGGCCGATGCGTCGCGCCACGTTATGCTGACGAAGAACCTGCCCCATCCCGGAGGCATCGGCGGCGGCTCCTCCGATGCGGCGGCCGCGCTGCGCCTGGTGGGCGCGAGGCTCGATACCGACGCGCTTCTTGCGCTCGGGGCCGATCTGCCGGTCTGCATGGTGGCGCGCGCTGCGCGCATGTCGGGCATCGGCGAGACGATCCAACCGCTCGACCTGCCGCCGCTCCATTCGGTGCTGATCCATCCGGGGCTCGCCGCGCCGACCGGAGCCGTCTTCGCCGCCCTTAAGCGGGTCGACCACACCGGCCACGGCGCGCTGCCGTCCTTTGCCGATGCCGACCGGCTGACGGACTGGCTCGGGGGCCAGCGCAACGATCTGGAACCGGCGGCGCTTCGGGTTGCGCCCGGCATCGCGGATGTCCTCGCAGCGCTCAGGGATCACGGCGCCCAGCTTGCGCGAATGTCCGGGTCGGGCGCTACCTGCTTCGGGCTCTGGCCCGACCGTGCGGCGGCCGACGCGGCCGCCGCGGCGCTCGACCGGCGCGGCTGGTGGGTCCGGGCCGCGACGCTGCGCTAGAGCGCCCGCGCGACCACGTAATCGGCCAGATCGCCCAGCATCTCGCGCAGGTCGGATGCCGGCAATTCGGCCAGCGCCGCCCGCGCGCGGTCGCGCCAGGCCAGCGCCTCGACGCGCGTCTCCTCCAGCGTGCCGTGGCGGGCGAGAATGGCGCGCGCGCGGTCCAGGTCCTCGGACTTCCCCCGCTCAAGTGCATCGCGCCAGAACGCCCGTTCGGCGTCGTCGCTCCGGGCCAGCGCCCGGATGACCGGCAGGGTCAGCTTGCCCTCGCGGAAATCGTCCCCGAGGTTCTTGCCGATCCCGTCGCCCGCGCCGCCGTAATCCAGCCAGTCGTCCATGATCTGGAAGCTGACGCCCAGCGCATCGCCGAACCGGGCCAGCGCCTGCTCCTGCGCCTCCGGCACCCCCGCGACCACGCCGCCGACTTGTGCCGCCGCCTCGAACAGGGCCGCCGTCTTGCCGCGCACGACCTTGAGATAGGTCTCTTCGGTCGTCGCGAGGTTCCGCGCCGCCGTCAGTTGCAGCACCTCCCCCTCGGCGATGGTCGCGGCGGCGCCCGACAGGATGTCCAGCACCCGGAGCGAGCCCGTCTCGACCATCAGCTGGAAGCTGCGCGCGAAGAGGTAATCGCCGACCAGCACGCTCGACTGGTTGTCCCAAAGCAGGTTCGCCGTCGGTCGGCCGCGCCGCTGCCGGCTCTCGTCGACGACGTCGTCATGCAGTAGCGTCGCGGTGTGGATGAACTCGACCGTCGCGGCGAGCTTGATGTGGTCGGTGCCCTCGTAGCCGCACATCCGCGCGCAGGCCACGGTCATCAGCGGGCGCACCCGCTTGCCCCCCGCCTCGATCAGATGGGCTGTCACCTCGGGGATGCGCGGCGCGTTCTCCGAGGCCATCCGGTCGCGGATCAGATCGCCCACCGCCGTCATGTCGTCGGACAGGGCGGCCGTCAGGCGGGCGTGGGGGCGTGTGTCTGTCATGGGGTCCCGTCTCGACAAGCGCGAATTGCGCACATAGCTGTCCGACGATGCGCGAATTGCTCCGGACCAACGACCCCACGATCATCGCCTTCGCCACGGCCTTGCTGGACGGCGAGGATATAGACTGCTTCGTGCTGGACGCAAACATCTCGGTGCTCGAAGGATCGATCGGAATCCTGCCGCGCCGGATGATGGTCGCCGAGCGGGATCTGTTCCTCGCGCGGGCGACGATGCGCGACAACGGAATCTCCGTGAGCGAGTAGTCCTGCGACACATCGCCCGGACCGCCTGTCCTGCCGCGCCATCGCGCAATGCCGCCGATTTGGCTCGAATTCGAGGCAGCATGTCGCCTGACCCAGCGGAAACCGCGTGACAGGCGGGGGCGCGCCGTGGTGTCATGCAGATGTCATATCATTGGAGAGGAGATCGCCATGTCGCTCAATTCGCACCTTCAGGAATTGCGGAAGAAGCACGAGGACCTCTCGAAACAGGTCGAGACCGAATCGCGCGCTCCCGGTGTGGACAGCATCGCGCTGACCGAACTGAAGAAGCGAAAGCTGGCCATTAAGCAGCAGATCGAGCGTCTGAGCGCATCGCCGGTCAACTGACCGCGACCTGACCCCGAGGCCGGCGGCCCGTGCGGACACGACGCGCGGGCCGTTTGTCATGGGGCGAGGATCATGCGGCGGCCTTTCGTGTGGTCCTCCATCCGTTGAAGCTCGCCCCGCAGCCAGTCGAGAAAGGCGCGCGTATTCGGCCGCGTCTCGGCGCCCTTGGGGCAAAGCACCCGGAAGTCGGCGCGGGGCACCAGCGCCACCTCGAACGGCGCGACAAGCTGGCCCTGCCGGAGCGCCGCCTCGGCCAGCGATACCCGTCCCATCACGACGCCCGCCCCCGCCTGCGCGGCGTCGATCGCGTGATCGGCTTGGCTGAAGCGGGGGCCGTGCAGGTCCCCCGCGTCGATCCCGCAGGCCGCGAACCAGTCCTCCCAGCTGACCGAACTGCGCAGGAAGGCGATTGAGTCGTCGAAGATGATCGTCGCGTCCCGCAGCGAGGCGGGCGTCGGAAACCGCGCCGCGAGGTCGGGATGCATCATCGGCGTGACCCATTCCGCGATGCGCAGCGCCTCGTGCAGCTTCGGGTCCGTCGCCGTGTCGGTCGGGCCGAAGCGGATCGCGATATCGACGTCGTCCGTGGCGAAATCCAGCGTCCGAAGCGTGGCCGCGAAGCGCAGCTCCACCTCCGGGTGCCCTTGTGCGAAGTGAAAGAGGCGAGGCGCCAGCCACTTGGCCGTGAACGCGGGACCGGCGGTCACCGTCAGGATGCCGCTGTCGAGCACCCGCTTGGCGGCACGCCACCCGGCCGTCAGCGTCTGGAACCCCTCGGTCGTCTGAGGGGCGAGCGCGATCCCCGCCTCTGTCAGCTCCACCCGGCGGTTGAGACGGTGAAACAGCGGCGCGCCGAGATGCTCCTCCAGCGACTTGATCTGGAACGACAGCGCGGCCGGGGTGACGTTCAATTCGCCCGCGGCGTCTTGGAACGACATGTGCCGGGCCGCGGCGTCAAAGGCGCGGAGCGCGGTGAGCGGGGGCAGGCGGTCGGTCATGTCAGTCAAGTATCACTTAACTGAGGCCTGCGAAAGTCTCGTTTGTTGGTTTGATTTTGGGGCGCCATATATGTCCCAAGACAGAAATCTTGCCGCATAAGGAATACCCGCCATGTTCGAGACGCATACCACCCGCACCTATGATGAAGCCTTCGCCCGTGCTCGCACCGAGCGCGCCGCCGCCTTCCGCGCGCTGCTGACGTTCCGCCTGCCGCGCTGGGTCGCGACGGGCCACGTCCGCACCGCCTGACCCGCGGTCTCACCGAAGCCCACGGCCTCCGGTTCGACCGAAAAGGCCCGGTCCCATCGCGGGACCGGGCCTTCTTTTTCATGGGCCGACCGGTTCGGAGCCGGACCGTGATCGCGCCTCAGGCGAGGTACTGGCCACCATTGGCCGAGATCGTCGAGCCGGTGATGAAGCCCGCATCATCCGAGGTCAGGAACGCGACGCAGCGCGCGATCTCCTCGGCCTCGCCCAGACGGCCGACCGGGATCGCGCCGACGATGCTGTCCATGACCTTCTCGGGGATGGTGCTCATCATGTCGGTGTTGATGTAGCCGGGTGCGACGACGTTCACCGTGATCCCGGCCCGCGCACCCTCCTGCGCCAAGGCCTTCGTGAAGCCGATATCTCCGGCCTTCGTCGCGGCATAGTTGGCCTGCGCGAACTGGCCCTTCTGGCCGTTGATCGAGCTGATCGTGACGATGCGCCCGAACTTCCGCTCGCGCATCCCGCCCCAGACGTTGTGCGTCATGTTGAAGACGCCGTTCAGGTTCGTGCCGATGACCTCGTGCCATTGCTCAGGCGTCATCTTGTGGAACGGCGCGTCGCGGGTGATGCCCGCGTTGTTCACGAGGATGTCGACGGGGCCCAGATCGCCCTCGACCTGCGCGATGCCCGCCTTGCAGGCGTCGTAATCGGCCACGTCCCACTTGTAGGTCTTGATGCCGGTCTCGTCGGTGAACTGCTTCGCGCGTTCGTCGTTGCCGGCATAGGTCGCGGCAACCGTGGCCCCCTGGTCTTTCAGGGCCTTCGAAATGGCGGCGCCGATCCCCCGGCTGCCGCCGGTGACGAGTGCGATACGGGACATGATGTTTCCTCCTCCGTTTGGTCTAGGTAATCTTGTTTCGCCAGCGTCGTCCATCCTCCGAACCTTGCTCCCACGCTTCGCGCAGGAGGTCCGGGTCGGTGAAGTCGAGCTTGGACCCCGACAGAACCGGTTGGCTCGGCTGGACGTACTCGATGCGATCATCGTCATCCGGAAGGTCGCCGAACCGCTTGGTCAGCAGAACCAGCGTGCGGCCCCGGTCGGGCGAGGGCATCGGGGCCTTGTCGACCATGCCGCCGTCATAGATCGGCTCGCCCTCCCAATCATCGGGCCGAAAGGCGGGCGGCACGGTGGCGGCCATGCGGATCAGGTCGACGAGGGTGCCGTCGCGCGCGGCGCGGCGAGCGTCGATCAGGCGCTGTTCAACGCCTGCGGCCCCCGAGAGGCGTGGGCGCGGCGTGGGGGCGACCGCCTGCTCGGCCTGGTAGAGCAGCCCCGCCGACAGTGCCCGCAGGAGCGCGGCATGGCTGTCGCCCGTCGTGGCCACGCTGATCTGGAAGGCGGGACCGTCGGCGATGCGCGCCTGCGCGTCTCTGTCGATCACGTCCGCGACGATGGCCTCGTAGACCCGCTGGTGCGGCGACCGTCCGTCCGCGGCGTCGAGATCTCCGAGCGTGGCGTTGGTGTCCGTCTGCCGCAGCGCGCGGGCGAAGCGGTCGAAGAGCCGGTGCTCGTTCCCGGCAAGCCAGGCCGCCGCCGACAACGCGCCGCCCGACACCCCGGTGATCCGCTCGGGCGCGAAGGAGACGGCCTCGAACGCCGCCGCCATCCAGCCGCCATGCCAGAAGCACCGCAGCCCGCCGCCCGAAAAGACGAGCTGCGCGTAGTCGGTCGCGCCGAGCGGGCGCGCCCGGTCCTCATGTTCGGTGTCCGACATGGAAAGGGAACGGGTCGAGACCCGCTCCCGGTTCCGTTCAGGGACGCTCGACGCAGAGCGCGACGCCCATGCCGCCGCCGATGCAGAGCGTGGCGAGGCCCTTCTTGGCGTCGCGGCGCTTCATCTCGAAGAGGAGGGTGTTGAGCACCCGTGCGCCCGACGCGCCGATCGGGTGGCCGATGGCAATGGCGCCGCCGTTGACGTTCACGATCGACGGATCCCAGCCCATGTCCTTGTTCACGGCGCAGGCCTGCGCGGCGAATGCCTCGTTGGCTTCGACGAGGTCGAGGTCGTCGACCTTCCAGCCCGCCTTTTCCAGCGCGCGGCGCGAGGCGTAGATCGGGCCGACGCCCATGATCGTCGGGTCGAGCCCGGCGGTCGCGTAGGAGACGATGCGGGCCAGCGGTTCGATCCCGCGCTTCTCGGCGTCATCGGCCGACATCAGGAGCGTGGCCGCCGCGCCGTCGTTCAGTCCCGACGCGTTGGCCGCGGTGACGGAGCCATCCTTGGTGAAGGCCGGGCGCAGCTTCTGCATGGCCTCCATGGTGGCGCCGTGGCGGATGTACTCGTCCTGATCGGTGACGATGTCGCCCTTGCGGGTCTTGACGGTGAAACCCACGATCTCGTCGGCGAAGCGGCCGGCCTTCTGCGCGGCCTCGGCCTTGTTCTGGCTGGCGACGGCGAACTCGTCCTGCTGATCGCGGCTGATCTGCCATTTCTCGGCGACGTTCTCGGCGGTCTGGCCCATGTGGTAGTTGTTGAACGCGTCCCAGAGACCGTCCTTGATCATCGTGTCGACCAGCTTCATGTCGCCCATCTTCTGACCGGCGCGGATCGCCTGCGCATGGGGGCTGAGCGACATGCTCTCCTGCCCGCCGGCGATGACGATGGCCGCGTCGCCCAGCTGGATGTGCTGGGCGCCCAGGGCCACGGCGCGCAGGCCCGAGCCGCAGACCTGGTTGATGCCCCAGGCCGACGCCTCCTGCGGCAGACCGGCATTCAGCGCGGCCTGGCGGGCGGGGTTCTGGCCCTGCGCGGCGGTCAGGACCTGACCCAGGATCGTCTCGGACACTTCGGCTTTCTCGACACCGGCGCGGGCGACGACCTCTTCGATGACGGCGCTGCCCAGATCGTGGGCGGGCGTGTTGGCGAATGCGCCGAGGAACGAGCCGACGGGTGTCCGGGCAGCGGAGGCGATCACGACATTTGTCATTCTGACGGTCCTTATCTGGGTCGCGCGGGCGACGGGCCGAGGCGTTCGGGTGGCCGTCCGGGCAGGCATCTGACGACGCTGGCCATAGCGAATCCGGCACGCGGGGGCAAACAGGATAGGGCGCGCGCGCCGTCAGGCCAGCCGCTTCGTCGGGCGGCCCTCGATCGCGCGCCCCGGCGGCGGCAGCCATTCGGGCTTGGTCTGGGGCGCGCCGTAATAGAAGCCCTGCAGGCAATCGATGCCGGCGGCGGACAGAAAATCCGCCTCGGCCTTGGTCTCCACCGCCTCGGCGACGGTGAACATGTCGAACTGCCGACCGATGGTGACGAGCGCCCCGAGGATGCACTGATTGTCGGGGTCGACATCGCAGTCGCGCACGAAGCCGCCGTCGATCTTGAGGATGTCGAAGTAGAATTCCTTGAGATGGCGGAACGAGGTCCGCCCTGCCCCGAAGCGGTCGAGCGCGAAGGTGATCCCCTTGTCCTGAAGGTCGGCCATGAAGGTCTTGACCAGCTCGGGCACCTGCATCGCGCTTTCCTCGGAAATTTCGAGGATCAGCCGCTCGCCCACGGTCTCGTCCTTGGCCAGCCACCGCTTCAGGATCTGCGTCCATTTGGGGTAGCCGATCGAGCGGGCGGACATGTTGACCGAGAGCCGCAGGCCCGGCGTGCGGGCCAACGCCCCGAGACCGCATCGAAGGGCCGCGCAATCGATCTCGCGGCCCAGCTCCTGCACCTCGACGGTGCTCATGAACTGTGCCGCGGGGATGATGCGCCCGTTCTGGTCGAGGATGCGGATCAGCCCTTCATGGAAGGCCGCGTCACCGGTCGTCGCGGCGATCACCGGCTGGAAGGCCAGCATTACGTCGCCGCAATCGAGCGCCCGGCGTACCATGTCGAGCGTCGAGGCATCGCGCTCGGTCACGGCGAAGCTCAGCGGGTCTTCGGTTCCCGGTTCGGAAAAGGATCGGCGCGGCATGGTGGCCCCCGCTATCGGAAGGCCACAGGCTGCCACGCCGATCTTACGCGGGGGTTAAGCCGCGGGGCGCAAATGGCGGCCTTCTTCGACTTCCTCGACGATCTTGGCCACGAAATCGTTCAGATCGTCGGGATTCCGCGACGTGATGATCCCGTTCGACGTCACGACAGACGCGTCCTTCACGTTGGCACCGGCATTTTTCAGATCAGTACGGATCGACGGGTAGGCGGTCATATCGCGCCCCTCGACCACGCCCGCCTCGATCAGGAGCCACGGCGCGTGGCAGATTGCGGCGACGATCTTGCCCGCCTCGACGAAGCTCCGGATCAACGCGACGGCGTCTTCGTTGACGCGCAGGACGTCCGGATTGATCTGCCCGCCCGGCAGGACCAACGCGTCGTAATCCTCGACGCGGGCATCGGTGAGTTTGAGATCGGCGGCCGCCTCGCGGCCCCAGTTGTCCTCGTCCCAGCCCTTGATCGCGTCGCCCGAGGGCGTGGCCACGTGGACGGTCGCGCCCTTGGCACGCAGGTCGTCGCGCGGCGTCTCGAGCTCGGACTGCTCGAACCCGTCGGTCGAAAGGATGAGGATCTTGGCATTCGTGATATCGGGCATGGTAGCCTCCGCAGGATTGAGTTCGGGATGGGAAACGGGCGGCACCGCCGGGCGGTTCCGACGGAGGCGGCATGCGACGATGCGGATGGGTCAGCGCGGACCCGCTCTACGAGGCTTATCACGACGTCGAATGGGGCGTCCCCGAGCGGGACGGGCGCCATCTCTTCGAGATTCTGTCGCTGGAAGGGATGCAGGCGGGGCTGAGCTGGCTCACGATCCTGCGCAAGCGCGAGGGGTTTCGCACAGCCTTCGCCGGGTTCGATCCCGACGTGATCGCGGATTGGGGCGAGGAGGATGTCGCGCGCCTTCTGGACGATGCGGGCATCGTGCGCCATCGGGGCAAGATCGAGGCCGTTCTGGGCAACGCGCGGGCATGGCTGACGCTCGGCGGCGCGACGCCCTTCGCAGATCTGGTCTGGAGTTTCGTGGACGAACGCCCGGTGCAGGAGCGCCGCGCGACACTGGCCGAGGTGCCGGCATCGACCCCGGTCTCGACGGCGATGTCGAAGCGCCTCAAGGCCGAGGGTTTTCGCTTCTGCGGGCCGACGACCTGCTACGCCTTCATGCAGGCGGCGGGGCTGGTCAACGACCACGTCCT
Source organism: uncultured Jannaschia sp. (assembly GCF_947503795.1). NCBI lineage: Bacteria > Pseudomonadati > Pseudomonadota > Alphaproteobacteria > Rhodobacterales > Roseobacteraceae > Jannaschia > uncultured Jannaschia sp. The sequence goes on along the minus strand of NZ_CANNEZ010000001.1, from coordinate 2,288,621 downwards.
CGATTGCGACCGGCACGACGCGGTGGCAGCGCTTGGCGGCGATATGTAGAACGACGCGGCGAGACCGAGGAGCGACGACGGATGGACACGGAGCGCGATTTCGCGGCGGCGGCGGTCGATACGGCGAAATATTATCTGGGGCGGACAGTGCGCCTGCTCGATCGCGTAGAGCGCAGACCGGATGCCGACCGGCTGTTGGCCATCCGGCTGGCCCCGGACATGTTCGATACCGGGTTTCAGTTCGCGCTCGCGGCACGGTTCGCGGGCCGGGCGCTGGGGCCGCCCGCCGGGCGCGACGTGCCCGATACTCCGGAAACCGACCTAACAGCGGCGCGCCTGATCGAATATTGCGACGAGATCGGAGAGCTGATCGAGCCGCTCGGGCCGGGCGATCTGGGCGCGCGGGTCCTGCACCGCGCGGGCGAGGCCGATCTCGACCAGGACACCGCGGGTTACGTCACATGTTTCGCGCTGCCCAACATGATGTTCCACCTGTCGATGGCCTATGCGGGCCTGCGCCATGGCGGCATGGATGTCGGGAAGGCCGATTTCGACGGCTTTCACATCTACCGCACGCTCGCCTGACTCTTCCGGGGCGAGTGGACGGTGCGCCTTGCGAGGCGCACCGTCGTCGTCGTGGCCTCAGCCGACCGGTTCGCCGTCGGCGCGCCGCACCGTCACCACCGCCGAGCGGGGTAGCGAATCCGCGCCGTCGGGGAAGGGTGCGCTCGGGTGCTGGATGCCGACGAACATCGTGCGCAGGTCCTCGGACCACGCGAGCCCCGTCACCTCCGAGCCCTTGGGGCCCGTCAGGAACCGCCGGATCTCGCCCGTCGCGGGATCGCCGGCCAGCATCTGGTTGTTGCCCATGCCGGTGAAGGGCCCCTCGTTTGAATCGTCCCCATCGGTCTGGATCCAGAGCGTGCCCGTCGTGTCGAAGGCCATGCCATCGGGCGAGTTGAAGAGATTGCCCTCGGTCACGTTCTCCGAGCCGACGTAGTCGCCCTGACCCACGATCGGATTGCCCGCCATGACGTAGAGATCCCAGGTGAAACCGGTGGCCGAATGGTTGCCGTCATCGGGCATCCAGCGCGCGATCTGGCCGTAATTGTTGGCCTCGCGCGGGTTGGGGCCGTTCACCGGCGTCGGGTCGCCGCCCGCGTTCGCCTTGATGCCGCGATTGCGGTTGTTGGTCAGCGCGACGTAGCCCTGCGGCGTGACCGGATTGGTGGCGACCCATTCGGGACGGTCCATCGTGGTCGCGCCCACGGCCGAGGCGGCCATGCGCGTGTGGATCAGGATCATGCCTTCGTCCATGCCCGTCGCCTCGGGGGTCAGCGCGACCCATTCGCCGGTGCCGTCATCGTCGAAGCGGGCCGCATAGAGCTGGCCGTCGTCGAGCAGGCCCTCGGTCGGCTGACCCTCGGCCCAGGTGCCGGTCGAGACGTATTTGTAGAGGTACTCGCCCCGCTCGTCGTCGCCGAGATAGACGACCACGTGGCCGTCCGATGCGATCACCGCGGCCGCGTTCTCGTGCTTGAAGCGGCCCAGCGCGGTGCGCTTGACGGGCGTGCTCTCTGGATCGGCGGGATCGATTTCGACGATCCAGCCGAAGCGATGCGGCTCGTTCGGGGTCTGGCGGACGTCGAAGCGCGCCTGGTGCAGCTCGTAGCCGTAGCGGCCCTCGGCGCCGATGCCGTAGCGCGCGAAGCCCTCGGAGGCCGAGAATTCGATCTCCGGGTCGGCCACGCCGAAATAGCCGTTGAAGTTCTCCTCGCAGGTCAGATACGTGCCCCACGGCGTCTTGCCGGACCCGCAATTGTTCATCGTCCCGAGCGCCATCGTGCCGGTCGGATCGTCCTCGGTCTTCAGCATGTCGTGCCCGGCGGCGGGCCCCGCGATGGTCATCGGCGTGTTGTGGTGGATGCGCCGGTTGTAGGGGCTGTCGACCACCACCTCCCAGCCGTCCGCGCCCTCGGCCACTTCCATGACGGTGACGCCCTGGATGTTCTGAAGGATGGTCACGTCATCTGCGGTGAAGGCGTTGTCGCCCTTCCACGGCAGGTTGGTCGAGACGTTGGCGTATTCGTGGTTCACGGCGATCAGCTGTCGGCCGTCGACGGTGAAGGTCTCCATCCCGTCGGTGTTCTCGCCGAAGACGCGGTCGGACGAGGCGAGGGTGATGCCGGTCTCGGGGTCGAAGGGTTCGGCATCCGAGAAGAGCGGGTCGCCCCAGCGGGCGAGCACCTGCCAGTCATAGCCATCGGGCACGTGCACGGTGCCATCGGTCTGGATCGGGATGCCTTCGAAGGCGAAATTTGCCGCCTCCTGCGCGCGGGCCGAGGTCGAGGTCAGGAGGCCCGATCCCATCACGGCCGCGCCCGACCCGAAGGCCAGGACGCCCTTCATGAAGCCGCGTCGCGACAGGGCCCGCTCGACCACGCGGTCGAAATCGGTGGTCTCGGGGCGGGGCGAGCGGATCTCGTCCCATTCGTCGGCGCTGAGATGTTCGAGGTCTTTCATCGCAAATTCTCCTGGCAGAGGGATAGGGCCGGGTGGGCGATGCCCCCCGATGGCGCGGGGAGGATCGCGGGCGATCATGACGGTGATGTTACGGTGAGATGACGGATTGCCGTCAGTATGCCGTGACCGAAGCGCCGATTTGGCGAATACCCGCCGGGCAGGTAAGTTGGGGCGTTCCCATGGGCTTGGAGCGTCGGAAGGACCTCGGCGCCTTTCCCCTGAGCCTGAACGTGGCCGATCTCGCGGCGTCGCCCAACGGGGCTGGCTGATCTTGCGGCAGGGCTCGACCACGCTGGACCTTTTCGCCGGCATGATCGAGGCCATTACGCTGACCTTCAATCCGGGCTGGACGGTCGAGGGCAGGGACGTCCCCGGTCCCTTCGACGACATCCGCGCGATCCGGGCGTGCCTCGTCGCAGCCGCGCTGACGCCCGAGAGCGGTTGCGACGCCGACGGCACCGCCCCCCTGATCCTGCGCGATCCCGACGGCAATCCGGTGCTCATCGATCAGCACCGCTAGACGTCAGGCGCGGTCGTCCTTGGGGCTGCCCATCACGACATAGGTCGTCAGGCTCGAGACCTGCGGCAGGATGCCCAGCACCTCGGTATGGAAGTGCTTGTAGGCCGCGAGATCGCGCGCTTCGATCCGCAGCAGGTATTCGACCGCGCCAGTGATGTTGTGGCACTCGCGGACCTCGGGCGCCGTGGCGACGGCCCGTTCGAACGCTTCCTGCCCGCGCTTGGTGTGATCGTTCAGCCCGACGGCGATATAGGCGGTGAACCCTGTGCCCAACTTCTCGCCATTGATCCGCGCGCGGTAGCCGGTGATGACGCCCGACCGTTCGAGCGCCTGCACCCGCCGCAGCGTCGCCGAAGGCGAGAGCCCAACGCGATCGGCCAGCGCCTGATTGGTGATCCTGCCATCCTCCGACAGGGCGTGCAGGATTCTGTCGTCAATTTCGTCCAATCGAACCATATCTTGCAAAAGATGGGCCTGTCGCGCCGTTTTCGCAAGCACATGGTGCGAAACCCGGCGCAGAATTCCGCCATGACCTACGATCTGTTTCTCGGCCTCGTCGCCTTCGCCTTCGTCTCCTCGGTCACGCCGGGGCCCAACAACCTCATGATCATGGCGTCGGGGGCGAATTTCGGCGTGGCGCGGTCGGTGCCGCACGCGCTGGGCATCTCGCTGGGATTCGGCGTGATGATCGTGCTCGTCGGCCTCGGGCTGGCGCAGGTCTTCGCGACCTACCCGATGGCCAAGACGGTGCTTGCGATCCTGTCCGTCGCCTATCTCGTGTGGCTCGCTTGGAAGATTGCAAACGCAGCCCCGCCCGAGGCGCGCGCCGCCGAGGCCCGGCCACTGACCTTCCTGCAGGCCGCCGCGTTTCAATGGGTGAACCCCAAGGCGTGGACGATGGCCCTGACGGCGGTGACGCTCTACACGGCGGGCGGGCCTTGGGCGGTCGTGCCGGTTGCGGCGATCTTCACGGTCGTCAACCTGCCGTCGATCTCGCTCTGGCTCGTGATGGGGCTGCAACTGCGCCGCGTCCTGACATCGCCGGGACGGCTACGCGTGTTCAACCGGGTGATGGCGGCGCTCCTGTTGGCCAGCCTTTGGCCGACGCTCGCGCCGCTTCTGTCGTGACATACCGGACGCGCGGGGGGCGTGCGAATGTTCGTACGAAAATTCGCCCCCCGCCCCGATCAGTCGCCGAGCGGGATGTCGCGCAGGAGCGAGCCGTCCGGCGCGAAGACAAGGAGCCGGTCGTCCCCGGTCGTCACCAGCCAGTAAGACGGGGCCTGCGTCACCGCGACGATCTCGGTGCCCGCCGGGATAGCAAGCCCCTCGGGCGAGCGGATCGCGGCGCTGGGCAGGCGCGTGACAAGGGCGACCACGACCGCTATCAGCCCCGCGATCATCACACCCGTCAACACCGTCACCAGCACCCGCAGGAGGCGCAGGTTCGACGGCTCGGGAACGGGTTCCATGTCGGACAAGATCGTGACCTTCGCCATCGCGGCCGATCCGCCGCCGCGCCTCGATAAGGCAATCGCGCGCGACGTGCCAGCCGACGCGCATCTGAGCCGGTCGCGGCTGGCTCGCTTGCTGGCCGAGGGGCGCGTGACGGTGAACGGCGCGGTCGCCGGCGCGCGCGACCGGCCGTCCGAGGGCGATGCGGTGCAGGTCGAGGTTCCCGTCGCCGACGATCCCGACACGCGGCCCGAAGCGATTCCGCTTGAGATAATCCACGAGGACGCCGACCTCCTCGTCGTCATGAAGCCCGCGGGCATGGTTGTGCATCCCGCGCCCGGCTCGCCCGGCGGGACGCTGGTCAACGCGCTGCTGCACCATTTCGGCGGCGACCTGTCGGGCGTCGGGGGCGAGAAGCGACCGGGCATCGTCCACCGGATCGACAAGGACACCTCGGGCCTTCTGGTGGTGGCCAAGTCAGATGCGGCGCATCACGGACTGGCCGCCCAGTTCGAGGCGCATGATGTCGAGCGGCGCTATCTCGCGATCTGCCACGGCGTGCCGTCCCCCGGCGACCCGCGGCTTCGGGGCACGCGCGGCGTCTCGCTGGAGCCCGGTGACATCGTCAAGATCGAGACGCGGCTCGATCGCCACCGCACGGACCGCCAGAGGCAGGCCGTCCGCTGGGACGGCGGACGCCATGCCGTGACCCGCGCGCGGCGGCTGGAAGACCTCGGTGCGGCGGCCTTCATCGAGTGCTGGCTCGAAACAGGGCGGACGCACCAGATCCGCGTGCACATGGCTCATGCCGGGCATGCCCTGATCGGCGATCCGGTCTATGGCGGGTCCCGGAAGATGCCGGGCAATCAGCCGGGGCGGGCCGAGGCGCAGGCCTTCCCGAGGCAGGCTCTGCACGCGGCGACCTTGGGTTTTCGGCACCCGGTCACCGATGCCGAGATGTCCTTTGCGGCCCCGCTGCCCGACGACATGGAGTCCTTGCTGCGTGCACTTCGGGGCGAGAGCTGACCTGACCTGCCAAAGGAACAGGACGCCTGCGGTCGCGTTCTTGGTGCAAATCCGCGCAGTCCAGCCGCCATTCCGGCTCTTTCGCGGCCTTGGCGCACGGGGTAGATCACCGCTCCGTCAGACGAAACGACCGGCGAGGCCGCGATCTTGAATGGTCGGTCAAGCCGCACCATATCCAGTCAAACGGCATGTTAAGCCTTTTAACACAGCCGCATCTTCGAGGGAGACACCCATCATGGCCACTTACGCCAACCTTCCGGCCCCCTCGCCCGAGCAGGGGCTGAATCGCTATCTTCAGGAAATCCGCAAGTTCCCGATGCTGGAGCCCGAGCAGGAATACATGCTCGCCAAGCGCTGGGTCGAGGAGGGCGACACCGACGCCGCGCACCAGATGGTGACGTCGCACCTGCGCCTCGCGGCCAAGATCGCCATGGGTTATCGCGGATACGGTCTGCCGCAGGCCGAGGTGATCTCGGAGGCGAATGTCGGCTTGATGCAGGCCGTCAAGAAATTCGACCCCGAGAAGGGCTTTCGCCTTGCGACCTACGCAATGTGGTGGATTCGCGCCGCGATCCAGGAATATGTCCTGCGATCGTGGTCGATGGTGAAGCTGGGCACGACCAGCGCGCAGAAAAAGCTGTTCTTCAACCTGCGCAAGGCCAAGAACCGCATCGGGGCGCTGGAGGAGGGCGATCTGCGCCCCGAGAACGTCCAGCGCATCGCCACCGACCTCGGCGTGACCGAGGACGAGGTGACGTCGATGAACCGGCGCATGTCGGGTGGCGACGCGTCGCTGAACGTGATGGTCGGGTCGGATGGCGACAGCTCGACCCAGTGGCAGGACTGGCTGGCCGATGACAGCGCCGACCAGGCCGGCGACTACGCCGAGCGCGACGAGTACGAAAGCCGGATCGGCCTGATGACCGATGCGATGGACGTACTCAACGACCGCGAGAAGGACATCCTGACCCAGCGCAAGCTGAACGAGGAGACCGTGACGCTCGAGGATCTGTCCGAGAAATACGGCGTCTCGCGCGAGCGGATCCGCCAGATCGAGGTGCGGGCCTTCGAAAAGCTCTCGACCCGCGTGCGCGAACTGGCCCGCGAGAAGGGCATGGTCCCCGCCTGACGGGATCGCACCCACAGCAGATCGACCGAAGGGGGCCGGGATGGCCCCCTTTTTCGTGCTATGTTGCAGGGCGCACAGGAAGGAAGGAGGACGACATGTCCTATTTCGCAGGGTTCGTCGCCGCCGTGCCGACTGACCAGAAGGACGCCTTCGTCGCCCATGCGCACGAAGCATGGGAGGTCATCTTCAAGCCGCTGGGTGCCATCGCGCAGGTCGAATGCTGGGGTGACGACGTGCCCGACGGCGAGGTCACCTCGTTCCCGATGGCCGTGAAGTGCGAGCCGGGCGAGACGGTCGCCTTCTCGTGGATCGAATGGCCCGACAAGGCGACACATGACGCGGCCAATGCCCGGATGCGCGACCCCGATCCCGCGTTCGCCGCCGCGATGACGGATATGTCCGAGATGCCGTTCGATGGAATGCGGATGATCTATGGCGGCTTCGCTCCCATCGTGGAGCTGCGCGCCTGATGGCCGGGGGCTGGGCCAAGGACGGCGCCGTGTCCGAGCAGATCGAGGCGTCGATTTCGGACGAGTTGGCGCGCATGAAGGCGCAGGCGCGTCCCACGGGCGAGAGCCTGACCCATTGCGCCGAATGCGAGGAGCCGATCCCCGAGGCGCGGCGCGCGGCGCTGCCGGGCGTGAAGCTCTGCGTCGATTGCGCGAGCGAGCGGGACGGGCGGGCGGCCCCGCGCGCGGGCATCAACCGGCGCGGGTCGAAGGACAGCCAGCTCAAGTGACGCCGGGGGAGACTTAGGCGCGAAACTCTGGCCTAGCTTGCCCATCGACAGGGGGAGCCGAAATGACCGATCCGATCCGCTGGGGCGTGCTGGGCGCCTCGAACTTCGCGCGCAACGACATGGCGCCTGCGATCCACATGGCGCGGGGCCATGTCCTCGCCGCGCTGGCGACCCGCTCGCCCGAGAAGGCCGCGCCCTTCGCCGAACGCGCACCGGGTCTGCGCGTCCATGGCGACTACGACGCGCTCCTGGCCGATCCCGAGGTGGATGCCGTCTATGTCCCGCTGCCGCACACGATGCATGTCGAATGGGGCATCCGGGCGCTCGAGGCGGGCAAGCATGTGCTCGTCGAGAAGCCGGTCGCCATGGCCGAGGGCGACATCGCCCCGCTGATCGCCGCGCGCGACCGGACCGGGCTGCAGGCCGCCGAGGCCTACATGATCGTCCACCATCCCCAATGGGCCTTCGTGCGCGATTTGCTGGACGGCGGCGAGATCGGGCGGCTGGGCCATGTCGGCGGCGTCTTCACCTACGACAATTCGGGCGACCCCGGAAATATCCGCAACATGGCCGCGACGGGCGGCGGCGCGCTGCCGGATATTGGGGTCTATACCTATGGCTCCACCCGCTGGGCCACGCGGTCCGAGCCCGAGGCGATCACCCATGCCGATATCGACTGGGAGGACGGCTGCGACCTGCTGGCCCGCGTTTCGGCGCGCTTCCCGGGCTTCAGCGCGCATTGGGTGAATTCGATGCGCCTTCTGCCCGAACAGGTGATGCTGTTCCACGGCGATGCCGGGCTGATCCGTCTGACCGCCCCGTTCAACGCCGCGCGCTTCGGATCCGCGCGCGTGGCATGGCGCGGCCGCGACGGGATCACGCACGAGCGGTCGTGGCACGGCGTCGACCAATACGTCCTGCAGGTCGAGGCCTTCGGTGCCGCGATCCGGGGGGAGGCACCCTTCGCCTGGACGCTGGAGGATGCCGCCGGGACGCAACGGGTCATCGACATGGCCTACGCGGCAGCCGGCGGGCGTCCTGCGGCCTGACGGAACCGTGCCGCGCCGGTCCGGGTTCTCCCCGGCGAAGGGAGACCCCCAACATGACGAAGACGTTTCTGGTTTACGGCGCGGATGGCGCGACCGGCCTGCGCATTGTGCGGCAGGGGCTGGCTGCGGGTCATACGATCCGGGCCGGCTATCACGCGGGCGACCCGCCGGACGTGACCGGCCCCGACGTCACCTGGATCAAGAGCGATCTGATGACCCGCGACGGTCTGGAAGCCGACCTCGCCGGCGTCGATGCCGTGCTGAACGCGGTCGGGATCGACGCGGGACCGTCGACGTTCGTGAACCCGCCGCCGCTCCATACCGAGGGCACGGCGAACCTGATCGAGGCGATGCGCGCGACCGGCGTCGACCGGCTTGTGACCATCTCGGCCAGCTTCGTCGAGACGATGGCGCGCGGGCCGATCTGGTTCCAGGCGGCGGCGCGGCTGGGGCTGAAGTCGATCTTCGACCAGATGGCCGAGATGGAGCGCATCCTGCGCGCGACGGAACAGCTGCGCTGGACCGCCGTGCGCCCCGGCTGGCTGCTCGACGAAGGTCCGTCGGGGGACTACCGCGTGTTCGACGACGTGATCCCGCCCGAACTGATCCGCACGCGGACCGGCGATCTGGCCGATTTCATGCTGCGCTGCGCGACGGAGGATCTGCATATTCGCGGCACACCTGCCATCGCGCGAAAGGAGCCCGCGTCGAAATCCGGCCCCGATGCCGTTCTGGCCGAAATGCTGGGCTGACACGCGACGGCGGATGCAGAAGGGGCGCAGACGGTTTCCCGTCCACGCCCCCTTGAAAGCAATGCTTGGCCGAGGATCAGTCCTCGGACGAATCCTCACCCTCGACCGTATCGGCGGTCTGGTTGATGACCTCGGTCTCGGTGACCTCGTCCTCGTCATCCGACTGCGACGCGAGACCCGACGGGGCCTGCATGTTGGCCAGAACGAAGTCGCGATCGATCGTGGGCTTGGCGCCCTCGGGCATCGTGACGTTCGAGATCGTGACCGTGTCGCCGATCTCCATGCCCGAACAATCGACAGTCAGGTGATCGGGGATGTCACCGGCGGTGACGCGCAGCTCGACTTCGGGACGAACGACCGTCAGGACGCCGCCCTGCTTGTCGCCGGGCGAGCCATCGACGCCCTCGAACACCACGGGGATGTAGAGGTTGACCTTCGACGTGCGCTTGAGACGCATCAGGTCGAGATGGGTCGGAAGGTCCTTGACCACGTCACGCTGAACGTCGCGGGCGATCACGCGGACATCCTCCTGGCCCTCGACCTTGAGGTTCCAGAGCGTCGCCCGGAAGCGGCCCGCGCGGAGCTTCTTCAGGAGGTCGTTGAAGGGAATTTCGATCGGAAGCGGGTCCGAGCCGCCGCCATAGACGACGCCCGGCACCATGCCGTTGCGACGGGATTGACGAGCGGCCCCCTTGCCTGTCCCCGTCCGGGCATGCGCCACGAGATCCGGAATCTCACCAGCCATGTTGTGTCTCCAATATCTAGCGGTTGGGGCGGCCTCCAAGGGTGTCCGCCCGTATCTCAAGGGCCGCGTCCTAGACCCCGGCGCGCGACCTTGCAACCCCGAGAATGACGCCGTCACGGGCTTGCGCGTTGCCTCGCGCACGGGGCGGCGGTAAGCCCGGAAGCCGAAGGGACCCGTGTCCCGCCCCCGGAGCCAGACATGACCGAACGCGCCCGCATCGACGGCATTTTCACCGGCACGGTCCAGGACCGCTGGCCGACGAAGCCGCCCTCGGCCATTGCCAAGGCCCGCAGGGACGGGCCCGTCTCGCTGGGTGCCACGGGGTTCCTGGGCGACGCGCAGGCCGATCTCGCGGTGCATGGCGGACGCGGCAAGGCGGTACATGTCTACCCGGTCGCGCATTACGCCCGCTGGCGGCGCGACCTCGGCGATCGCGCGGCCTTCGCGCCCGGCGGCTTCGGCGAGAACGTCGCGGTCGCGGGCTGGACCGAAGCGGATGTCTGCATCGGGGACGTCATGGCGATGGGCACGGCCCGCGTCGCGATCAGCCAGGGCCGCCAGCCCTGCTGGAAGCTTACGGCCCATGTCGGCGAGGACAGCATGGCCTACCGGATGCGGAAGACGCGCCGAACGGGCTGGTACCTGCGCGTCCTCGAAGGCGGCGCGGTGGCCGAGGGCGACGATCTGGTGCTGCTGGAGCGTCCGAATGACGGCTGGACCGTGCACCGCGTCGCGACCGCGCTCTTCGACCTGAAGGCCGATCCGGGCGATGTCGATGCGTTGGCCGGGATGGCCGATCTGGACCCGAGTTGGCGCGGCGTCTTCGCCGAACGCCGCTCCGAGCGGGAGGCCGTGCGATGACCGACGATCCGTCCACCCTGGTGAGCACCGACTGGTTGGCGCGCAAGCTGCCGTCGCCCGACCTGCGGATCATCGACGCGTCGTGGTACCTGCCCGATGCGGGCCGCGATCCGCTCGAGGAATACGGCGAGGCGCATATTCCCGGCGCGCGGTTTCTCGATCTCGACGACGTCTCGGACGCGCGCTCCAGCCTGCCGCACATGGCACCGAGTGCGGCGAAATTCATGTCGCGGATGCGCCGGATGGGCGTCGGCGACGGGCACACGGTGGTGATCTATGACGGGGCGGGCCTGTTCTCTGCGGCGCGGGTCTGGTGGCTGTTCCGGCTATTCGGCCAGCGGGCGGCGGTTCTGGATGGCGGGCTGCCGAAATGGCGCGCCGAGGGGCGGCCGCTGACCAGCGACCTGCCGCAGATCAAGGACCGCCACATGACGCTGCGCCCCGAGCCGCGGCTGATGCGCGACGTGACGGATGTGGCACAGGCCGCCAAGCTGGGCGGCGCGCAGGTCGTCGATGCCCGCGCCGCCGCCCGCTTCCGCGGCGACGCGCCCGAGCCGCGTCCCGGCCTGCGCGCCGGGCATATTCCGGGCGCGCGCAACGTGCCCTTCGGGACGCTTCTCGAAGCGGACGGCACCATGAAGGACGAGGCGGGCCTGCGCGCCGCGTTCGCGGAGGCCGGGGTCGACCTGACGCGCCCGATCATTACAAGCTGCGGCTCGGGCGTGACGGCCGCGATCGTGAACCTCGCGCTGGCGCGGCTCGGGCATCCCGACCACGCGCTCTACGACGGATCATGGGCCGAGTGGGGCATGTATCCCGATCTCGGTCTTGCGACGGGGGACGCCTGATGCTGACCGAGCTCGCGCCCCAAGCACCCGACAAGATCATGGCCCTGATGGCCGCGTTCCGCGACGATCCGCGCGCCGACAAGATCGACCTTGGCGTCGGCGTCTACAAGGATGCGACCGGCCACACCCCCGTCATGCAGGCGGTCAAGGCCGCGGAACGCCGGCTGGTCGAGGCGCAGGACACCAAGACCTATGTCGGCTTCTCCGGCGATCCGGCCTTCTGCGACGCGCTGTCGCGACTGGTGTTGGGCGACGCCCGGCCGAACGACCGGTTGGCGATGGCGGCCACGCCCGGCGGCACCGGCGCGATCCGGCAGGGTCTGGAACTGGTGCGGATGGCCGCACCGGACGCGCGGCTCTGCCTCTCGGTGCCGACATGGCCGAACCACCCCGCCATCGCCGCGTACCTGGGCATCGAGACCGTGCCCTACCGTTATTTCGACCCCGAGGCCGGGTCCGTGGATGTCGCCGCCATGATGGAGGATCTGGGCCGGGTGGCGGCGGGCGACGTGGTGATGCTGCATGGCTGCTGCCACAACCCGACGGGGGCCAACCTCAACCTCGCCCAGTGGCGCGAGGTCGCGGAGCTTCTGACCGAACGTGGCGCCATCCCTTTCGTCGACATCGCCTACCAGGGGTTCGGCGACGGGCTGGATGCCGATGCCGCGGGCCTGCGCGAGATGGCAGGCCGGGTGCCGGAGTTGCTGATCGCGGCTTCCTGCTCTAAGAATTTCGGCATCTACCGCGAGCGGACGGGCCTCCTGATGGCGATCGCGCCCACGGTGGCCGCGCTCGGTGTCACGCAGGGCGCGCTGGCGACGCTCAACCGGTTGAATTTCAGCTTTCCGCCGGACCATGGCGCGCGTGTCGTGCAGATGATCCTCGACGACCCGGCGCTACGGGCCGACTGGGCGGGCGAGCTCGAGGCTGTGCGCCGCAGCATGCTCGACCTGCGGACGGCGCTGGCCGAGGCGCTCCGCGCGCGGACCGGATCGGACCGGTTCGGCTTTCTCGCGGCGCATCGCGGCATGTTCTCGCTCCTGCCCGCGACGCCCGGACAGGTCGAGGCGCTGCGCCGCGATCACGGCGTCTACATGGTGGCCGACGGGCGCATCAACATCGCGGGTCTCAGCGCCCGCTCGGTGCCAGTGCTGGCGGATGCGATCGTGGCCGTCGGTGTCTGACGCGCCGGTGCGGGTCGAGGCGCTGGACCACCTCGTGCTCACGGTCGCGGATACCGACGCGACGGCGCGGTGGTATGCCGCGACCCTCGGGATGGACGTCGAGACGTTCCACCCCGCCGACGGCTCGACCCGGACGGCGCTGCGGTTCGGGCGCCAGAAGATCAATCTCCATCAAAGGGGCGCCGAGTTCGAGCCGAAGGCCCGCGTGGCCCAAGCCGGCAGTGCCGATCTCTGTTTCCTCAGCCACGATTCCCTCGCGGCTTGGGCCGATCACCTGCGCGCGGAGGGCGTCGTCATCGAGGCCGGACCCGTGGCGCGCACCGGGGCCGAGGGACCCATCCGGTCGCTCTATATCCGCGATCCCGATGGCAACCTGATCGAGATCGCCAATCGTGCCTGACCTCCTGCCCGCGCTGGGGCCATGGCTGATCTGCGCGGTCGCGGCGGCCGTGGGCTGCGCGCTTCAGCGGCTCGCGGGGCAGGGCTTCGGCATGATCGCGGCACCGGTCATGGCGCTTGCCGCACCGGAGTTCCTGCCGGGCACGGTGCTTCTGGCCGGGCTCGCCGTGGGTGCGGGTAGCTTCGTCGCCGACCGCTCGGCGGTCGTGGTGCGCGATCTGCGGCCGGGCTTCGCGGGTCGGATGCTGGGCGCGGTCATCGCGGCCTGGATCGCGGCGCGCGTCGTCGGCACACCGGCGCTGCCCCTGGTCGTCGGCGGGGTCGTCTGGCTGGGTGTGATCCTGTCGGTCGCGGGACTGCGGCTGGGACCGGGGCCGCGCGTTCTCTTCGGGGCAGGGACCGTCGCGGGCGTGATGGGCACCCTGACCGGGATCGGCGCACCGCCGATGGCGATCGTCTATGCCGATATCGAGGCGCGGCGATCCGCGGCGACCCAGAACGTGTTCTTCGCCTTCGGGATGGCCGTGTCCATCGCGGCCCTGACAGTCGCGGGGCTGATCGGGCTGCGCCACGTGGCCTTCGCCGCAACGCTCCTGCCGGTCGTCGGCGCGACGCTGTGGCTGGTGCGGCCCTGGGCGGCGCGGGTGGCGCGGGGGCGCATCAGGCCTTGGGCGCTGGGGCTTGCCGCGACGGCGGCGACGGTGCTGATCGCGCGCAGCCTGATCGGCGCATGAAAAAAGGACGCGACCCCAGGCAGGCGGGGCCGCGTCCAGTCGGACCGGGGAGTGACAGGCAGAATACTCGAACCCGGTCTCGTCTCGTGTGTGGGGTCAGGCGCGGATCGGCACCGGGGCGGGCGCGTTGCGGTCCGGAGCCGGCGTCGGGCGGCGGGACCAGGGCAGCCGGATCTCGGCGGTGCGGGTCTCTTCGATCGTGCGGTCCATCCAGGTCTGTCGCGCCATGGCCGTGTCTCCTTCGTCGTGCGTTGAAGACGGTATGGCGGGCCCTCACGGCGGGAGCGGGACGGCGTGCGGGTGATTCCGGGGCGGAATCAAGGCGCTCCGGGGCGGCCCCGCGTCAGAGCGTGATGGCGGAGATCAGGCGGCCGTAATCGGCTTCGCCCGTATGGGTCGTGCGCCGGTAGGAATAGAACCGCCCGGCGTCGGAATAGGTGCAATGTCCGGTCCATTCCGCCTGAACGCCCGCCGCGCGGAGCCGCCTGAGCCCGTAGCCCGGCAGGTCGAACTGGTACTTGCCATTCGCACCGTTGGCGAAATGCGCGAGCGCGTCGGGATCCTCGTCCTCGAACCGGTCGAGGAATTCGGGCCCGACCTCGTAGGCGCGCTGCGAGATCGTCGGGCCGATGGCCGCGCGGATCCGGCCCCGCGTCGCGCCGAGGTCGCACATCGCGTCGACCGTCGCTTCGAGCACCCCGCCGAGCGCGCCCTTCCAGCCAGCGTGGGCAGCACCGATCACGCCCGCCTCGGGCTCGTGGAAGAGGACCGGCTGGCAATCCGCCGTCAGGATGGTCAGGACCTGGCCCGCGCTGGCGGTCACGAGGGCGTCGGCCCGCGTCGACGGCTCGGAGAGCGGCCCGTCGATGGTCACGACATCCGCCGAATGGACCTGATGCACGCCGTGCAGCGGGCCATCCATCGCCTCGGCCACGCGGGCGCGGTTCGTCGCCACCGCCTCGGCCTGGTCCGACGAGCCCGTGCCGCAGTTCAGCCCCGCGAAGATGCCCGACGACGCGCCACCCCGGCGCGTGAAGAATCCATGGGCCACGTCGCCAAGAAGATCGGATCGCAGGAATTCGAGCGTCATGGTCACGCGGGCTCCGCGGGCGAGGGTTCGGTCCGGGGCAGGGGAGCGCGTTCGCGCGGGAGGGTCAAGCCGATGCGTCGAAGCCCGGCGGCGGCGGCGCGCCCGGCGGATAAAGCGCGATGGCCTTGAAGAGGTCACCCATCTCGGCGGGATGCACCAGGCGGCGATGGGCGGCGATATGGGCATCGCGTTCCGCGCCGTCGAGGCTCCGGGCGAGGGCCTGCGCGCGCGCGGTGATTCCCAACCGCTCCAGCAGCACGCCCTGTCGGATCATCGGCGTGACGGCGGCGGGGGCAGCGGCCCGGGCGATGGCCTCGAAATCGACATGCGCTGTCAGGTCGGCGGTGCCCGGCGCGTCCAGCGGATCGACCGGCGCATGGGCGCGCACGGCCTGCACCGTGTCGCCCTGCGCGCGCCAGTGGCCGTAATCGACGAAGATCGCCGTGCCGCCCGTGGCGACACGCGCCGCGACCGCGCCGACCACCGGCACCAGCGCCGGACAGCGCTCGACGATGGTGCCGTCGGCGACGTCGTGATGGTCGAGCTCGGGCACCGGCACCGGCTCGCCCCGTGCAAATGCCAGCCCGCCATCGGTGACCGTCACGAGCGTCTCGGCCCAGCCGTCCCCGACGCGGGCGAATTGCCGGATCGGGAGGGCGTCGAGAAACTCGTTCGCCACCAGTAGAAGGGGGTCTTCGGGCAAGCCGTCCACGCCGTCGTGCCAGCTTGGATCGTAGTCGGACAGGCGCGTGGCCTGTGCGGCGCGGAAGGCGGGCGACGCCTCGACGAGATGCAGCGAGATCGCGTCGTGAAAGCCGGGCACGCCTCGGGTCGCGCGAAGTATGTCGGCCATCAGTGTGCCGCGTCCGGGCCCCAGCTCGGCAAGCGTGACGGCGTCGGGCGCCCCCTGGTCGAGCCAGGTCTGCGCCAGGCAGAGGCCCAGCATCTCGCCGAACATCTGGCTGATCTCCGGGGCAGTCGTGAAATCGCCTGCCGCGCCGAGCGGGTCGCGGGTGGTGTAGTATCCGAGCGTCGGGTGGAGCAGCGCCTCGGCCATGAACTCCGCCAGCGTCATCGGACCGGTCGCCCGGATTCGCGCGGCGAGTTGCTCGGCCAGCGTCATGCGCGGGCGGGGCGGGTCCGCGTCAGGGCCCAGGCGATCACCGCGAGGCCGACGACCAGCATCGGCAGCGACAGAAGCTGCCCCATGGTCAGACCAGCCTCGCCCAATCGGACGACATGGCCCAGCGGGTTGGCTTCGGTGATGTATTGCGCATCGGCCTGCCGGAAGTGCTCGACGAAGGTGCGCGCGGCACCATAGCCCGCAAGGAAGATCCCGAGGAGCAGCCCCGGCCTCTTGAATCCGCCGCGCAACGCCACCCACCAGAGCGCGCCCAGAAGGATCGCACCTTCGAGGATTGCTTCGTAAAGCTGGCTCGGGTGGCGGGCGCAGAACTCGCCCACATTGGCGCAGGCCTGTGCCGCGCCGCCGGGGAAGATCACCGCCCACGGCCCGTCCCAGGGCCGCCCCCAGAGCTCGGCATTGATGAAGTTCGCCAGCCGCCCGAGCCCGAGGCCCAGCGGCGCCACCAGCGAGGCTATATCGAGGATCGACAGCATCGGGATGCCGTGCCGCCATGCGTAGACCGTGACCGCGATCGCCGTGCCCGCCGCCCCGCCGTGGAACGACATGCCGCCCTGCCAGACGGCGAGGATCTCGGACGGGTTCTGGAGGTAATAGACGGGCTGGTAGAAGATCACGTAGCCCAGACGCCCGCCCAGCACGATCCCGAGCACGATCCAGGTCATCACGTCCTCGACCTGCTGGCGCGTCATCGGCGGGGTGTCATTAGCCCAGAGGCGCGGCTGCGAGACGACCCAGCGCGACATCCACCAGCCGCCCACGATCCCCGCGATATAGGCCAGCGCGTACCACCGGAGCGCGAAGGCGAACCCGCCCAGTTCGAGCGTGAATATCTCGGGCGAGACGTCGGGAAAGGACAGGATTGCGGCGAACATCGTCCTCGCCATGCCCGCCGCGGCACGGGGGGTCAAGCGCGGTGCGGCTTGAGACGGGGCCGCTTGCGCCCCATATGTCCCCCAGACCGGCACGGAGGCCCGACAGATGCAGACCCGCAACCGCTTCATGGACGATATCGGCCAATTGATGACCAACGCGATGGGCGTGGCCCAGGGCGCGCGCGCCGAGGCCGAGACGGCGATGAAATCGATGCTCGATCGCTGGATGGCCGATCGCGATTTCGTCACGCGCGAGGAATTCGACGCCGTCCGCGCGATGGCCCAGAAGGCCCGCGAGGAGAACGAGGCGCTGAAGGCCCGGCTCGACGCGATGGAGACTAAGAAACCCGCAGCGAGGAAAAGCTGACGGCGCGACGGGGTGGACGCGGTCTTGATCCGGGCTCTGTCCGATTGCTTCGGACGGCTCGTCCCGCCGGAGCAGACGCGGCGGTGATGCGCGCGTCGTGACGACCGGACGCAGCGGGGTGGCGCGTGTCAGCCCAGGATCAGTTCCAGGAGTCGATCCACCTCGGCCTCGGTCTTGGTGAAGTCGCAGACCAGCCGCGCGAGCGGGCGCTCGGCGGCATCCATCAGGTAGTATTGCGCCTCCGCCTGCGCGCGATCGTGAGCCGCGCGGTCCATCCGCGCGAACACCATGTTCGCCGTCGGGTCGCCGACGACCTCGACACCGATATCCCGCAGACCCGCCACCAGACGCTGCCCGGCGGCGTTCGCGGTGCGGGCGTTGTCCAGCCAGAGATCGCCGTCGAGATAGGCCGCCATCTGCGCCGAAAGATAGCGATGCTTGGACCAGAGCTGGGCCGCGCGCTTGCGCCGCAACTCCATCTCGCGGAGCCGGGCCGGGTCGCGCATCACGATCGCCTCGACCGCCATGCAGCCGTTCTTGGTGCCCCCGAAGCTGACCATGTCGAAGCCCCGGACCAGGTCGGCGGCGGTGCAGTCCAGCGCGGCGCAGGCATTGCCGAACCGCGCGCCGTCGAGATGGGTGCCGAGACCGTGCTCGCGGGAGATCCCCGTCAGCTCCGCCAGCGCGTCGAGCGTATAGACGCTGCCGGTCTCGGTCACGTTCGTCAGGCTCAGCGCGCCTTTCTGGACATTGTGGACCGAGCCTTCCATCGCCGCGAGCGCCGTCTCAAGCGCCTCCGGCGCGATGCGGCCGTCATCGCCATCCACCAGCGTCAGCTTGGCGCCGCCGGTGTAGAATTCCGGCGCACCGCATTCGTCGAGCTCGATATGCGAGAGGCGGTGGCAAAGCACCGATTGCCAGGGTTGTACCAGCCCGGCCAGCGCCAGCGCGTTGGCCGCCGTCCCCGTCGGCACCAGCAGCACCTCCGCCTCGGGCCAGTCGAAGAGCGTGCGCAGACGGTCCCGCACGCCGGGCATCCACGGATCTGCGCCGTAGGGCATGGCCGCCCCGGTATTGGCCGCGCCCATCGCGGCCCAGATGTCGGGATGGACGGGGCCGGTGTTGTCGGATGCGAAGTTGAGGTTCATCAGGCCCCCCCGGTCGGTTCGGTGATCACGAAATCCTCCCAATCCTCCTCCGGGATCTGCATCTCGGAGACAGTCTCGTCCATCAGGGACGCCCCGGCGAGATGCGGCGACATCGGGTCGCCGGTCAGCAGCGGATGCCAATGCGGCAGGTCGCGCCCTTCGTGCAGGCGGCGATAGGCGCAGGTCTCGGGGAAGAAATAGACCACGTCCGGCAGGGTCTTCGGCGTCAGGACGACGCATTCGGGCACGAAGGACAGCCGGTCGGCATAGTTCGAACAGCGGCAGGTCCCGTCGTCGAACAGGCGGCACGCGACGCGCGTCAGCGCGACCTCCTGCGTGTCCTCGTCCTCGAGCTTGTTGAGGCAGCATTTGCCACAGCCATCGCACAGCGCCTCCCATTCCTTCGGCGTCAGGCGACCGAGGGGCTGCGTCCAGAACCGATCACGCAATCCCGTCCGGTCGATGGGATCGTCAGGCATCGAGGGCCGCCAGGAGGTCGCGGGCGCGGGCGCTGTCGGCATCCATTTGCGCGACCAGCGGATCGAGCCCGTCGAACGTCGCCTCGGGGCGCAGGAAATCGACCAGCGCGACCGAGAGCTGCGCGCCGTAGAGATCGCCGGTGAAATCGAAGAGGAAGGTCTCGAGATTGGGGACGTTGTCGCCGAACATCGGGCGCACGCCCAGCGAGGCGACGCCATGATGCGACCCGGCATGGGGGCCGTCGAGGATATCGACCAGCACAGCATAGACGCCGAGGCGCGGCAGGTGCAGCCCGTCGAGCGCCATGTTGGCGGTCGGGTAGCCCAATGTCCGGCCGCGCTTCTCGCCGTGGAGAACGGGGCCCTCGATCCGGTGCCAGTGGCCCAGCATCTCGGCGGCGTCGCGGGGGCGGCCTTCGGTCAGCGCCGTCCGGATCGCGGTCGAGGAGACGGGGACCTCGCCGCCCAGAAGCTCGACCGTGGTGACGTCGAACCCGAGGCGCGCACCGCCGTCGCGCAACGTGTCCGCAGTGCCGGCGCGGCCGCGGCCGAAGCGGAAATCGGCGCCGGTCACCACATGGGTCAGGCCCAGCCCGTCCATCAGGACATCCGACATGAAGGCCTCGGCGCTGAGCGGTGCGATCTCGGGAAAGGGCAGCTCGAACAAGGTGTCGACGCCGAGCTTCGGCAGCCGCGAGGCGCGGGCGGCGGGCGACATCAGGCGGAAGGGCGCAGCGTCGGGGGCGAAGACCTCGCGGGGATGCGGCTCGAACGTGACGACGGCCAGCGGCGTGCCATCGCGGCGGGCCCGGTCCAGCACGTGGCGGTGGCCCAGATGCACGCCGTCGAAATTGCCGATGGCCGCCGAGGCGCCGCGGGCGTCGGTCGGAATGGCACGATGGTCCCGGAAGATCCGCATGGAACGGGGGCTAGCCCGCCGCCCCGTGGGGCGCAAGCGCGGCCCGGCCCCGGCGTCAGTCGAACTTGCGCGACGGCGCCATGACGGTCGCTTCCCCCTTGAGGACGGGCTTGCCGTCGATCTCGGCCACGGTGTCCATGGTGACGCGGCGGCGCGCGATATCCATCGCGGTCACCGTGACCGAAGCGGTCACGAGGTCGCCGGGCCGCACAGGCGCGAGGAACTTGAGCGTCTGGCCCAGATAGACCGTGCCATGGCCCGGAAGCTGTTCGCCGATCACCGCCGAGATCAGGCCCGCGGTCAGCATCCCGTGCGCGATGCGGCCTTCGAAGATCGTGTCCCGCGCGTAGTCATCGTCGAGATGGACGGGATTGTGGTCGGTCGACACCTCGGCAAAGAGTTCGATGTCGCGGTCGGTCACCACCTTGGTCAGCGACCGCGTCATGCCGATCTCGATATCTTCGATGCAGATCGTGCTCTGGGGCATGTTGTCGAGCATGGGCGCTCCCTCCGAACTCATGGGGGCGAACTAGCATGGATGCCGCATTGCGGCAAGTCACGACGAAAGAATTGTTCGAATTTTGCCGCAGAAGAGACCGAACGTTACCGAAGCGTTCCGATGACGTAGGTCGGTGCGACGCCCGTTGCCGCGAGATAGGTGTCCAGTTTGTCGGGGTCCGGGTCGCCGCCCTCGGGCGTGGCCGTTTCCTCGGCGCCGAGGCCGCCCGAGATGAAGAGGAGATCGAGATCTTCGCCCATCGCTCCGGCCGCATCGGTCGCGGGGCCGTCGCCGATGGCGAGGATCGAAGCGTCCGAGACATCCGCGATTTGTCCCAGCCGCCGCCGCGCGAGGTCGTAGATCGGCGGATGCGGCTTGCCGAAATAGAGGCTCTCGCCCCCCATCTCGGTGTAGAGCTCGGCGTAAGCGCCGGCGCACCATTCGCGGACGCCGCCGCGATCCACCACGATATCGGGGTTGGCGCAAAGCAGCTTCAATCCGCGCGTCTTGGCGGCGAGAAACTGGGGCCGCATCACGGACGGGTCGGCGAAGGGGTCGAGCGGGCCGGTGCAGACGATGCCCTCGGCCTGTTCCAGCGGCACGCGTTCGACGGCCAGCGGATCGTCGAGCACGGCGGGCGGCTGGAAGAACCCGGCGTCGAACTCGGGTCCAAGGTGCCAGACGCGCGTCCCGACCGCCCCGCGATACATCGCCGTCCGCGCCGAATCGCCGGAGGTCGCGATGTCGTCATAGGCGTCCTCGGTCACGCCCATCTCGACGATCTGTTCGGCGACGCCAGCGCGCGGGCGGGGCGAGTTGGTCACGAGGATGACGTGGCCTCCGCCTTGCCGATAGGCCCGCAGCGCCTCGACCGC
Organism: uncultured Jannaschia sp.; assembly: GCF_947503795.1. NCBI lineage: Bacteria > Pseudomonadati > Pseudomonadota > Alphaproteobacteria > Rhodobacterales > Roseobacteraceae > Jannaschia > uncultured Jannaschia sp. Next base: position 2,267,261 of record NZ_CANNEZ010000001.1, on the reverse strand, counting down.
GCCGGGATAGGGCCGCACCCCGTCATGGACGCAGCCCCAGAGATCCACGAACAGCGCGCGGTAGCGGTCCGAGACCTCGGACAGGGCGTGAATGATCTGCATGGGGGCCGGTCTCCGGAACGGTTGGGGTCGCCGCGATACCTACAGCAAGGATCGCCGCTTTCCAGCCGTCAGCCGATGGCCATCGCCAGCCCGTGCGCTTCGGACGCGCTGAGATACGGGATGCGGGGCGGGCCGAACCCGTCGCCGTCGCCGATCTGCGGAAAGAGCCGGGCCATGTCGGACAGGACGGTGCGGTTGAGGCTTCGTCCGGTCGCACGGGCGGGGTGGTAGCTCTCGACCGCGAGGCCCGAGACCATCACCGCGGACTGGCCCGAACAGGCGATGCCGTAGACCGTGACCTCGCCCGGAGGCGTGACCGCCGACACGAGATGTCCGTCCTCGAGTGCCGCGACGGGCGCGAAGGCGCGCGGCACGCGCAGGAGTTCGTAGCAGAGCCGGTGTTCGATCAGCACATGGGCGCGGGCGCCCAGCATGACGTCCGCCTCGGGGCCATTCGGCCCGAAGGCGCGGGCGGTCACGCGGTAGAAGGTGGGCCGCTCGTCCGACGGCGCGTAGGTGCGCGAGCCGATCCAGTCGATCCGAACCGTTTCGCCGTCCTGCGTCGAGACCTCGTCGCCGGGCATCAGGTCCTCGACCGCAATCGGGCCGTCCGTGCCCTTGAGCATCGCCCCGCGCGCCAGGCTCGCCACGGCGCCGGTCACTTCGGGCGTGTCGGGGAGGTGCCGCCGGTCCCACGTGGCGCGGCCACTGGGGTCGAACCAGGCGAGATCGAGCGCGACGGTGGCGCGCGATGCCTCGCGGTCCGCAGCGGCGGGTGTGACAGGGATATGCGACGCGGAAGGAAGCCGCTGGTAAGCAGTCATGACGAAATCGTCCAAGCAGATACGGCCCCCACCGCAGGCCGTCTTATAGGCCGGAGGCAGGGGGTTGGATCAACCGGTTTGGCGGAAACAATAGGTTTCGATTTCGCCTGTTGGTGCGAATCCGGCAATTTTGTGGCGCGGCTTCCGGGGCCCCGTGGCCCGTGCTAGGCGGCGGGCATGAGTGATGCACCCGATCCCCTTGCCGACGCCCGCCGCGCCATCGATGCCGATCGCCCCGATGCCGCCATCGCGGCGCTGCGCGGGCTCGACGGGGTGGAGGCGGCTTTTCTTCGGGCACGGGCCGCGCTGATCGACGGTCGGGCCGGGGATGCGCAGGCCGGGTTCGACGCGATCCTGGCCGCCGCCCCGAAGGAGCCTGCGGTCTGGATGGAAGCGGCGCTGGCCGCCCATGCCGCCGGGGCCGGACCCGCCTTCGTCAAGCGCGCGAAGGGGGCCGGGTTGCCCGCGCCGCTGGTCGCGATGGTGCAGGGCGCGGCCGCGGGCAAGGGTGCCCGCGCGCAAGGAACGGGGGCCGCGGGCAAGCGCGACCTCGCCGCACTCTCGGCGAAGGTGAAGGCCCGTGACCTGAGGGGCGCCGAGACCGTCGCGGCCCCGCTTCTCAAGGCGCAGGCCGGAGCGATCGTCTGGGCGATGCTGGGGCAGGCCCGGCTCGACGCGGGCAAGGGGCCCGAGGCGGCGGACGCCTTCGCCCGCGGCTTGCGGCTCGAGCCCTATGCCGCCGATCTGCGGCTGGGACTGGTCCGGGCGCTGGCCCGCGCGGGCCGGATGCCGCAGGCCCTGGCCGAAGCGCGGCGCGCCGTTCAGGCCGCGCCCGGCTGGGCCGATGCGCAAATGGCATTCGGGCGGCTGGCACTCGCCGGGGATCTGGCCGAGCCTGCGTTTCGCGCCGCCGAGGCCGCCCGCGCCCTGGCGCCCAAATCCGACGCGCCGCTGCGTCTCGCCGCCGAGGCGGCGCTGGCAATGAAGCGCCCCGATCTTGCGCTGGAGCCGGCCGCCGCGCGCAAGGCCGACGCCGCTGATCGCGCCCTTCTTCTCGGCCACGTGCAGGCCTCGGCCCGCGATGCGAACGCGGCGCTCGCCACCTATGGCGCGGCGCTCGACCGCGCGCCGGGTGACGCCGACCTCCTGGCGGCGCGGGGCCAGCTCTACCAGTCGCTGGGGCGGTCCGACGACGCCGAGGCCGATCTGCGCGCCGCCATCGCCGCGCACCCGGCCCATGGCACGGCGCTCCGCGCGCTGGCCTATGGCGGCAAGCTTGGCGCGGACGATGCGGCCATCGGCGCGATGCGCAGCGCCGCCAAGGCCGAGGCGACGCCGGCCTCCGACCGGCGGCTGGCGCTCTATGCGCTGGCCCGCGCGACCGAGCCGCACGCGCCCGACGCCGCCTTCGCCGCATTGGCCCGCGCCAACGCCGCCACCGCCGACGCCTTTCCGCACGACGCCGCGGCCGACCGCGCCGGACTCGACCGCGCGTTCGGGCGATGGCCGCAGCTTGCCGACCTCGCGCCCAGCGACTGCGAGGCCGCGCCGATCTTCGTCACGGGCCTGCCCCGTTCGGGCACGACGCTGGTCGAGGCCATCCTTGCCGCGCACCCGGACGTGACCGCGGGCGGCGAGCTGGGCCTGCTGTCGCACGCGATCCGCCCGCTCGTCACGCGGCTCGACCGGGGCGAGACGCCGCCTCCGGACATGCTCGGGGCCATCGGCGCCGATTACGACGCACGGGTCCGCCGCCTGACCGGAGCCTCCGGGCGCGTCACCGACAAGTCGATCCATTCCTTCGTCGAGATCGGTCTCATCCGCGCGATCCTGCCGCGCGCCGCGATCGTCGTCGTCGACCGCGATCCCCGCGACACCGCCCTGTCGATCTGGCGCAATCACTTTCCGGACGGCACGCACCGCTATGCCGCCTCGCCTGAAGGCATCGCGGCCCATGCGGCGCTGTTCCGTGCGGCGGTCGAGGGCTGGCGCGACCGCCTGCCCGAGGGCGCGTTCCACACCATCCGCTACGAGGCGCTGCTGGCGGATCCCGCGGCCGAGGCGCGCGCGCTGCTGGGCGCCTGCGGGCTCGGCTGGGACGACCGCGTGCTCGGCTTCCATGAGACGGCGGGACGGGTCGACACGCTGAGCTTCGCGCAGGTGCGCCAGCCGATCTACCGGACCTCCGAGGGGGGCTGGGCGCGCCACGAGGCCCGGATCGGCCCGCTTCTGGAGGCGCTGGCCCGCGAGGGGCTTGCCTAGTCGGTGAAGGTCTCGATCACGTCCGTATAGCCCAGATCGCGGTCGAAGCGCCCGGTGCGCAGGAAGGCCAGCACCTCGCCGATCACGAGCGGCGAGTTCATCAGGAAGGTATGCGTCACCGGCAGTTCGATATGGTCGTCCATGCCCTCGACCCGCGTCGATGCGACCGAGACCTTTCCATCATCCGGCCCCGGCAGAATGGCCGAGGCCACGGGATTGAGGCTGCGCGTCCCCGCGATGACCCCGACGCCGGGCCAGACCGGCCCCAGCCGCGGCGCCAGCCCGTCGGTGCCAAGCTGCAATCCGGCGGGTCCGTTCATCCATTCGAAGGGGGCTAGGCCCCCCAGCGCGTCCACCAGTTCCGAGCCCTGGTTCGGCGGGGCCAGCATGACCGTGCGGCCCGGCCGGATCGGCGTCGCGGTGCCATACCAATGGCGCAGCAGGATCGCGCCCATCGAATGGGTCACGACATGGATCGCGGGGGCGTCCGGGGCGCAGCCCGCGAAGGCGCGGGGCAGGGTCAGCGCGGCCAGGGCCGCGATATCGTCCGTGGTCGAGGGGTAGTCGGCATTCACGGTCTGGAAACCCTCGGCCTCCAGCGCCTCTTCCATCACGATCAGCGATGCATCGCTCCGCGCCAGCCCATGCAGGAGCACCACGCAATCGGGCACCGTCTCGGCCCGGAGGGGCAGGGCGAAGGCCGCAAGAAGCAGGGCAAGGCGGATCATCCCTCCCATCTATGTGCGCGCGGGGTCGCTCGCCAGCGCGACGTGGCGGCGAGCCAGGCTATGTCGGCCGGCATGACGCACCGCCCCATCCGCATCGCCGCCCGCGCGATCCTCGTCCATCGCGACCGGCTCCTCTTGGTCAATGCCTATCCGCCCTCGGTGGGGAGCGACCTCTGGTGCGCCCCTGGCGGCGGGGCCGAGCCGCATGCAGGCCTGCCCGAGAACCTCGCCCGCGAGGTGCGCGAGGAAACCGGGCTGGAGGTGCGGGTCGATGCGCCCTGCCTCGTCAACGAGTTCCACGATCCCGCGCGGGACTTCCACCAGGTCGAGCTCTTCTTTCGCTGCCGTCTTGTGCGGGGGACGCTCGATCCCGCGTGGGAGGATCCCGAGGGCGTGGTGACGCGCCGCCGCTGGGTCACGCGCGCCCAGATGGCGGAGCTGCGCTATCGCCCGCTTGCATTGCCCTCCGTTGCGTGGATGGAGGCGGGCGCGCCGCGCTACGATCCGCTGGAGCGCATCGTGGGCTGACGCCGCGGCCCGATCGTCGCCAGCGCGATACCGGCCAGCACGAGGCTCGCCGCCGCCAGCGCGCGCCCGGTGGGCCATTCGCCCAGCAGGAGCGCGCCGCCGGCCATCGCGATCACCGGCGCCGAGAGTTGGGCGACGCCTGCCGTCGCAAGCCCCATGCGCGGCAGCACCCGGAAGAGCAGCGCGTATCCCAGCCCCGAGGCGACCGCACCGGATGCGACGGCGGTGATCCAGCCCAGCGGTGTGACGTCCGCCCCCCACCAGAGCGGTGCGGCAAGGAGGACGGCCCCGGCGGCGAGGATGAAATTCCCGGCCGTGCCCGCGAGCGGCTTCGGCTCGAACTTGCCCGCAAAGCTGTAGGCCGCCCAGCCGAGCCCCGCGGCGCCCATCAGCACGGCATCGACCATCGCCCAGGGCCCGCCGCCGGGGGCCAACAGCCAGACGAGCCCGCCCAGCGCTATCGCCATGCCCACCATGCGCACCGGGCCCGCCCGTTCGCCCCGGACCGCACCGGCGGCAAAAAGGGCCAGCTGGACCGTCGCGAAGAGGATCAGCGCGCCGAGCCCCGCGTCGAGGCTGCGATAGGCGAGACTGAAGCCCATAAGGTAGATCACCAGCGCCAACGCGGCACCCCAGCGCCGCCTGCCGCGAAGGTCGATGCCACGCCCCGCCGCGAGCAGACCCAGCACGATCGCGCCCGCCCCGACCCGGATCGCCGCGAAGGCTACGGGATCAGTCCCGTCGAGCACTCCCGCGCGCGTCAGAAGCGAGTTGGCCGCCAGAAGCGTCACGGCGAGGGCGGTCATCAGGAACAGGCGCATCCCGCCCGAATGCCCGCGCGGCCCGGCCCGCGCAATGCGCATCGGGTCACGGCCGTGCGAGGCTGCCGGTCTTTGCTCCCCAAATATGCGGGTGCCACGGGGGCCACCCATCCCGCCCCGCCGCCGCGATGCGCCCGCAAATCCCTCCTTCAGGGATTTGCCCCCTCCGCCGCCGCGCGGCCCGCCTCGGTCAGCTCGAACGTGCCCACGGCGACCTTCACGAACCAGCCGTAGTGGTTGTCGCGCATGATCTGCGTGGCGCGGGTCACGCCGGTCGCAGCTCGCGCGTCGCGGCCACGGCATGTGCCCTCGGCCGCCAGATGCGCCGCGAGGGCCAGCGCATCCTGGCGGTAGGCCGTCACCAGTCCGATCCGCGTGGCACCGCCGGGCGACGGGTCGCCGCGCCGGGCCGCGAATTCCCGCAGCAGCCGGGCGCGGGGCTTCGAGAGCAGGCGGGGCTGGAAGGGGCCGGGGTCGCAATGGACCGTCACCAGCCCGTCGCGCGCCCGCACCGTCAGCACCCCGAGCCCCAGCCGCCGGGCGAGCTTGAGGTTGGCCTTCAGCGCCGACCATCCGCGCCGCCCCGCGACGTCCGGCACGGCGAGATAGACATGCGGCGTGATCGCCTGCCGGTCGATGCCCTGATGCACGAGCGCCAGGCTGAACCCGGTTTTCAGCTCGACGATGACCGGCGGCTCGTCGCCCCGGATGGCGACCACGTCGGCGGGTCCGATCTCACCCTTCACCGCGTAGCCCTGGCCTTCGAGGAAGGCCTTCACCGGCGGGTAGAGGTCGGTCTCGCGCATGGGGTCGGGGATAGCGGCGCGGGCGCCCCCGTGACAAGCGCCGCCGGGCGCGCTAAGGCCCCGCGCGACCGCCATCACCCCAGGGACCTGCCCCATGACCCACCTCGTTCTCGGCCATTTCTCCCCCGATACCGACTCGACCGGCAGCCCCATCGCCTGGGCGTGGTACATGTCCGAGGTGCAGGGCACGCCCGCCCGCGCCGTCCTGACCGGCCAGCCCAACACCGAGGCGGCGTGGATGCTGGGCCGCTGGGGCCTCGACATGCCCGAGGTGATCTCGGAGCTGGCCCCCGGCCAGCCGGTCGTCGTGGTCGACACCAACAACCCCGCCGAGCTTCCGGCCTCGATCGCGCAGGCCGACCTGCGACAGATCATCGACCATCACAAGCTGGTCGGCGGGCTCGAGACGGCAGCCCCGATCGACATCACGATCCGCCCGCTGGCCTGCACCGCGACGATCATGGCGGACCTGATGGGGCAGGCGCTGTCCTCGGCGCCCGAAGGGATCAAGGGCGCGATGCTGACCTGCATCCTCTCGGACACGCTGGAATTCCGCTCGCCGACGACGACCGATCACGACCGCGCGGTGGCCGAGCGGCTGGCCGACGACCTCGGCGTCGACATCCCGTCCTTCGCCGCCGACATGTTCGCGGCCAAGTCGGACGTGTCGTCCTTCTCGGAGGCCGAGCTTCTGCGGATGGATTCGAAGGAGTACGAGGTCGGCGGCACCAAGTTCCGCGTCTCGGTCCTCGAGACGACGTCGCCCGCCGCGATCCTCGACAGGAAGGCCGCGCTGATGGAGGCGATGCCCGCCGTCGCCGCCGAGGACGGCGTCGCACAGGTGCTGCTCTTCGTGGTGGACATCCTCGCCGAGGAGGCGACGCTCCTCGTGCCGAACGCGCTGGTGAAATCGGTCGCCGAGGCGAGCTTCGGCGTTCCCGTCACGGGCGATCAGGTCGTGCTGCCGGGCGTGATGAGCCGCAAGAAGCAGATCATCCCCAGCCTCAAGGTCTGACCGCCCCCCGACGGCCAGACCCGGGCTACTGCGACCGGCCGCTCCCCCCGAAGCGGCCGGTCGCGTGCGTCATGCCGGATTGCGGAACACGAAAACGGCGATCGCGGCGCCCACGAGCAGCAGGATCGCCACTCCCGCCTCCAGCCCGCCAGGCGAGGCTCCGTGTAGCTGATCCATGAGTGAGCCGGTGCAGCGCGGCGCGGCGCTCCAGTACTTGATGCAGACGTTCATCTTGTTTTCCCCAAGTCGAAACTAAGGCCATTCTAGTGCGGAAATAAGGCAGACTCGGGGCAGCTTTGCCGCGCGGGATCGCGACAAACCCCACCGTCGGGGCTGCCCGTTTCCGAGAATCGCGAGATATTGTAGCGACATGCCAAACAGTGCCCGGATGCACCCGAAATCGCCGAACATGACGGGAATCGGGCAGGCCGGTCAGGGGCGGCGGGCGACCATGTCGATTTCGACCAGCGCGCCCACCGCAAGCCCGGTGACCCCGATGCAGGTCCGCGCCGGAAGCGCGCCCTTGGGGAAATAGGCGGCATAGGTCGCGTTCATCGTGGCGTAGTCCCGCTCGAAGTCGGTGAGGTAGACCCGCGCCTGCGCGACGCAGCCCAGATCGAGTTCCATGCCCTCGAGGACGAGGATCAGGTTGTCCATCACGCGGGCGGTCTGTGCGGCGACGCCATCGGGCAGCGCGCGGTCCGGCTCGCCGGGCCAGGTCGGCATCTGGCCGGTCAGGAAGACCCAGCCATCGACCTCGGTGCAATGGGAGAAGGTCGCGACGGGCGAGGGTGCGCCGTCGATCATGTGAAAGCTGGGCCGGGCCATCAGGCGTCCATCGCCAGACGCGCCTCGAGCACGTCGAAGGGCACGCCGGGCACGTCCTTTGCGCCCCGGATCACCAGCGACGTCTTGACCGACGCGACGTTGTCGGCCGCCGTCAGCTCGCCCGTCAGGAAGGATTGGAAGGTCGAAAGATCGGGGGCCACGCATTTCAGGATGAAGTCGATCTCGCCGTTGAGCATGTGGCACTCCCGCACGAGGGGCCACTGGGTGGCCAGCGCCTCGAAGGCCGAAAGGTCGACCTCCGCCTGGCGCTGCAGCGACACCATCGCGAAGACCTGCACCTCGAAGCCCAGCGCGCGGGCGTTCACATCCGCGTGGTAGCCCTGGATCAGGCCCGCCTCCTCGAGCGCGCGCACGCGGCGCAGGCAGGGCGGGGCCGAGATGCCGACCCGCCGCGCCAGCTCGACATTGGTCATCCGCCCGTCGGCCTGAAGCTCGGCGAGGATCTGGCGGTCGATGGGATCGAGCTTGGTTGCGGGCATGGGTCTCTCCTCGGGGGTGGCGCGATCTTTCCCACGCGAGGGGTTGTTGCGCAAGAATGTTTCGCATCTCCGCAATCATCTTGCGCCCGAGGCGCCGCTGCGGGGGTTCCGCCCGCCGCGATTCGGCCCCATATCGGGAGCCCAAACGCGAGGAGGCCGCCCCATGTCCGAGACCCGTCATTCCAAGGTTCTGATCATCGGCTCCGGCCCGGCGGGTTATACCGCCGCCGTCTACGCATCCCGCGCCATGCTCGAGCCCGTCCTGGTGCAGGGCATTCAGCCCGGCGGCCAGCTGACGATCACCACCGAGGTCGAGAACTGGCCCGGCGACACCGAGGTGCAGGGTCCCGCGCTGATGGAGCGGATGGAGGCCCATGCCCGCGCCGTCGGCACCGAGATCGTGGGCGACCACATCTCCGAGCTGGACCTCTCGAAGCGGCCCTTCACGGCCAAGTCCGACAGCGGCACGACCTATACCGCCGACGCCCTGATCCTCGCGACGGGGGCGCAGGCGAAGTGGCTGGGCCTGCCGTCCGAAGAGACGTTCAAGGGCTTCGGCGTCAGCGCCTGCGCCACCTGCGACGGCTTCTTCTATCGCGGCCAGACGGTCATCGTGGTCGGCGGGGGCAACACCGCCGTCGAGGAGGCGCTGTTCCTGACGAACTTCGCCGAGAAGGTCATCCTCGTGCACCGCCGCGACACGCTCCGGGCCGAGAAGATCCTGCAGGACCGGCTCTTCAAGAACCCCAAGATCGAGACGATCTGGGATCATCAACTCGAGGAAGTGCTGGGCACCGACATGCCCAAGGGCGTGACCGGCGTCCGGCTGGCCCACCGCGAGACGGGTGCCACGCAGGAGGTTGCGTGCACCGGCGTCTTCATCGCCATCGGCCACGCGCCCGCCTCCGAGCTGGTGAAGGACAAGCTCGAAACCCATATGGGCGGCTACGTCGTCACCAAGCCCGATTCGACCGTGACCAGCATTCCCGGCGTCTTCGCGGCGGGCGACCTGACGGATCACATCTACCGCCAGGCGGTCACGAGCGCCGGAATGGGCTGCATGGCCGCGCTGGAGGCGGAACGGTTTCTGGCCGAGCACGGGCTCGATTCCGAGATCGATCAGGACCAGTCCGCGCCGCTGGGCTACGGCGCCCCGGTGGACGAACCCGCGGAGTGACCGCACGCGTCGTTCCGCGGCGTTAGGCTTCCCGAAGGGTTTGCCGCCTATCTGTCGCGTCGGGCCGGGTGCCGCCCTTGACGTCTGCCATGCCGCTGGCGCATGGCCGGTCCCCGAATGACCGGCCTTAAAATCGCGCCACTCGCGTGCGAGACGCGCCGCAGCCACCGACCGCACGGGAACACCGCATGTCCACCGCCTCGCCGAACCTCGCCCCGATCCAGGAACTCTATGTCAGCTATGACAGCGCGCAGAAGCTCCGGCACGAGGCCGCCGCCCTGCCGAGCTGGGATCTGACGCCGCGCCAGGTCTGCGACCTCGAACTTCTGATGAACGGCGGCTTCGCGCCCCTGAAGGGCTTCATGAGCGAGGCCGATTACGACGGCGTCGTCGCAGAGATGCGGCTGGCCGATGGCACACTCTGGCCGATGCCGATCACGCTCGACGTGTCCGAGGCCTTTGCGGGCGAGATCGCCGAAGGTCAGGATATCGCGCTGCGCGATGCCGAGGGCGTGATCCTCGCGATCCTGTCGGTCACCGATCTCTGGACGCCCGACAAGGCGCGCGAGGCCGAGATGGTCTACGGCGCCGACGATCTGGCCCACCCGGCGGTGAATTACCTGCACCACCAGGCCGGGCCGGTCTATCTGGGCGGGGCCATCACCGGCATCCAGCCGCCGGTGCATTACGATTTCCGCGCCCGCCGAGACACGCCCAACGAATTGCGCGCCTATTTCCGCAAGCTGGGATGGCGCCGCATCGTCGCCTTCCAGACGCGCAACCCGCTGCACCGCGCGCATCAGGAACTGACCTTCCGCGCCGCGCGCGAGGCGCAGGCGAACCTACTGATCCACCCGGTCGTCGGCATGACCAAGCCGGGCGACGTGGACCACTTCACGCGCGTCCGCTGTTACGAGGCGGTGCTCGACAAGTACCAGCCCTCGACCACGACCATGAGCCTTCTGAATCTCGCCATGCGCATGGCCGGCCCGCGCGAGGCGGTGTGGCACGGCATCATCCGCCGCAACCACGGCTGCACCCACATGATCGTCGGGCGCGACCACGCCGGTCCCGGCAAGAATTCGGCAGGGGAGGATTTCTACGGACCCTATGAGGCGCAGGACCTCTTCCGGCAGCATCAGGACGAGATCGGCCTCGAGATGGTCGACTTCAAGCACATGGTCTATGTCGCCGAGCGCGCACAGTACGAGCCCGCCGACGAGATCGCGGACTGTGATGACGTCACCATCCTGAACATCTCGGGCACCGAGCTGCGCCGCCGCCTGCGCGAAGGCCTGGAGATCCCCGAATGGTTCTCCTTCCCCGAGGTGGTTCGCGAACTCCGCCGAACCTCGCCGCCGCGCAGCCAGCAGGGCTTCACCGTGTTCTTCACCGGGCTGTCGGGGTCGGGCAAATCCACCATCGCCAACGCCATCATGGTCAAGCTGATGGAAATGGGCGGTCGCCCCGTGACGCTTCTGGACGGAGACGTGGTCCGCAAGCACCTGTCGAGCGAGCTGGGCTTCTCGAAGGAGCATCGCGACATCAACATCAAGCGGATCGGCTATGTCGCGTCCGAGATCACCAAGAACGGCGGCATCGCGATCTGTGCGCCGATCGCACCCTACACCGCGACCCGACGCTCGGTCCGGGAGATGATCGAGGCCTATGGCGCCTTCGTCGAGGTGCATGTCGCCACCTCGCTGGAGGAATGCGAGCGGCGCGACCGCAAGGGTCTCTACAAGTTGGCGCGCGAGGGGAAGATCAAGGAATTCACCGGCATCTCGGACCCTTACGAAGCACCGGTCGCCGCCGAACTGGTGGTCGACACCGAAGGGTTCGAGGTGGACAACTGTGCGCAGCAGGTTCTCCTGAAACTCGAAGGCATGGGCCTGATCGCAGGCTGACGCCAGCGCCGCCCACGGCCGGGGCGCCCCACCGCCCCGTCCCGACATTTGCGCACAAAAGTGCGCGGACGAGTCCTCCAGGATTTCTGGAGGACCAGAACATGTGCGAAATATGAAAAAGCGGGTTCCGACATTCGCGGCCCGATCAGGTCCGATTTCTCTCCAGATTGCCGGAACCGATCTCGCGGAGCCGTGGTTTGACCGTCAGAGCGCCCGATGCGGGCCGGTCCGTCACGGACCCGCCCCGCACCGGCTGCGTCGGATCGGTCCGACGCGCAGGACGGGCGAGGGACCGGAGCGAAAGACGCGGCAACGCATGCTTGATGAACTGAACATTCTCGTCGTCGAGGACGAAGCGCTCATCGCCATGGAAGTGGCGATGTCGCTGGAGGACGAGGGCGCCGAGATCCTCGGCCCCTGTTCCAGCGTCGCGACGGCGTTGACCCGTATCCGCGATGCGGATGCGGCGGTTCTCGACGTGGATGTTCGGGGCGAGGCGGTCTTCCCGGTCGCCGACGAACTGCGCGCGGCGGGCAAGCCATTCCTCTTCCATACCGGGCGCGATGATCTCGACACGCTCCGTAGCCGCTACGGCGATGATGTCCCGATCATTCGCAAGCCGTCGGATACGATGGGCCTGTCGCACTTCTTGGCCGAGATGATAAAACGCGCGAACTGACCGCCGCGCCGCCATTTCGGCCGCCCGACACATCAGACCACCGATACGAAAACGGCGCCCCATGGGGCGCCGTTCGTCATCGCGGGCGGGGCGTCGGACCCCGTCACGTCGGTTCAGTGGACGCTGACCGGGTTCAGGTCGTTCTGCCGCGCCAGCGAAAATGCGAGGCCCCGGTTGCCGACCAGGGCAACCTGCTCGCCATTGGGCTTGTGGAGCGCATAGATCTCGTCCAGCCCGCCGTCCCGCGCCTCCTGCTGCACAGCACTCGGGAGATCGCCGATCTCGACCTTGCGCACATAAACAAGCCCGGTCGTCGTCGCGTTCGTGAGTTCGTGTCTGGCCATGGGACCATCCTTTCGCGTCGCGCGGATCAGCTTGCGCTGCTCCCGCCGGTTTCGATGCGGATCGTCTGAACAACGTTCTCGGGCTCGGATCGTTGCAGGTCGATATGCAACAATCCGTGTTCCATCGTCGCGGCCTGCACGTCGACGCCCTCGGCGAGGACGAAGGCGCGCTGGAATTGCCGCGCGGCGATGCCCCGGTGGAGGTAGGTCCGCTCGCCGTCATCCTGGCTCCGGCCGCGGATCACCAGTTGGCGATCCTCCAGCGTGATCGCAAGATCCGCCTCGCGGAAGCCCGCGACCGCCAGCGTGATGCGGAAGCCCGAAGGGCCGGTCTGCTCGATATTGTAGGGTGGGTAGCCGTCGTTGCCGGTGCGCGCGGTGCGCTCGACCAGCCGTTCCAGCTCGTCGAAGCCCAAAAGAAACGGATGGGTGGCGAAGGTCGTCTTGCTCATCGTCGGGTCCTCATGCGTCAAGCGATCCGAGTGTGGCCCGGCCCGCCTGTGCGGCACCGGGTTCGGAAGGCAATGTGGGTATGCGCAGGCCGCGGTGCAAGATCATTGGACCCGCGCGCCCAAGCCGTGTAGGACGCGGCAATCCTCGTCTGACCCACGCCGGAGCCGATGCAAGAGACCCCAAGCGAGATGAGCCACGAGGAGGTGTTGCGCGTGCGCCTCCAGGTGCTCCGACAGGAACATGGCGATCTCGATACGGCCATCCGGGCGATGGAGGAGTCGCGCTCGCCGGATCTTCTGGCGGTCAAGCGGCTCAAGAAGCAGAAGCTCGCCCTGAAGGACCGCATCGCGCGGATCGAGGACGAGCTGACCCCCGACATCATCGCATGAGGCGCCAAGATGGCTGACGCACCGCCCGTGGGGATCATCATGGGATCGACCTCCGACTGGCCGACGATGCAGGGCGCGGCGGAGATGCTGGACGCGCTCGGGGTCGGCTACGAGACGCGGATCGTCTCGGCGCATCGTACGCCCGACCGCCTCTGGTCCTATGGGCGCGAGGCCGTCGGGCGCGGCCTCAAGGTCATCATCGCGGGGGCGGGCGGTGCGGCGCATCTGCCGGGCATGATGGCGTCGAAGACGCGGCTGCCCGTGATCGGCGTACCGGTGCAGACCAAGGCGCTCTCGGGGGTGGATTCGCTCTACTCCATCGTCCAGATGCCGCGCGGTTTTCCGGTGGCGACCATGGCGATCGGGGCGGCGGGGGCGGCCAATGCGGGCCTGATGGCGGCGGGCATCCTCGCGCTGGGCGACCCCGAGCTGGCGGAGCGGCTCGACGCGTGGCGGCAGGCCCTGTCGGACGGCATTCCGGAGACGCCCGAATGACGGCGCTCCCACCCGGCGCGACAATCGGCATCCTCGGTGGCGGACAGCTCGGCCGCATGCTCTCGGTCGCCGCCAGTCGCCTCGGCTACCTCACCCATATCTACGAACCCGGCGCGGCCCCCGCCGCCCATGTCGCCCATGCCGTCACGCAGGCCCCTTACGAGGACGAGGCCGCGCTGCGTGCCTTCGCCGCCGGCGTCTCGGTCATCACCTACGAGTTCGAGAACGTGCCTGCGACCGCGCTCGACCTGCTCGGCGCGGCCCGCCCGATCCGCCCGAATATAGACGCGCTGGCCGTCAGCCAGGACCGGTTGACCGAGAAGACGTTCCTCGGCGGTCTCGGGCTTGCGACGGCGCCGTTCCGCGACATCCCCGACCTCGCCGCGCTTCAAACGGCGCTGGCCGAACTCGGCACGCCTGCGATCCTCAAGACCCGGCGGCTGGGCTATGACGGCAAGGGCCAGGTGCGCATCGACGATCCGGGTCAGGCCGCCGACGCCTTCGCCGCGATGGCAGGGCAGGACGCCATCCTCGAAGGCTTTGTCGATTTCCGCCGCGAGGTGTCGGTGATCGTCGCGCGGGGCCTTTCGGGCGAGACAGTCTGCTTCGATCCGGGCGAGAACGTTCACGAGGGGGGTATCCTCAGGACGACGACGGTGCCTGCCGCGCTCTCGGGGGCCGAGCGCACCGATGCCGCGCTCTTGGCCGGGCGCGTGGTGAACGCGCTCGACTATGTCGGCGTCCTCGGGGTCGAATTGTTCGTCACGGGGTCGGGCCTCGTCGTGAACGAGATCGCGCCGCGGGTGCACAATTCGGGCCACTGGACGCAGGCCGGCTGCGCGGTCGACCAGTTCGAGCAGCATATCCGCGCCGTCGCGGGCCTGCCGCTGGGCAACGGGCGGCGTCATGCGGACGTGGTGATGGAGAACCTGATTGGCGACGACATGGACCGTCTGCCCGCGCATCTGGCCGCACCGGCGACGCAGGTGCATCTCTACGGCAAGTCCGAGGTCCGCCCGGGCCGCAAGATGGGCCACATCAACCGCATCACGGGCTGAGGGACGGGGTTCACCCCGCCGCCCGCCCGTCGTATGGCCCGCGCCATGACCGACCGACCGCATCGCAATTTCTATGGCCGCATCAAGGGCAAGCACCTGAAGGCATCGCATCAGGGCTATCTTGACGCCGATCTCGCGGCTTTGTCGCCCGGGGCGGTCGACTGGGACGCGAACCCCGAACGCGCGCCGCTGGACATTGCCGCGCTCTTCGGCGGGCGCGACATCTGGCTGGAGATCGGCTTCGGCGGCGGTGAGCACATGGTGCATCAGGCCGCGTCCAACCCGGAGGTCGGGATCATCGGGGCCGAGCCCTATATCAACGGCGTCGCGATGCTGCTGGGCAAGCTGAGGCAGGCGGCGGTCGACAATGTCCGCATCCATCCCGGCGACGCGCGCGACCTCTTCGACGTGCTGCCCGAGGCGAGTATCGCGAAGGCGTTTCTGCTCTATCCCGATCCCTGGCCGAAATCGCGCCACCATCGGCGGCGCTTCGTGACGCCCGAGCACCTGGAGCCGCTGGCCCGCATCCTGAAGCCCGGGGCCGAGTTCCGGGTCGCGACGGACATCCCCGATTACGTCCGCCAGACGATGGAAGAGGTGCCGCGCCACGGCTTTGATTGGCTGGCCGAGGGGCCGTCGGACTGGCGCACGCCCTGGAACGACTGGGTGCGCACCCGCTACGAGGCCAAGGCGATCCGCGAGGACCGTGTCCCGCATTACATGACGTTTCGCCGGCGGTAGGGCGGGGCGAGGGGGCCAGCCCCCTCGCGCTCCCCCGTCCAAGGGGGACACGTCCCCCTTGGAGAACCCCGTAGGTATTTCAGGCCAGAGGAGGGCCGGGCGTCAGGCCGGGACGTCCCAGACCTCGCCCGGTGGGACGGCGCGGAAGCTGTCGGCGCTCATATCCGTCTGCGCCAGGGCCTTGCGGAGGCGACCGGGAGGCTCGTCCCGGGCCTCGTTCGTCAGCTGGAACGTCCCCCAATGGTGCGCCAACGCGTGACGCGCGCCCGAGGCGCGGAAGCCCGCGACCGCCTCTTCGGGGTTCTGGTGCTGATCCTTCATGAACCAGCGGGGCGCGTAGGCGCCGATCGGCAGGATCGCCAGCCGGTAGGGGCCGTGCGCGGCGGCGGCGGCGTAGGGACGTCCGTCGTCATAGCCGGTGTCGCCGATATGGAGAATGCGGCCCGCAGGTGTCTCGATGGCGAAGCTGGCCCAGAGCGCGTGACTGCGGTCGCCCGTGCCGCGTGCGCTCCAGTGGTGGCAGGGCAGGAGGCGGACGGCGAGGTCGCCCGCTTCGAGCACGCCGCCCCAATCGCCCGCCCGCGCGTCGATCCCGTCGATCGCGTCCCGCAGGATCGTGTCGTTCCCGAGCGGCGTCAGCACCGGCATTCCGTGCGCGGCGTGGAGGCGTCGCAGCGTCGCGATGTCGAGGTGGTCGTAATGGTTGTGGCTGAGCAGCACGGCATCGATCGGAGGCAGGTCCGCGAAGGCCACACCGGGCGCCGTCGCGCGCGCGGGACCGGCGAAGCTGAGCGGGCTCGCGCGGCGGGACCAGACCGGGTCCGTCAGGATATTCAGCCCGCCCGCCTGGATCAGCACGGTCGCGTGGCCGATCATCGTGACCCGCAGGTCCGCGACCCGCGCCTCGGGCTTGGCGCGCGTGATGCCGACATCGTCGGGCCAATCGGCTTTTCCGCCTTCGAACTGCCAGCGGAGGAGGTCGCGAAACCCTTTGGGCGCGGTGCCGCCGGGGTTGAAGAACTGCGTGCCGTCGAAGTGATCCGAGACCGGGCCCGAATAGTAGCGGTTGCCCATGGTGGCCTCGCGTGTGGCGCAGGCCCCGATGCCCAGAAGGGCACCGAGGCCGAGGAAGGTGCGGCGTTTCATTGGGGGGTAGATAGGGGCGGCGGCCCGCTTGGACAGGGTGGCTGGACGGATCGGGGCAGGGGCGGCTATCGCGGAGGCCAAGGAGATACCCATGACCGCGCTCGCCCCCGGCTTTCACGACGTGCCCGACGGCCACATCGCCACCATCGTGACCCATCTGGAGATGCGCGCGAAGCCCGCCCCGCGACCCGAGGCGCCTTGTACAGACCTCACGCTCGGCCCGCTGGAGGCGCGGACGCCGGAGAGCTATCGCGCGCTGTTCCGTCTCGTCGGGGCGGATTGGCTCTGGCAGTCGCGACTGGCGATGGGCGACCCGGCCCTGGCCGCGATCCTGGGCGATCCGGGCGTGGAGATCCGTGTGCTGCGCCGCGGGTCCGATGCGGTCGGCCTTCTGGAGATCGACCGCCGCGACCGGACCTCGGTCGAGATTGCCTTTTTCGCGCTCGTCGCGCCCATGCAGGGCACGGGCGCCGGGCGCTGGATGATGAACCGCGCGCTTGATCTCGCCTGGGCCACATCGCCCGCGCGCGTCTGGGTCCATACCTGCACGCTCGACCACCCGGCCGCACCCGCCTTCTACCGGCGCAGCGGCTTCGTCGTGACCCGGCAGGAGGTCGAAGTGCTCGCCGACCCGCGCCTGGCCGGCCTGCTGCCCCGCGACGCGGCCCCGCACATCCCTCTGTTCGACTGATGGTGGCGGGGGGCGGCGGGACGCGCTAAGCCCGCGCCCGAGACGACAGGAGACCGCCCATGTCCGGCCACGGAACGCCCCAGCCCCTGACCGCCCGCGCCTCCGGGCCGTTGACCGGCGACGCGCATGTGCCCGGCGACAAGTCGATCAGCCACCGGTCGCTGATCCTTGGCGCGATGGCCGTGGGCGAGACGCGGGTGACGGGCCTTCTGGAAGGTCAGGACGTGCTCGACACCGGCCGCGCGATGCGGGCCTTCGGGGCCGAGGTCGTGAAGCGCGGCGACACCTGGCATGTCCACGGCGTCGGCGTCGGCGGGCTGATGGAGCCCGAGGACGTGATCGATTGCGGCAACGCGGGCACCGGCGCCCGCCTCTTGATGGGGGCGGCGGCGACCCACGGCTTCGCGGTCACCTATACGGGTGACGCCTCGCTCCGGGCGCGACCGATGGCGCGGGTGACGGACCCGCTGGCGCTCTTCGGGGCGGTGGCGCATGGCCGCTCGGGCGGGCGGTTGCCGATGACGCTCGTGGGCGCGTCTGACCCTGTGCCGGTGCGCTACGCGGTCCCGGTCCCTTCGGCACAGGTGAAGTCGGCGGTCCTGCTGGCGGGGCTGAACGCGCCGGGCGAGACCGTCGTGATCGAGCGCGAGGCGACTCGTGACCATTCCGAGCGGATGCTGGCGGGCTTCGGCGCAGATCTGTCGGTCGAGGAGACGTCCGAGGGCCGCGTCATCACGCTGGTCGGCCGCCCCGAGCTGCGCCCGCAGGTCATCGTGGTGCCGCGCGATCCGTCCAGCGCCGCCTTCCCCGTCTGTGCCGCGCTGATCGTGCCCGGCTCGGACGTTCTGGTGCCGAATATCGGCCTCAACCCCACGCGCGCGGGCCTCTTCGAGACGCTGCGCGACATGGGCGCGGACCTGACTTATGAAAACCCGCGCGAAGAGGGGGGCGAGCCCGTGGCCGACCTCCGCGCGCGCTTCTCGCCCGACATGCGCGGCATCGAGGTGCCACCCGAGCGGGCCGCTTCCATGATCGACGAATACCCGATTCTCTCGGTCGTCGCAGCCCATGCCGAGGGCACAACCGTGATGCGCGGCGTGGCCGAGCTTCGGGTCAAGGAATGCGACCGGATCGACGCGATGGCGACGGGCCTGCGGGCCAACGGCATCACGGTGCGCGATGGCGCCGACTGGTGGGAGGTCGACGGCCGTGGCGCAGGTGGGATGCCCGGCGGCGGCGCGGTCGAGAGCCATCTGGACCACCGCATCGCGATGTCCTTCGCGGTGGCCGGACTGGCGGCCCAGGCTCCGGTCACGATCGACGACGCGACGCCCATCGCCACGTCCTTTCCGATCTTTCGCGATTTGATGAATGGGCTGGGGGCGTCGCTGTGACCGGGACGGGCGACCTGCCGCAGTCCGCGCGGGCCGATGAGGTCCTGACCACGCGGGTGCCGTCGTGATCTTCACGGTGGCCATCGACGGGCCGGCGGCGTCGGGGAAGGGCACGATCGGGCGGGCGCTGGCGGCCGAGTTCGGGTTTTCGCATCTCGACACGGGGCTGCTCTACCGTGCGGTGGGCGCGCGCGTGATGGCGGGCGACGATGCGACCGCAGCCGCCCGTGCGCTCAGGCCGGACGACCTCGAGAGCCCCGCGCTGCGCACCGCCGAGATCGCCGCCGCCGCCAGCCGCTGCGCCGTGATCGCCGAGGTACGCGCGGCCCTGCTGGACTTCCAGCGGCGCATGGCGCGACGCGAAGGCGGCGCCGTGCTCGACGGGCGGGATATCGGAACCGTCGTCGTCCCCGAGGCCGAGGTGAAGCTCTACGTCACCGCCGCACCCGAGGTCCGTGCCGAACGTCGCTACCTGGAGCTGGTGGTCAAGGACCCGGCGGTGACGCGGCAGGGCGTGCTGGAGGACGTGCTCGCCCGCGATGCCCGCGACATGGGCCGGGTCGAGGCGCCGCTCGCCGCCGCCCCGGACGCGCTGTATCTCGATACGTCCGAGATGAGCGTCGAGGCCGCGCTGGCCGCCGCGACCGCGCTCGTCCGCGACCGGCTGCCGGGCTGAGTGCCGCGATCACCGAAGGTTCATTTCGCGTCGCGGGTCGCGGCGCCTAGGATCGGGCTATGATCCGCGCGCTCCTCCTTCTGATCCTCCTGCCGTTGCCCGCAGCGGCCCACGACATGACGCTCGACCGGATGACCGAGATCCTGACCGCCCTCGACCCGGAGATCGAGGCGGCGGGCGGCGCGTTCCGCTTCACCATCGAGGACGTGCCCGTCCTTATCGTCACCGACCCGCGCGCCGACCGGATGCGGGCCATGGTGCCGATCCGATCCGCCGCGGGCCTGACCGAGGCCGATCTCCGCCGCATGATGCAGGCGAATTTCGACAGCGCGCTCGACGCGCGCTATGCCGTGGCCGAGGGCCGTGTCTGGGCGATCTTCATCCACCCGTTCCGCGCGCTGGACCGCCGCCAGCTGATCGACGGGATCGGCCAGACGGTGAACGCCGCGCTGACCTACGGCACGCTCTTTACCTCGGGCGCCCTGCAATTCGGGCGCGGCGACAGCCGGGGCGAGCAGCGTCAGCTTCTGGACCGGCTGCAGGAGAAGGGTCAGGACATCTGACCGCTTGAAGGCGCCGCCGCCAACAGGCAGCGTGACGCCATGACCGACCCCGAGATTTCCTGCCCCGATTGCGGCGGCACCATCAAGTTGACCGAATCGCTGGCCGGGCCGCTTCTGGCGCAGACAAGACGCGACGCCGCCGACCGGCAGGCCGCCGCGCTCGAGGCCCAGAAGGCGGAGATCGAGGTTGCCGCGCGCGAGGCCGCGCAGGCCGCGCAGGCCGAAGCGCTCGACGCTGCCCGCGCCGAGGCCAAGGCCGCCACCGAACGGGCGGCCGCGCAGGGCGAGAAGTTGGCGGAGGCGCAGAAGGCGCAGGCCCGCGCGCTGGCCCGCGAGACCGAGCTGGACGAGCGTGCGCGCGAGATGGACCTCACCATCCAGAAGCAGGTGGCCGCCGCCACGCAGGCCGCACGCGCAAAGCTGGATGCGCAGGCCAAGGCGATGGCCGAGGACCGGCTCCGAGAGGCGCAGGAGGCGGCGACCCTGAAGATCGCCGAGAAGGACACCCAGATGGACGCGCTCCGGCGCCAGATCGACGTGCTGACCAAGAAGGTCGAGCAGGGCTCGCAGCAGCGACAGGGCGAAGCGGCGGAACTGGTGCTGGAAGACCAGCTCGCGCGCGCGTTCCCCACCGATGCGGTCGAGCCGGTTCCCAAGGGAATCCGCGGTGCCGATTGCATCCTGCGCGTCGGCGGGGCCGGGACGATCCTGTGGGAATCAAAGCGCACGGCCGCCTGGTCGAAGGACTGGCTTCCCAAGCTGCGCGACGACATGCGCAGCGCGGGGGCCGATCTCTGTGTCCTCGTCTCCGAGATGCGGCCCGACGGGATCGACACCTTCGCCCATGTCGACGGGGTCTGGATCGCCGCGCCGCGCTATGCCGTGCCGCTGGCCCACGTGCTGCGCGACGGGATGACCCGCGTGGCCGAGGCCCGCGGCGCACGCGAGGGGCAGGCGACCAAGACCGAGATGCTCTACGACTACCTGACCGGCCCGCAGTTCCGGGGCCGGATGGAGGCCGTGGTCGAGCCGTTCGAGGCGATGCAGCAGGCGCTCCTGCGCGAGAAGAAACACATGACCGGTCAATGGGCCGCCCGCGAGAAGCAGCTCGAGAAGGCGATGGCCGCGATGCTGGGCATGTATGGCGACGTGAAGGGGATCGCGGGCAGCGCGGTCGCCGCGATCGAGGGGCTGGAGCCTGATTTGCTGGAGGATCACGAGGATGGGTGACCGGATCGACTACGCTGCCGATGGCGCCACGATGCGCGGCTACCGCGCGCGGCCCGACTCGCCCAATGGCGCGGCCCTTCTGGTGATGCCCGCCTTCGCGGGGCTGCGCGACTTCGAGATGGCGCAGGCGGATCGCTTCGCTGCCATGGGTTACGACGTGCTGGGCGTCGATTACTACGGCGACGGCTGGACGGCCGCCGACATGAACGAGGCGTCGCAGGCGATGCAGCGCCTCAATACCGACCGGCCCGCGCTTCTCCGCCGGACCGAGGCGGCGCTGGACCTGATCTCCGAAGGCCGCCCGGTCGGCGCCGTGGGCTTCTGCTTCGGGGCGAAGGCCGTGCTCGACCTCTCGCGGTCAGGGCATCTGGATGCGGCCGTCTCGCTCCACGGCATCTACGACCGGCCGCCGACCGAGACCCGGACGATGCCGCCGGTGCTCCTGTGCCACGGTTGGAACGATCCGCTGGCGACGCCCGCCGATTTCGGTGCCATGGCCGAGGAGCTGGAGTCGCATTCGCCCGACTGGCACGCGCTCTGCTTCGGGCAGACCGGCCACGCCTTCACCAATCCCGACCAGGGCGAGGGCAATGCGGAGATGGGCTATGTCGCGGCCTCGGCCGAGCGGACACAGGCGGCGGTGGACGCGTTCTTCGCCCGCACCTTAATCCGCTAGGGCCGCGCAGAAGGCTGCGATCTTCGCCGCGTCCTTGACGCCCGGCGCCGATTCGACCCCCGACGACACGTCGACCTGTCGCGCGCCCGTCAGGCGCACCGCTTCGGCCACGTTTTCGGGCGTCAGGCCCCCGGCCAGCATCCAGGGCAGGGTCCAGTTCCGCCCCGCGATCAGGTTCCGGTCAAAGCCGATGCCGTTGCCGCCGGGGAGCACCGCGCCCTCGGGCGGCTTGGCGTCGACGAGGAGCTGGTCGGCGACATGCGCGTAGGTGTCGAGTGCCGCGAGGTCGCCCGCATCGCGCACGCCCACGGCTTTCATCACCGGCAGGCCGGTCCGGGTTCGGATCGCCGCGACCCGTTCGGGCGTCTCGCGTCCATGAAGCTGGATCATGTCGAGCGGGACTGCCTCCAGCGCGTCCAGCAGAGCGTCCTCGGGATCGACCACCAGCGCGACCTTGGCGAGTCCGGGTGGCGCGGCAAGTGCCAGGTCGCGCGCCGTGGCGGGATCGACGTTGCGCGGGGACTTGGGGAAGAACACGAGGCCCATATAGGCCGCACCGGCGTCCGCGGTCGCGGTCACGTCGGCCGTCGTCCGCAGGCCGCAGATCTTGGCGCGCACGCCGCCGGTGCGACGTGTCACGCGCAGCATGGATTCGGTCTCAGCGGGGGGTGTCGAGCAGGGCGAGAACCTCGTCCTGCTCCGTGGTCGCACGGGTCTTGGCCAGCTCGCGCTCGAGCCGTTCCTTCTGCGCACGCTCGGACCGGGCCTCGGCGCGGTGCTTGTGCTCGCGCAGCCATTCCCAGACGAACCCGATCAGCAGGCCGACCGCGATGGCCGCGAAGATGACGACGAAGAGCGGCAGCGTGATCCCGGCCCCGGCGCCGACATAGTCGCTCAGGCCCTCGGGCAGCAGGCGCAGCGTCACCGCACCGCGATTGGCCAGCGCCAGCACGAGGAGCAGGAAGGCGAGGAGCCCGAGGAAGAGATAGCGCAGAAAGCTCATGCTCCGGACCTAGCCCTGCCGCGCGGTGCTGTCCAGATGAAGGCGATCAGGCGCGGTTGTTCAGCCGGTCGCGCAACAGCTTGCCCGCCTTGAAGAACGGCACATGCTTGCGATCGACATTGACGGATTCACCGGTGCGCGGGTTCCGCCCGATGCGCGCATCGCGTTCCTTGACGGAAAAGGCGCCGAAGCCGCGCAGTTCAACCCGGTCCCCATCGGCCAGCGCGGACGTGATCTCGTCGAAGATGGTCGAGACGATCTTCTCGACATCGCGCTGGTAGAGATGCGGATTCTCGTCGGAGACCTTCTGGATCAATTCGGAGCGTATCATACTGGTGTTCCCCCACCGCCCGCCTGTCCCACGTTCAGGCGGCTACGTCGCTGTGTATCGCAAAAGTCGCGGGATACCGAAAGGGGGCAGGCGCGAACTCCGTGTGAAATAACCATGTTTTCACGGAACGATCAACATATGGTATGGGTCGGGCCCATTTGGGATACGTCTTTCGACACGCCGTTATGCGGCCATGCCGCATGGCGTTCGGGCGAAAACGCCGTAACCCAAGGTTCGGGCGAAACGAAGAAGGGGCCCGCGAGGGGCCCCTTCGAAGTGATATGACGCAAGCTGCGCCCGCGATCAGTCGTCGGACTTGAGCGCCGCGCCGAGGATGTCGCCGAGCGACGCGCCCGAGTCGGACGACCCGAACTGCTCAACGGCTTCCTTCTCTTCGGCGATCTCGCGCGCCTTGATCGAGAGACCCAGACGACGCTCCTTCGAGTTCACGTTGGTCACGCGGACGTCGATCTTGTCGCCGACGCCGAAGCGCTCGGGACGCTGATCGGCACGATCGCGGGCCAGATCCGAGCGGCGGATGAAGGACTTCATGCCCTCGTATTCCACCTCGATGCCGCCATCCTCGATCTTGGTCACCTCGACGGTGATGATCGAGCCGCGCTTCACGCCGCCGATCGCCTCGGCATAGGGGTCGCCCCCGGCCGCCTTGATCGAAAGGCTGATACGCTCCTTGTCGGTATCGACCTCGGACACGACCGCCTGGACGATGTCGCCCTTGCGATAGTCGCCGATGACGTCCTCGCCGCGACCTTCCCAGGTCAGGTCGCTGAGGTGGACCATGCCGTCGATATCGCCGGGCAGGCCGATGAACAGGCCGAACTCGGTGATGTTCTTGACCTCGCCCTCGACGGCCGTGCCCTCGGGATGGGTCTCGGCAAAGACCTCCCACGGGTTGCGCATCGTCTGCTTGAGGCCGAGCGACACGCGGCGCTTGGCGGTGTCGATCTCGAGAACCATGACCTCGACCTCTTGCGAGGTGGACACGATCTTGCCCGGATGGACGTTCTTCTTGGTCCAGGACATCTCGGAGACGTGCACGAGTCCCTCGACGCCCGGCTCCAGCTCCACGAACGCACCGTAGTCGGTGATGTTCGTGACGCGGCCCGTATGGGTCGAATCGAGCGGGTACTTCGCGATCACGGTATCCCACGGATCGTCCTGCAGCTGCTTCATGCCGAGGCTGATGCGATGGGTTTCCTTGTTGATCTTGATGACCTGCACCTTGACCGTCTCGCCGATCGACAGGATCTCGCGCGGGTCGTTGACCCGGCGCCAGGCCATGTCGGTGACATGCAGCAGGCCGTCGACGCCGCCGAGATCAACGAACGCACCGTATTCGGTGATGTTCTTGACCACGCCCTCGACAGTCTGACCCTCGGCCAGGTTGCCGATGACCTCGGCGCGCTGCTCGGCGCGGCTTTCCTCGAGGATGGCGCGGCGCGAGACCACGATGTTGCCGCGACGGCGATCCATCTTGAGGATCTGGAACGGCTGCTTGAGGCCCATCAGGGGGCCGGCGTCGCGCACGGGGCGCACGTCGACCTGGGAGCCGGGCAGGAACGCCACGGCACCGCCGAGATCGACCGTGAAGCCGCCCTTGACGCGACCGAAGATCGCGCCCTCGACGCGCTCTTCCTTGCCGTAGGCCGCTTCGAGGCGGTCCCAGGCGGCTTCGCGGCGGGCCATCTCGTGGGAGATGACGGCTTCGCCGCGCGAATTCTCGACATTGCGGAGGTAGACTTCCACCTCGTCGCCGACTTCGATTTCGGGGGCTTCGCCGGGCTGGGCGAATTCCTTGAGGTCGACGCGGCCTTCCATCTTGTAGCCGACGTCGATGATGGCCTGGCCCGCTTCGATCGCGATGACCTTGCCCTTGACCACCGACCCTTCGGTCGGCGTGTCGATTTCGAGGCTTTCGTTAAGGAGGGCCTCGAATTCCTCCATGGATGCGTTCTGAGCCATGTGGCTGATGGTGTCCTATCTGGTTGTTGCTGGCCGCGCGGTTGTCTCCGCCGGTCTAGGTTGATGTCCGCCTTCGGCGAAACGGGTTGGTCGGATGAAAGCGCGTGGGATGCGGCCGGAAGCCGCGCCTTGGATCGCGCTGTCGGATGACGCGCGTGGGTTAGGGGAAATGCGCCCGATCCGCAAGGGGGCGCGCAACATGGCGGCGATGGTCCGGGCCGGGGCGGGGACCGTGAGGACGAGGCCGGGAGAGGCGATCAGGGCGAAGCGGCCGGCCGGCGCCATAACCGCGCCGAAGAGGAGGATCGTCACATTACGTCGCCCGACATCTACCTATGTGCACTCGGCATGTCGGGTGACGCTAGGGAACCCGGCGCGACGCTTCGCCCGTTGCCGCGCGCCCGTGCCCTCGCTAGACGGTGCGTCGCGCAGATGGGGGAGCGACCATGCCCGACGATCGTCTCAACAGCTTCATGACCGGTCCCGACGAGAACGGACGGTTCGGCGATTTCGGCGGACGGTTCGTCTCCGAGACGCTGATGCCGCTGATCCTCGAGCTCGAGCGGCAATACGAATTCGCCAAGACCGACGACAGTTTCTGGGCCGAGATGCAGGATCTCTGGACCCACTATGTCGGCCGTCCCTCTCCGCTCTACTTCGCCGAGCGTCTGACCGAGCGGTTGGGCGGCGCGAAGATTTACCTCAAGCGCGACGAGCTGAATCACACCGGCGCGCACAAGATCAACAACGTGCTGGGCCAGATCATCCTCGCCCGGCGCATGGGCAAGACCCGCATCATCGCCGAAACGGGCGCGGGCCAGCATGGCGTGGCCACCGCGACGGTCTGCGCCAAGTTCGGTCTGAAATGCGTCGTCTACATGGGGGCCCACGACGTCGAGCGCCAAAGCCCCAATGTCTTCCGCATGAAGCTGCTGGGCGCCGAGGTCATTCCCGTCACCTCCGGTCGCGGCACGCTCAAGGACGCGATGAACGACGCGCTGCGCGACTGGGTGACCAACGTGGGCGATACGTTCTACTGCATCGGTACCGTCGCCGGTCCGCACCCCTATCCGGCCATGGTCCGCGACTTCCAGGCGATCATCGGCAAGGAAGCCCGCGAGCAGATGATGGCCGCCGAGGGCCGTCTGCCCGACACGATCATCGCGGCCATCGGCGGCGGGTCGAACGCGATGGGCCTGTTCTTCCCGTTCCTCGACGACAAGGAGGTCGCGATCATCGGGGTCGAGGCCGGCGGCAAGGGCGTCAACGACCGGATGGAGCATTGCGCGTCCCTGACCGGCGGGCGGCCTGGCGTGCTCCACGGCAACCGGACCTATCTGCTGCAGGACGACGACGGTCAGATCCTCGAGGGTCACTCGATCAGCGCGGGCCTCGACTATCCGGGCATCGGCCCCGAGCATTCATGGCTGCACGACATCGGCCGGGCGGAATACGTCTCGATCACCGATGTCGAGGCGCTGGAGGCGTTCCAGCTCTGCTGCGAGATGGAAGGGATCATCCCCGCGCTCGAGCCCAGCCACGCGCTGGCCCACGTCATGAAGATCGCCCCCGACCTGCCGGCCGATCACCTGATCTGCATGAACATGTGCGGCCGGGGCGACAAGGATATCTTCACCGTGGCCCGCGCCCTGGGCTGGGACATGGGCGACGTCCTCTAATCCACGGGTTATGCGCATGTGACCAAGGTCCTGCATTGCGGGCCTAAACCGCCGTCGAATGGCCAGATCGGGATCGCCGGCCGACCCTCGCTCCATTGCAACCAGACGCAGGAGCGCGACATGTTCATCAAACCCACCTCGCTGGCCGGTATCATCGGTCTGATGTTTGGCCTGCCCGCCTCGGCCCAGACCTTCAACGAGCAGATCATCGCCGACCTCGAAGGGCAGGGGTTCGAGTATATCGAGATCAAGAACGGTCCGACCCAGACGAAGGTTGAAGCCGTCGACGGCGACATGAAGCTCGAGGTCATCTACGACAACGAGAGCGGCGAGATCCTCAAGCAGGAGATGGAGGCCGCCGAGGACGAGTATCTGGGGCGCGAGGGGATCGAGATCGACCGCCGCGACGAGGACTTCCTCGATGACGACGATTTCGATGACGACGATGATGACGACGACGACGAAGATGACGATGATGATGATGACGATGACGATGACGATGATGACGACGATGATGATGACGACGACGATGACAGCGACGACGACTGATCCGCGTCCGGATCGGGACTAGGAACGGGGATGGGGGCGGCGCGCCCGCCTCCATCCCGCGAAGAGGGCAGGAGATGATACGTATGTGTTCGCGGCTTCTTCGGGCAGGGCTTCTCGTCGGGGCCCTGTCGTTCGGCGTGGCTGCGCAGGCGCAGACGGCGTCAGGCATGATCGGCCGGTTGCAGGCCGAGGGCTTCGACCGGATCGAGGTCAGCCGCACGCTTCTGGGGCGGGTCCGCATCGAGGCGCGGGGCAACGGACAGCGCCGCGAGATCGTCTTCAATCCGCGCACGGGCGAGGTGCTGCGCGATTACGCCCGCGCCGATGACGACAGCGACGACGACCGCCGGGATCGCGGACGGGGGCGCGGCAGGGATGACCGCGACGATCGCGATGATGACGACGACGACAACGATGACGACGACGATGATGACGGCGGCAGCGGCAACTCGGGCTCGGGCAGCAGCAATTCCGGCTCCGGCTCGGGCGGCGGTGGCGACAACGATGAGTGATCGCGACGACGGGAACACCTGCGTCGCATGAAGACGCGCGGGCTGGCTCTGGCGCTGCTGGTGGCCGTGCAGGCTGTCTGCGCGATCGTGTTCGTTTACGATATCCTGGTCGGCGTGCTGGGCTTGCGGACGGTGCCGCTGGCCTGGGGGCTGCGCGAGCTGATCGAGATCGGCGCCGCGCTCGGCCTGCTTCTTGGCTCGGTCCTCGGCGCGCTGGCGATCCGGCAGGCGGACCGGCGCCGCCGCGAGGCCGAGCGTCGGCTGCACGCGGCGTCCTCGGCCTTCATGGACCTGGTGGAGGAGCGATTCGACGCCTGGGGGCTGACCCCGGCGGAGCGCGACGTGGCGCTGTTTTCGCTCAAGGGACAGGGGCTCGGCGACATTGCCCGTCTCCGGGGCACGTCCGAAGGCACGATCAAGGCGCAGAGCGCGGCGGTCTACCGCAAGGCGGGCGTGTCCAGCCGCACCCAGCTTCTCGGCCTCTTCGTCGAGGACATGATGGAAGACCGCGCCTGAGCGTTCGCGGTGCGCCGACCCGTGCGGCCGGTTCTTGGCGCCCGACATCGAATGGCCATGATTTTGTCCAGAACGCGGATCAATTTCGGCGAAATCGAAAAACGGGAGATTCCGAGATGACACGCCACCCCATCAGATTTGCGCTGGCTGCCCTTGCCGCCACGGCTCTGGCCCCGGTCGCGCAGGCGCAGGACGCCGACATCCGCGAGGAGGTCGTCGAGATCGCCGCCGAGGAGGGCTACGAGGAGGTCAGCATCCGCGATCGGATCGCCTCGACCGAGTATCGGCTGACGCGGGGCACGGAATCGCTGCTGATCGTCCATGACAAGCTGAGCGGCCGGACGACGGTCGAGGGCGAGGACGGCGAGACCGCGGCGTCGCATCCGGGTCTCAAGGGCATCGAGAACGCGCTGGAGCAACATCTGCGCAATGCGGAGCGGCGTGCGGACCGCGAAACCGCCCGCTCGGAGCGTGAAGGCAACGCTGCGCGCGGCGGCGGAAACGGCCGCGGCAATGGTGGCGGAAACGACGGCGGCAATGGCGGCGGCAACGGCAACGGCGGCGGCAACGGCAACGGCAACGGCCGCAACGGTTGAGACGAGGGGCGGGGCGCGCGACGTGTCCCGCCGGCTACCGCGCCGCGTAGCGCCGAAGCACGGCTTCGGGCACGATATCCAGCGCACGCTCATGGGTCGCGGCGAGGTCGACCTGCGGGGCTACGTCTTCTTCGTGGGCCTGCAGGAACCGCGCGGCGCAGAGGCACCATCGATCCCCGGGCTTCAGCCCCGCGAAGCCGTATTCGGGGCGCGGCGTGCTGAGATCGTTCCCGAGATACTTGGAATGGGCGAGGAACTCGGCCGTGACCACGGCACAGACTGTGTGTTGGCCGGTGTCCAGCGGCCCGGTGTTGCAGCAGCCGTCCCGAAAGAACCCCGTGACCGGATTGGTCGAACAGGTGGCCAAGGGGCCGCCATCGACATTGCGCGACGGCACCTGTCCGGGTCGATCTTCGGTCATGGCAGGCGTCCTCCTCGCCCGAGAGCTTAGCCCCGCGGGCGCCCGCGTCACCCCTGCGCGGCGGCGATGCGACGGAACATCTCGATATTGCCTGCGGACACGCCTTCGCCCCGGAAGCCCAGATCGGCGCCGTTGACCGCGATCACGACATCGCGGAGGCGGTCGATATAGACGAACTGTCCATAGACCCCCTGCGCCAAGATCTCGCCCGGACGCGCGTCGCGGGGCATCCACCACTGGTAGCCGTATTGCATCCCGCCCGGCGCGGTATTGGCTGAGGGCACCGTCGACGCGTCGATCCATGCCTCGGGCACGACCTGCACGTCGCCGACGCGCCCGCCCCGTTCGACCATGGCGCCCATCTTGGCATAGTCGCGCGTCGTCATGTTGAGCCCGCCGAGCACGAAGGCCACGCCCGCGCCATCGGTCACGAAGTAGGACGCGCCGATCCCGAGCGGACCCATCAAATGCTCGTCCAGAAGATCGGGAATGCTGCGGCCGGTGGCCCCACGCAGGACCATCCCGATGACGTGCGTGTCGATCGAGACGTAGCGCATCTCGCCCCCCGGCGTGCGGTTCGTCTCGGTCAAGGCGGCGGTGAAGTCGTCGAGCGCGCCGCCCAGCGCCACCGTGCGACCCATCCGGTTGATGTCGCTGTCGCGGTCGAAATAGTCCTCGTCGAAGGTCACGCCGGATTCCATCTGGAGGACATCCTCGACCGTGGCGCCATCATAGGCAGTCCCGACCAGCCTGGGCGCGTGTCGGGTCACCGGGTCGGCCAGCGACAGCGCGCCCTCCTCGACCAGAATACCGGTCAGCAGCGACAGGAAGGACTTGGCGACCGACCAGCTGATCCGCAGGTCGTCTTCCGTGGTGCCCAGATAATAGCTTTCATGGGTGATGGCGCCGTCGTGCAGGACGACAAGTCCGGTCACCGCGCGGTCCGCGATCCAGTCCTCGGCCCCTTCGGGCAGCGCCACCTCCAGCCCGCGGGGCAGGGGCGTGCCGGGCCCGGTGCTCACCGGCGTGCTGAGGAACGCCGCATCCATGTTGGAGAAATTTGACACGATCCGGTCGGGCGCGAAGAGGCTGTTGACCGCCATCAGCCGCCCGATCTCTTCGCGCTTCCAGAGCGCCGCACCGCCTGCCAGCACCAGCATGGCCAGTGCCGCCAGCGCAATCCGTCTGATCCACATCAATCCCGGTCCTCCCGCCGGTGTCCTAAGCACGCGCACGGCCGTCGCGTCGAGCGCACCGCTACGTCAGCCGCCAGTCGATCCAGCGTCCATGGAAATCCGCGCGGCCTGCATCGTGAACCGTCCCGCCGGGCCAGGTGGTCAGCGTCAGCCGGGCACCCGGCGTCGCGCCGTCGGTCTCCATCTCCAGGTGGGCGAGGGGCCGGTCCGTTGTGGTGGCGGCCCCGAGGTCCGCAATGGTGGCACGGGCGCGGGCCTGCACGTCGTCGGGGAAGTACTGCCACGCGACCGAATGGCAGATCATCCGGCAGGTGCCGGGGAGTTGGGGCGATAGCGCGTCCAGCCAATCCGCCGCATCCGCCGCATCGACCGGCGCGGGTGGCAGCGCTAGCGCGGCCTCGGTCATGGCGAGGCGGCCCGGCTGGTCGGGCCAGAGATAGGCCAGAAGGCGCATCCGGTCGCCGATGGGCGAAAGCGGCGCAAGGTCGTTGCCGCGCCGGGCGGCGATGCGCGGCGCGTTCGCCGGCGGCATGACGCCGGTCCAGTCGGGCGCGAGCGTCAGGACGGAGTCCTTCGGCCCGAAGGTCGTGTCGCCGACCAGCAGCGCGTAGGCGTCCCAATGGAGGTTCAGCCCTGCCGAGGCGCCAAGTTCCGCCAGCTCCAGCGGCAGGCCGTAGCGTGCGGTGAGCCAATGCCCCGCCGCGCGAAACACCGCCGCGCGCCGGATCTCGTTGGTCTGCGGCGCGCGCCGGACCCAGTCGAGGAGAAACGGCGCCTCGCGCGTCATCGCCGCCGACACCGCGTCCCAGAGCGCGTCATCCAACGCGTTCGCGGGCGGATAGACCGCCGCGAGCCCCGCATCGCCGCCCAGCCGCAATGCGTGCAGCCCGCCCGCCAACCGCAGCGGCAGCGACGCCCCGGCGGGTGTCACGTCGCCCGGCCACTCGAAGAGACGCCGCGCCACCGCGCCGTGATCGGGCTCCAGCCGGTCGGCCAGCAGCGTCATGAGACGGGCCATGAACGGCGAGCCCAGCGTCGCGCAGGCGGCGGCCTGGGCATGGAACGCCCGGACCAGCTTCACTTGAACCGCGCGGCGAGCCGTTGGAGCGGCGACAACGGGCGCTCGGGCGGGGGCGCGGGTTCGGGATTGGCGGCGGGCTTCGCCGCAGGGGCATCGGGCGGCGCGCGCTTGGACGAACGCGGCGGCGCGGTCCGCTGCGCCACGGCGTTCATGAAGCCCGACCCGTCGCCCGCGGCGAGCTTCGGCGCCCCGTCCGCGATGCCGCGCAGGAGGTCGTCCAGCATGTCGCCCTCGGCCTTGGCGAAATCCGACAGCACGTAGCCCGCGACCCGGTCCTTGTGCCCCGGATGCCCGATCCCCAGCCGCACGCGGCCGTAATCCGGCCCGATGTGCTGGTGCATCGAACGCAACCCGTTATGCCCCGCATGGCCGCCGCCGGTCTTCAGCTTCAGCCGTCCGGGCGCGAGATCCAGCTCGTCGTGGAAGACGGTGACATCCGCAGGCGTCAGCTTGTGAAAGCGCATCGCCTCGCCCACCGATTGGCCGCTCAGGTTCATGAAGGTCGCGGGCTTCAGGAGCCACACCTTGTCCGACCCGAACCGGACCTCCGCGATCTCGCCCTGGAACTTCGACCGCCACGGGGTCGCCCCGTGATCGGACGCGATCCGGTCCAGCGCCATGAAACCGATATTGTGCCGGTTGCCCGCGTATTTCCCACCCGGATTTCCCAGACCCACCCAGAGTTGCATCGTCATCCCTTCCGCGCCGGGGGCCTCAGGCCTCCATCGCCTCGAGCTGGTCGATGAAGCCCTCGATCATCGAAAGACCCTTGTCCCAGAAGGCCGGATCGCTGGCATCGAGGCCGAAGGGCGCCAGGAGTTCGGTGTGATGCTTGGTGCCACCGGCGCGCAGCATGTCGAAATACTTCTCCTGGAAGCCGTCCGGCGCCTCCTCGTAGGCGGCATAGAGTGCGTTCACCAGCCCGTCCCCGAAGGCATAGGCGTAGACGTAGAAGGGCGAGTGCACGAAATGCGGGATGTAGGCCCAGAAGTGCTCGTAGCCCTCCATGAACTCGAAGACCGGCCCGAGGCTTTCGGCCTGCACCGACATCCAGAGCGCGTCGATATCCTCGGGCGTCAGCTCGCCCTCGGCGCGGGCGGCGTGCAGCTTGCACTCGAAATCGTAGAACGCGATCTGGCGGACGACGGTGTTGATCATGTCCTCGACCTTGCCGGCCAGCATGACCTTGCGCTGGGCGTCGGTCTCGGCGCCGTCGAGCATCGCGCGGAAGGTCAGCATCTCGCCGAAGACGCTCGCCGTCTCGGCCAGGGTCAGGGGCGTGTTCGACAGCATCTCGCCCTGCGGGGCGGCCAGCACCTGGTGGACGCCATGGCCCAACTCGTGAGCCAGGGTCATCACGTCGCGCGGTTTGCCCAGGTAGTTCAGCATCACGTAGGGATGCACCGTCGTCACAGTCGGGTGCGCGAAGGCGCCCGGCGCCTTTCCGGGCTTCACGGCAGCATCGATCCAGCCGTCGGTGAAGAAGGGCTTGGCGATCTCGGCCATCTCGGGCGCGAAGCCGGCATAGGCATCCATCACGGTCATCCGCGCCTCGTC
Organism: uncultured Jannaschia sp.; assembly: GCF_947503795.1. Classification (NCBI taxonomy): domain Bacteria; kingdom Pseudomonadati; phylum Pseudomonadota; class Alphaproteobacteria; order Rhodobacterales; family Roseobacteraceae; genus Jannaschia; species uncultured Jannaschia sp. Next base: position 2,233,804 of record NZ_CANNEZ010000001.1, on the reverse strand, counting down.
CCAGCCGATCGTGCGCGTCTCCTCCATCGGCAGCGGCGCGTTCCGGTCCCAGACCTGCAGCGTCTCCAGCCCCAGCCACTTGGCCTTCAGCTTGTAGTAGCGGTGCGACAGTCGCGGGTAGGCGGCGACGACGGCGTTTCGCAGCGCCTCGACCACCTCGGGCTCGACGTGGTTCGAGATATGGCGCGCCGATTGCGGCGTCGGCAGCTTGCGCCAGCGGTCAGTGATCGCCTTTTCCTTGGCCAGCGTGTTGTGGACGCGGGCGAAGGTGCGGACGTTGCGTCCAAAGACCTCGGCCAGCGCGCGAGCACCGGCCTCGCGGCGGTCGCGGTCGGCGTCAGTCAGCAGGTTCAGCGTGGCCTCGATGCCCAACTCCTCGTCGCCCACCGGGAAGGTCAGCCCGGCGATCGTCTCGTCGAAGAGCTTGTTCCACGCGCTCGCGCCCACGACCGAGGTGTCGTGCAGGAACCGCTCGAGCTCGTCCGAGAGCTGGTGCGGCTTCATCGCGCGCAATCGGTCGAGCGCGGGGCGGTAGCGCGCCAGATCGGCATTCGCGGCCATCCAGCCTTCGTAAGTCGCGTCCGCGACGCGGTTGAACTCCAGCGAGAAGAACACCAGCGGCGTTGTCATCTCGGTGACGCGGCCCTCCATGTCGGACATGAACTTGGCGCGGTCGCCATTCGTGGTCTCTTGGTAGTAGCGCAGGCCAGCATAGGACATGATCCGGCCCGCGACCTCGTCGATCCGCTCGTTGCGGCGGATCGCCTCGAGGATGCCTTCTGCATCCAGCCCGGCCAGCTTGCCCTCGTACGCCGCCGCGTAGGCTGCGCATTCACGCTCCAGCCACTCGAGGTCGCGCACGAGCTCCGGCGCGTCCTCCCCGGTATAGAGGTCGTCGAGATTCCACTCGGGAAGATCGCCCAAGGGGTCGCCGCCGGGCGTGGCGTTGGCATCGCGGATCAGGGTCATGGGGGCCTCGTGTCTGGTGTCCGCTCCTAGGTAAGGAGTCGGCGGGCGAGGGGCAAATGGATCGGTCCCCTTCGGCGCCTCACTCTGGGTCGAGATGGGCGCGAACGGGCGGCGTAGCCTTCGCGACGTTCGCGGGAGAGCGTCATATGCCCGGTGTGCTCTCGTGGTGTCGAATGCCGCAGGGCAGATGTATAGCTGCCTCAGTCTTTCCCCATGAACCTGCGTCTCGCCTCGACCGCGATATTGTAACGTTGCTGAAGGTCAGCGATCAGCGCCATCGCGACGCGTTTTCCGTCTTCGCCGTCGGCTGCCCTGTAGCTCTGCTTCGCCGAGTCCAGCAGCTTCTTGATCTTGAACTCTTCAGGGAGTGCGCCTGCTTCGGCCATGATGCGAACGGCTACTGCTGATGCCATGTCTGAAAGAGCTTCGCCGGAGCGGTCGGGTAGCGGCTTTCCTTCGCCATCGAGGCCGCGAAGCTTGCCCTCCGCCAAAGCCTTCTGGATTTGCCGTTCCACGAGGCGATCAAATGATTGAGCCATACAGAACTCCCGCCTTGCCGCCGTTCAACGCGCGTCCAGCGTTACCGGGACGCCGCCCGCCTCCATCCCATCGACCCGGTCGAAGCGCAGATAGGCCAGCGCGCGGTCACCCGACACGGTGTGGACCGTGCCCGCCGCCTTGCCGGCCGCCGTGATCTCGGCGCCCTGCACGAGATCCGTCCCGGCGATCCGCGCCAGCCCTTTGCGCAACTCGGTCTTGTGCTTCATCCGGGCCACGATCTCCTGCCCGACATAGCAGCCCTTGCGGAAATCGACGCCGCCCAGCCGCTCGAAGCCCATTTCCAGGATGAACGTCTCATTCGGGATCAGTTCGATGCCGGTCTCGGGCACCATATGCTCGACCCGGCGCGCGTCCCAATCGGTGTCGTCGCCGGGCGTGCCGTCATAGCTGTGCCAGCCCATGCCGGGGCGGGGGTCCGCCATGGCACCCGGCACCTCGGTGGCATGGCGCGTGGGCACTAGGTCCGATACCGCGATCTCGACCTTGGCGCGCAGCCGGTACATGGCCAGTCGCTGCGCCAGCCCCGCGGCGAGGTCCGCGGCCACATCGAGATAAAACGCGTCAGCGTCGCGAAACGTCAGGAAATCAGCGAGATATTTGCCCTGCGGCGTCAGAAGGGCCGCGTAGCCGAGCCCCGTGTCGGGCACGTCGCGGGTGATGAGGCCGTGGAGGAATGTCTCGCGGTCGGGCCCGGAGATGCGGAGGACGGAGCGTGTCATGCCTTCGACATGGGCGCATCGCGCGGCCGCGGCAAGCCCTCCGATTGACCGCCGCTCGCGCGGGGCGTAGCCCGGACCCGAGACCACCCGGAGGCCCCGATGCGCGACGACACCCCCACCGCCCCGAGCCTGGCCCACGGCCCCCGGACACTTGCCATTCCAGGCCCGTCGATCATCCCCGAACGGGTGCTGCGCGCGATGCACCGGCCCAGCCCGAATATCTATACCGGCCCGCTGGTGGACCTGACCCATTCGCTGATCCCGGACCTCAAGGCCGTCGCGCGCACCGAACATGCCGCCACGATCTATATCGGCAACGGCCACGCCGTCTGGGAGGCGTGCCTCGCCAACACCCACGCGCGCGGCGACCTCGTGCTGATCCCGCGCACCGGAACCTTCGCCGACGGCTGGGGCGAGATCGCCGAGGATCTGGGCCTGCGCGTCGAGTATCTCGATTTCGGCAACCGGACCGCGATGGACGCCGCCGCCATCGGCCAGCGCCTGCGCGACGACACCAACCACGAGATCCGGTCGGTCCTCGCGGTGCATGTCGACACCTCGTCCAGCGTCCGCTCCGACATCGCGGCCATCCGCGCCGAGATGGACGCGGCGGGCCACCCGGCACTTCTTCAGGCCGATTGCATGGCCTCGCTCGGCTGCGACCGGTTCGAGATGGACGAGTGGGGCGCCGACGTGATGATCGCGGGCTGCCAGAAGGGCCTGATGACGCCCGCGGGCATGGCGTTCGTTTTCTACAACGACCGCGCCGACCGCGCGCGCGAACGGGCCGATTGCGTCACGGGCTACTGGGATTGGCGGCCGCGTACGAACCCCGACTACTACTTCCGCTACTTCTACGGCACCGGTCCGACGCATCACCTCTACGGCTTGCGCGAAGCGCTCGACATGATCGTCCACGAAGAAGGGATCGAGAACGTCTGGGCCCGTCACGCGGTGCTGGCCGGCGCCCTGCATGCGGCCTTCGACACCTGGGAGGCGCCGGGCGGTCTGGAGCTGAACGTCCGTAACCCCGCAGACCGCTCGAACGCGGTGACGGCGGTGCGCCTGCCCGATCACGGGACGCGCCTGCGCGACTGGGCCGAGCACCAGGTCGGCGTGACGCTGGGCATAGGCCTCGGCATGGCGCCGCGCGACAGCCCCGAGGCCGACGGCTTCTTCCGTGTGGGGCATATGGGCCATCTGTCGGCCCATTCGATGATGGGCACGCTGGGCGCGATCCAGGCCGCGCTGGTGGCGCTGGATGTGCCCCATGGCGGCGACGGGTTGGCGGCGGCGGCGCGGGCCATTGCGGGGCGCTGAAGAGGCAAGCGCCGAATTCTGGCCTCATTTGCCTGCCATATCCCCCCAGCGGCCCGTTCCGGAGGCCGTACGGAGGGGTCCGGCATGACCAAGCTGAAACAATACATCCTCGGCCCGTCGGGCTATTTCCTGCTGGGCTGCGCCGCCATGGGCCTGCTCTGGACGCCGATTCTGATCTCGATCATCCGCGGATCCGAGCGGATCTCGCATTATTCGGAAACTCGGCCACCCGCGACATCGGCCGTCGAGGTCATGCCCGTCGCCGAATTCGTGCCCGCGGGCCCGACGATCGACGACTTGGCCCATGATACGCTGGAAGACCTGACCTGGAAGTCGCGCCTGACGCCCTGACGCCGTCGCCTCAGCGGCGGGCGCGTGCGATGCAGGCGGCGACGCGCGCGTCCCATTCGGCTTCGGCGCGCGCGCGGCGGGTCCCGACGATCTCGATCACGCGGTGGATTGCCACGCAGAGCGCCAGCGCCACGACATACCCCCAGACGCCCCAGATCAGCACCAACCCCGCGACGAGCACGAGATAGAGCGCGCCGAGAAAGGCGTTGGTGTAATCCTCGACCTGACCGATCGGTTCGTTGTCCATGATCCGGGCCTCCGGGTGATTCGCGTAACCTCGACGCGACAAGACTAGCGCGGCTTTCGCCCGCGACACCTCACGATCGCGCGGATCGCAGCGCGCGCGGCAGGGCGGCGCCGAACGCGTCCATGTCCGCCGCCGTCCCGCAGGAGACGCGGATGCAGCGGTCGAGCGGGGCCACGCCCGGCATCCGCACGAAGATCCCTTCATCGAGGAGGGCCGTCATCACGCGCCGCGCCAGATCGCCGTCGCCACCGCAATCCATCGTCACGAAATTGGTCGCCGAGGCCAGTGGATACAGCCCATGCTCGGTCGCGATCGCCGCCAGCCGGTCGCGCGACTGCGCCACCCGCGCCTGCACCTCGGCCAGCCAGTCGGGATCGGCCAGGGCGGCCAGCGCGCCTGCCTGCGCCACCCGGTTCAGGCCGAAATGGTTCCGCACCCGGTCAAAGGCCGCGATCAGTTCGGGATGTCCGATCGCATAGCCCACGCGCAGCCCCGCCAGCCCGTGCGCCTTCGAGAAGGTCCGCATCCGGATCACGCGCGCATCGCCGGGGTCGAGCGGCGGAATCGCCTCGGGCGGGGCGAGGTCGGCATAGGCCTCGTCGAGACAAAGGAGCGTGCCATCGGGCATCGCGTCGATGAGCGCAGCGATGCGGGCGGCGTCATGCCAGCTGCCCATCGGGTTGTCGGGATTGGCGAGGTAGATCAGCCGCGCATCCGTCTCACGCGCCCGCGCCAGAAGCGCGTCCGGGTCCTCGTGGTCGCCCGCGTAGGGCACCGCGTGCAGCACCCCGCCGAAGCCCGCGACGTGGTAGTTGAAGGTCGGATAGGCCCCGGCCGAGGTCACCACCGCGTCGCCCGGTGCCACCAGGAGCCGCACGAGATAGCCCAAGAGCCCGTCGATTCCCTCGCCCGCGACGACCGCCTCGGGCGGGATCCCGTGATGCGCGGCCAACGCGTGGCGCAGGTCATGATATTCGGGATCGCCGTACATCCAGCCGTCGGCCGCGGCATCCGCCATCGCTGCGACGGCGCGGGGCGAGGGGCCGAACGGGCTCTCGTTTGCGCCGAGCCGGGCGGCGAAGGGCGCGCCCCGCTGCCGCTCCTGCGTCTCGGGGCCGACGAAGGGGACGGAGGCGGGCAGGCTCCGGGCGAGATCGGTCAGGCGATGGGTCATGCCGACAGGGGTGGCCCGGAACGGGGACCGGGTGCAAGCGCGCTCAGGCGAGCGCCTCGGACCGATCGACGAGGTGCAGGAGCGGCTCGCCCGCCTCGCCCCGACGGATGTTTTCGGCGATGACGCGGGCGGCGCCGTCGGGCCGCGTGGCCGAGGCGATATGCGGCGTCACAGTGATCTTCGGGTGCGACCAGAACGGGTGATCGTCGGGAAGCGGTTCGGTCCGGAACGTGTCCAGCGTCGCATGGGCCAGGTGCCCGTCCGACAGCGCCGCCAGCAGAGCGTCGTCCTCGACCAGTCCGCCCCGGCCGGGGTTCAGGAGGACGGAACCTGGCCGCATGGCGGCAAGGGCCGCAGCGTCGATCAGGTTGGCCGTGGATCGGGTCAGGGGCGTCAGCAGCACGACGATTTTAGCGCCGCCCAGGGCATCCGCCAAGCCGTCCGGCCCCGTCACCGAGCGTACGCCGGGCACGGTTTTCGGCCCGCGCGACCATCCCGTCACCGGAAAGCCCAGCGTCGTCAGCGCCGTGGCGCAGGCCGTCCCGAGTTCGCCCATCCCGAGCATCGCGACGGGCCTGTCCCGCGCCAGCGGTGGCGGCGTCGCGGTCCAGATGCGATCCGGATTGGAAATATGCGCGTCCATCCCGAGGTGGTGGCGCAGCACATGGCCCGTCACCCATTCGACCATGCCCCGCGTCAGCCCATCCTCGACCATCCGCGCAAGCGGCGCCCGGAGCGTGGGGTTGCCCTCGACATCCTCGACCCCCGCCCAGAGGTTCAGCACCCCCTTGAGCCGCGTATAAGGCGTGAAATCCTGGAGCGCGGAGTTGGGGGCGTAGACGATCCAGTCGATCGTCGCGGGATCGGGATCGTTCTCCAGCGTGACGATCCGGTGGGCCACGCCGACGGCATCCAGCGCGTGGGGCAGAGGCTCGCGGTACTCCGCCCAGCGGGCCGGGGCGGCAGCGAAGAGGATCCGCGTCACGTGGCGAAGGCGGATTTGAGGTCGCGCATCCCCTTGATCTCGATGGGGTTCCCGAATGGGTCAAGGAAGAACATCGTCGCCTGCTCGCCGGGCTCGCCGGGAAAGCGCAGCACCGGCTCGATGACGAACTCCACCTCGGCCGCGCGAAGCCGGTCGGCCAACACCTTCCATGCGTCCATCCGCATCAGGACGCCGAAATGCGGCATCGGCACCATGTGCTCGCCGACATGGCCAGTCGGGGCATGCTCGAAGGGCGGCCCGAGATGCAGGCTGATCTGGTGGCCGAAGAAGTCGAAATCGACCCAGCTGTCGGTCGACCGCCCCTCGGCGCAGCCGAGGAGGTCGCCGTAGAACCGGCGCGCCATGTCGAGATCGCGGACGTTGAAGGCGAAGTGGAAGATGCTCATGCTCGAGGGATGCCGGTTGCACCCGCGTGCGTCAATCGCCGAGGGACCGCCTGTGGAGCGAGCCGGGGCGCTGCCCCGGACCCCGGCATATTTCCACCAAGATGAAGATGGGAACGCGCGTCCCGGGCGTCGCAGGTCATGCAAGCTTCGGGCCGGAACGCGCGGCGAAGCGGGGCTTCACCTTGGGCGGTCATCGGCTTGCCAGCCTGTACCGCACAGCGAGGCTGGCACACCCGTGGTTAAGGCCCGGTGAACGGGTCTCATCTTGGCCGAAATATGCCGGGGGTCCGGGGGCTGGCCCCCGGCGCCCTCAGCCGGGATCGCGCCAGCGGTTCACGATCGGATAGCGCCGGTCGAGCCAGAACGCGCGCTGGGAGAGGCGCGCGCCCGGTGCGGACTGAAAGCGCTTGTATTCCGACAGGTAGATCAGCTTCTCGACATGCGTCACGGTCTCGCGGTCGTGCCCGGCGGCCACGACCTCCGCCACCGAGGCCTCGTCGTCGATCAGGCGCCGCAGGATGTCGTCGAGCACCGGGTAGGGCGGCAGGCTATCCTCGTCCTTCTGGTCGTCGCGCAGCTCCGCCGAGGGGGGCTTGTCGATGACGCGGGTGGGCATCACCTCGCCCTTCGGCCCGAGAAAGCCCTCGACCCAGTTCGCGTTCCGCCAGCGGCAGATCTCGAAGAGGTCGGTCTTCCAGAGGTCCTTCACCGGATTATAGCCGCCCGCCATGTCGCCGTAGATCGTGGCGTAGCCCACCGCGACCTCGGACTTGTTGCCCGTCGTCAGGAGCATCTCGCCGAACTTGTTCGACAGCGCCATCAGGAGAAGCCCGCGCAGCCGCGACTGGATGTTCTCTTCGGTCAGGTCGGGTTCGGTGCCCTCGAAGAGCGGCGCCAGCGTCTCGGTGATCGCGGCGCGCCCGGCGGCTATGGGCACGGTGTCGAGGCGGCAGCCCAGCCGTTCGGCCACGCCGCGCGCGTCCTCGAGCGAATGCTCGGACGTGTATTCCGACGGCAGCATCACGCAGCGGAGATTGGCGGGCCCGATCGCATCGGCGGCGATGGCCGCGACGATGGCCGAATCCACGCCGCCCGACAGCCCGAGCAGGGCCTTCGAGAACCCCGCCTTGGCCATGTAGTCCCGCACCGCCAGCACCATCGCACGGTAATCGGCCTCGGCCCCTTCGGGCTGCGACGCGCGGTCGCCGGGCACCGCAGCCCAACCGTCGTCGCCGCGCGCGAAATCGACATGCACGACGGCGTCCTCGAAGCTCGGCAGGTGGTGGCTGAGCACGCCATGGGGGTTCAGCACGAAGCTCGCCCCGTCGAAGATCTGGTCGTCCTGCCCGCCCACGAGATTGAGATAGGCGAGCGGCAGCCCCGTCTCGACCGTGCGCGCGACCATGTGGGCATAGCGGACGTCCTGCTTGCCGCGGAAATAGGGCGAGCCGTTGGGCACCACGAGGATCTCGGCCCCGGTTTCGGCCAGCGTTTCGGTCACGTCGTCGAACCAGGCGTCCTCGCAGATCGGCGTGCCGATGCGGACGCCGCCGACGACATAAGGGCCCGAAACGTCGCCGCTCTCGAAATAGCGCTTCTCGTCGAACACCTTGTAGTTGGGCAGGTGGTGCTTGACGATTTCGGCCACCACGCGGCCGCCTTCGGCCACCACCCAGGCGTTGTAGGGCTTCTCGGAGCCCACCGGCCAGAGCGGCACGCCGATCCCGAGGGCGGGGCCGTCGGCGCAATCCGCGATCAGCGCGTTCAGCACTTCCGCCGCATGGGCCACGAAGGCGGGCTTCCGCACCAGGTCCTGTGGCTGATAGCCGGTCAGGAACATCTCGGGCAGAGCCACCATCTGCGCGCCCGCGTCCCGGCCCGCCGCCCATGCCGCGCGGGCCTTGGCGGCGTTGCCGTCCAGGTCGCCCATCACGGGGTTCAACTGGGCCAGCGTCAGGCGGAACGTATCGGGCATCGGGCTCTCCGGGCACGGGTCGGGCTGGACCTAGCGCGGGGGCGGGGTGGGGGGAAGCGCCGATGCGTCGCGCGATGGTCCGCCCCCCGTTGCGCCCCGGCGCTGCGGGGCCTAGCTTCCGGTGCAGGCAGGACTGGGGATTGCGGGCATGGACAGGCTGATACTGACGACACTTGCGGCATTGGCGGCGACGCCGCTGGCCGCTCAGGACGTGCAGGTCAAGCAATACGAGGGCGGTGGCGTCTACGAGGGTACGTTCCGCGACGGCATGCAGCACGGCACGGGCACCTACACGCTGCCTTCGGGTTACGTCTACACGGGCGAATGGGTCGATGGCGAGATCCGCGGCCAAGGCCGCGCCGAATTCCCCGACGGCTCGATCTACGAGGGCCAGTTCGTCGCCGGCAAGCCCGAGGGCGAGGGCACGATCATCTTCGCCGATGGCGGTACCTATACCGGCACCTGGACCGACGGGCGTATCGAGGGCGAGGGCGTCGCGGATTACGCCAACGGCACGCGCTATACCGGTGGGTTCGTCAACGCGCTGCATGACGGGCAGGGCGTGATGGAGAGCCCCAACGGCTATCGCTACGACGGCGGCTGGTCGGCCGGCGTGAAATCGGGCGAAGGGCGGATCACCTATCCGGACGGCTCGACCTACGAAGGCGGCATGGCGGACAATGTCCGCTCGGGGCAGGGCACGCTCAGGACGCCGGACGGGCTGACCTATGTGGGGGCCTGGGCCGATGGGCAGATCAACGGCGAGGGCGTGCTGACGCAGGCCAATGGCGACATCTACGAAGGCACGCTGGTCGATGGCCGCCGCGAGGGGGAAGGCCGCGTGACCTATGCCAATGACGACGTCTACGAGGGCGAGTTCGCAGACGACCGCCGCCACGGGCAGGGCACGTTCCGGGGCACGGACGGCTATGTCTATACCGGCGGCTGGGTCGAGGGCCGGATCGAGGGCTCGGGCGAGGTCACCTATCCCGACGGCTCGGTCTATGTCGGCAGCTTTGCCAACGACCTGGCGGATGGCGAGGGCACGATCACCTATGCCGACGGCGCCACCTACGAAGGCCAGTGGGAAGCGGGCGTGATCCAGGGCCAGGGCCGCGCCGTCTATCCCAACGGCCTGGTCTACGAAGGCGAGTTCGTCAACGCGCAGAACCACGGCACCGGCACGATGACCTTCACCGACGGCTACCGTTACGAGGGCGACTGGGCCGACGGGCTGCGTCACGGGCAGGGCCGCGCGACCTATGCCGACGGCACCGTCTACGAGGGCGGGTTCATCCGGGGCCAGCGCGAGGGGCAGGGCACCATCACCATGGCCGACGGCTTCTCCTACACGGGCGGCTGGGACGATGGCGAGATCGACGGCGAAGGCGTCGCGACCTATGCCAACGGCGATGTCTACGAAGGCGCGTTCGCGGCCGGTCGCAGGCAAGGACCGGGGACGATGCGTTATGCGACCGGCGAAGTGGAATCGGGCGACTGGGCGGCCGGCGCGCTGACCCGCCGCGACGACGCTCCCGCGCCGACCGACGCGGCCATCCCGGCGGCCGAAGGGGCGCCCGCCGCGGCTGCGCCGGTTCCCGCGGGCAGCGACGGCTGAAGGCGACGCGGCGACCGACGCGCGCGGCTCCCGGAACGAAAAAGGCCCGGCCCCGAAGGACCGGGCCGCATCGCGGCGGAGGATCGGGCGTCAGTCGACCGGCAGCGTGGCCGAAATATCAGCCCAGAGCGCGCTCAGCGACGGGCGCGACGGAATGTCCACAATCGGGATATCGGCGTCGAGCAGCGCATCCAGCATCAGCAGGTGACGGGTCGGATCGGCGGTGTTCTCGCGGATGAGGGCGGCCACGGGCTGGCCCTTCTCGTCGGCGATCAGCAGGTCGGCGACCATCCCGGCCAGCGGGTCGTGACCCTCGCGCGCGATGTCGGACGTGAGGAACGCCTTCAGCGACACGCCCGCATGAAGGGTGCAGACCGGCGCCTCGGCCTCGAGGCGGTCCGCGATCCAGTTGTGCAGCTTCACCTCGCGGCCCGTCATCAGTGGGCGCACGCGGATCGTGCCTTCGGGGATCGAGTCGAGATCGGTCTTGGCGCGGGCCTTCCGGTCGCGTCCGGGCTTGGCCATGGCACGGGCCCGCTCGACGGCGTTCCGGGCCCCGGCCCATTCGTTGGCCCAGCTGCCCGAGCCGCGCAGGTCGTCGCCCGGCGTCTTGGCTTCGGTCGTGCGCACTTTCGGGCCGGTCGCGCCGGCCGACACACGGCGCAAACCACTCCAGGCGAGGCGGGACATCGTCTTCGTCACAAGGCGATCGAGTTGCATGGTCAGGTCCATCCGGTTCATCGGGTCTGTCCCGGATGTGACAGCCCTCCGGGGCCGAATTGGGGCGAACCCGAGGTTATCACGGGGTGAATGCGGGCCGCGACGGGGACGCGCCGGCCCCGTCAGATCCGCTCGCCACGATCCAGCCGGGCAAGGATGTCGTCGCCCTCGGCGATCACCGTGGCGCGTCGGTCGGCATCCATACGGTCCCAGGTGCGGTACATCTGGGCCATGCGGGGATTGCCCTCGAACCGGTCGCGGTGGCGGTCGAGGAAGTGCCAGTAGAGCAGGTTGAACGGACAGGCGCCCGCGCCGGTCTTCGTCGTCACCGAATAGGCGCAGGATTTGCAGTAGTCGCTCATCCGGTTGATGTAGTTGCCGCCCGAGACATAGGGCTTCGAGCCGACCACGCCGCCATCGGCGAACTGGCTCATGCCGATGACGTTGGGCGCCTCGACCCATTCGTAGGCGTCGGCATAGACCACCAGGTACCACTCGTGGACCTGGTGCGGGTGCAGCCCCGCCAGCAGGGCAAAATTGCCGGTCACCATCAGGCGCTGGATGTGGTGGGCATAGGCCTCGGCCATGGTGGTCGAGACGCATTCGGCGACGCAGGCCATGTCCGTCTCGGCCGTCCAGTAGAATTCGGGCAGGCCGCGGGTCGCCTCCAGCGCGTTGCGGCTCGTGTAGTCCGGCCCCTCGCGGAAATAGACGCCCCGGATGTATTCGCGCCAACCGATGATCTGGCGCACGAAGCCCTCGACCGCGTTCAACGGTGCGTCGCCCGCGCGGTAGGCGTCGATCGCGGCCTCGCAGACCTCGCGCCAGCCCAGGAGCCCCGCGTTGATATAGGGTGAGAGCAGCGCGTGGAACATGAACGGCTCGCCCTTCACCATCGCGTCCTGGAAGTCGCCGAACCGGGGCAGGGCGGTCTTGACCCAATGCGCCAGCGCGCGGCGCGCCTGACCCGGCTCGGTCGCGAACCAGAAATTATCGAGCGATCCATAGCGGTTTCCGAACCGCGCGCGCACCAGTTCCAGCACCTCCTCGACCGTCTCGTCGGGGGTGAAGCGCATGGGGCGCGGCGCATCCAGCCCGGCCTTGGGCGGCTTGCGGTTGTCGTGGTCGTAGTTCCACTTGCCGCCCTCGGGCTGATCCCCGTCCATGAGGAAGCCGGTCTTCCGCCGCATCTCGCGGTAGAACCACTCCATCCTCAGCTCCTTGCGGCCCTCGGCCCAGTCCTCGAACTCGGCGTGGCTGCAGAGGAACCGGTCGTCGGGGAACATGTGGACCGGCAGCGGCCCGTCCTCGAGCGCCGAGATCAGGCGGAACTCCCCCGGCTCGGTCGCGATGGCCTCGGTCGCGCCCGTGGCGTCGGCGGCGCGCAGAAGCTCGCCGGGGATCGAATGGGTGTTCTCGGGATCGTCCAGCCTGGTGTAACGCACCGTCCAGCCCGCGGAGCGCAGCCGTTCGGCATGCTTGCGCATTGCCGCGAAGAGGAACGCGATCTTCCTGGGGTGGTGCGGCACGTAATCGGTCTCGGCCTGCACCTCGGCCATGACGACCACGTCGGTCGCCGCATCCCCCTCGCGGAGCGCCGAGAGGTCGTCCGAGAGCTGGTCGCCCAGCACGAGCACCAGCCGGGTCACCAGACGATCTCCTGCCCGGCATAGTCGAAGAAACCGCCCGATTGCGCGGGCGTCAGGCTGCGGAGCACGCCCACCAGGTTCTCGGCCGCCGCCTCCGCCGTGACCTTCGGCGCCTTGTGGCCGTCGGTGAAGGGCGTCTCGACCGTGCCGGGATGCAGGGCGACGACGACGGCCCCCTTGCGCTTTCTTCCGATCTCGATGGCCGCGCCGTGGACGATCTGATTGGCGGCGGCCTTGGCGGCGCGGTAGCTGTACCAGCCACCCATCCGGTTGTCCCCGATGGACCCTACGCGCGCGGTGAGCACACCGACACGAGCATCATCGGTCAGGTGCGGGGCGAGATGTTTGAGGATCAGTGCGGGGCCGATGGCGTTGACCGCGAAGACCCGCGCCATCGCCGCCGCGTCCACCGCGTCCAGCGCCTTTTCGGGCGCGCCGCCGCCCGGCGCGAGGATGCCGGTCGCGACGAAAGCGGTTGAGATCGGCGGCAGATCGGCCAGATGCGCTGCCACCGACGCTTCATCCGTCACGTCCAGCCCGTCCGCCCGGCGGCTCAGCCGGATGACCGCGCCGTCCTGCTCCAGCCGGTCCGCCAGGGCGGCGCCGATTCCGCCCGAGGCGCCTATGATGAGGCCATGTGCCATGGTCCGGCCATCTAGCGGCGGCGCGGTCGGCGTCCAGCATTGACCGGGGCCCTGCCGCGCGCCCATCCTGCGCCATGCTCCGCCTCGCCCTTCTCTGGTCGCTCGCAGCCCTGCCCGCCGCCGCGCTGGAGCTGCGCGAGACGGGTCGCTACGATCTCAACCGGCCGGCCAGCCTCGACTACGACCCGACCTTCTGCGGCCTCTGGATCGCCAACGAGGGCCCCGAGGCCGTTCTCGTCACGCTCCAGGGCGAGGAGTTGCGCCGCATCTCCAGCGATCTGGCCCGCATCAAGGCCATCGCGATCGAGGGCGACGCCCTGATCGTCGGCGATGGCCTCGGGCGGCTTCAACGGCTGACGAAGGACGGCACGCCCCTGGCCGCACCCTTCGCGCTGGAGGGCGGCTTCGCCGATACCGAGGGCATCGCGATCGACGGCGGAGGCCGACTCGTGACCGTCGAGGATGACCCCGAGCGGCTCTCGTGGTTCACACCGGACGGCACGCTCGAGACCCGGATCGACACGATGCGCCTCGACCCGCCCCTGAGCGAGGCGCAGGGCATCGCCATCGACCCGCGCACCGGCCACCTCCTGATCGTCGACGATTGGGAAGGGTCCAACAGCCTTTACGAGTTCGACGCGGCCGGCGGCTTTCTGGCGCGTGCGAACCTGCTGGAATACGGCGACGACCCCGAGGGGATCGCGATCCGCCCCGGCTCCGGCCAGCTCTTCATCGCCTTCGACGGCGGCGCCGAGATCGTGACCTTCGACTACACCGCCACCCTGCCCGCTGATGCGGATCCGCTGCCGCCCGCGGCCGATTGCATGATGTTCTGACTTCGGGGCTTCACAATCCCGCACCGCTCGGCATACCCTCCGCGCCATGACGACGTTCCGTATCCTGGACCTCCTCCTTCTTAGCCGCTCCTGAGCGTGCCATCCGGCGCGACCGCTCGGGAGGGACGCAGCGCCGAAGGAAGACACCCCGGATCACAGGAACAGACCCATGACCTCCCCCACCGATAAAGACCGCGTCGTCATCTTCGACACCACCCTGCGCGACGGCGAGCAATCGCCCGGCGCCACCATGACCCATGACGAGAAGCTGGAGATCGCCTCCATGCTCGACGAGATGGGCGTCGACATCATCGAGGCGGGCTTCCCAATCGCCTCCGACGGCGATTTCGAGGCTGTCTCCGAGATCGCGCGCCGCGCCGACCGGGCCACGATCTGCGGGCTCGCCCGCGCGAACTTCAAGGATATCGACCGCTGCTGGGAGGCGGTGCGCCACGCGAAGTCGCCGCGCATCCACACCTTCATCGGCACCTCGCCGCTGCACCGCGCCATCCCGAACCTGACACAGGACGAGATGGCCGACCGCATCCACGACACGGTCACTCACGCCCGCAATCTCTGCGACAACGTGCAATGGTCGCCGATGGACGCGACCCGGACCGAATGGGACTACCTCGCGCGGACGGTCGAGATCGCGATCCGCGCGGGCGCGACCACGATCAACATCCCCGACACCGTGGGCTACACGGCCCCGGTCGAGAGCGCCGAGTTGATCCGCCGCCTGATCGCCGAGGTGCCGGGCGCCGAGGAGGTGGTCTTCGCCACGCATTGTCACAACGACCTCGGCATGGCGACGGCCAACGCGCTGGCCGCCGTCGAGGGCGGCGCGCGCCAGATCGAATGCACGATCAACGGGCTGGGCGAGCGGGCGGGCAACACCGCGCTGGAGGAGGTCGTGATGGCGCTGCGGGTGCGCGGCGACATCATGCCCTTCGAGACCGGTGTGGACGCCACCAAGCTGATGGCCATCTCGCGCCGCGTGGCGAGCGTCTCGGGCTTCCCGGTCCAGTTCAACAAGGCGATCGTCGGCAAGAACGCCTTCGCCCACGAGAGCGGCATCCACCAGGACGGCATGCTCAAGAACGCCGAGACCTTCGAGATCATGCGCCCCGAGGATGTGGGCCTCTCCGAGACCTCGCTGGTGATGGGAAAGCATTCGGGTCGCGCGGCGCTGCGCTCCAAGCTGGCCGAGCTGGGCTACGACGTCGAGGGCAACCAGCTGGCCGATGTCTTCGTGCGGTTCAAGGCGCTGGCCGACCGCAAGAAGGAAATCTACGACGACGACCTGATCGCGCTGATGCAAGACGAGGAGCGTCAGGCCGAGGACCGCATCCGGGTCGAGAAGCTGCGTGTCGTCTGCGGCACCGAAGGCCCGCAGGAGGCGCAGCTGACGCTGACCATCGACGGCGAGGCGAAATCCTCCAAAGCGACCGGCGACGGGCCCGTGGACGCGGCCTTCAACGCGGTCAAGGCGCTGGTGCCGCACAACGCCCGGCTGCAGCTCTACCAGGTATCCGCCGTGACCGAAGGCACCGACGCGCAGGCCACGGTGACCGTCCGGATGGAGGAGGACGGCCGCATCGTCTCGGGCCAGTCGGCGGACACGGATACGGTCGTCTCCAGTGTCCGCGCCTATGTCAACGCGCTCAACCGTCTGCTGGTACGCCGCGAGAAGGCGGGCACCGACACGCGCGAGATCTCGTACAAGGACGCAGGTTGAGGTGCGAATTGGGGTATAGGGTGCGTGGAGACCACGCGCCCTATACCCCATGTTAAGCATCGGCCCTTAGAGCCTGACGGATGTCCCGCTACATCCGTCCCGCGATACCCGGCGCCACGATTTTCTTCACGGTCGCCCTCGCCGACCGGGGCAGCCGTCTTCTCGTCGATGAAATCGATCTCCTCCGGGACGCCTACGGCGCGGCGCTCCGCGACAGGCCGGTGCGAACCGACGCGATCGTGGTGCTTCCGGATCATCTGCACTGCGTCTGGACGCTGCCCGAGGGCGATGCCGACCACGCGACCCGCTGGCGCCTGATCAAGGCGCGCGTCTCGCGCGCCCTGCCGATGCCGCCGCGCCGCACCAGCCACAGCGCGCGCCGCAAGCGCGGTCTCTGGCAGCGTCGCTACCGGGAACATCACATCCACGACGAGGCGGCGCTCCACGCCGCCATCGCCCACTGCCACAGGGACCCGGTGAAGCACGGCCTCACCGATGACCCGTTCGGCTGGCCCCACTCCTCCATCCATCGCGACATGGCGGCCGCGCTCCGCCAAGGGGCCGCGATCCGGGCGCGTGAGCCTTGGCAACCTCCCGCTCACGCGCCGGTCACCCTTCCCACCGGCGCACCCCTCGGATAAACCCCGCGAAACCCCGGGCTGTCCGCCACGGGGGCGGTACGGTTTGGGGAATACGCGCATGTCTATTTTCGGAAGCCTGTTCAGCAAGGACATGGCCATCGATCTCGGCACGGCCAACACACTGGTCTACGTGAAGGGCAAGGGGATCGTCCTGAACGAGCCCTCGGTTGTCGCCTACCACATGAAGAATGGTCGCAAGGAAGTGCTGGCCGTGGGCGAGGACGCCAAGCTGATGCTGGGCCGCACGCCCGGCTCGATCGAGGCGATCCGCCCCATGCGCGACGGGGTCATCGCCGATTTCGATACCGCCGAGGAGATGATCAAGCACTTCATCCGCAAGGTTCACAAGCGCTCGACCTTCACCAAGCCGAAGATCATCGTCTGCGTTCCCCACGGTGCCACCCCCGTCGAGAAGCGTGCCATTCGCCAGTCGGTGCTGGGTGCCGGCGCGCGGAAGGCGGGCCTCATCGCCGAGCCCATCGCGGCGGCCATCGGCGCGGGCATGCCGATCACCGATCCCACGGGTTCGATGGTGGTCGATATCGGCGGTGGCACGACCGAGGTCGCGGTGCTGAGCCTCGCGGATATCGTCTATGCCCGCTCGATCCGCGTCGGCGGCGACCGCATGGACGAGGCGCTGGTGAGCTATCTGCGCCGCCATCAGAACCTTCTGGTGGGCGAGGCCACGGCCGAGCGCATCAAGAAGGAGATCGGCACCGCGCGGATGCCCGAGGACGGGCGCGGCGAGGTGATGACGATCCGGGGCCGCGACCTTCTGAACGGCGTCCCGAAGGAGACCGAGATCAGCCAGGCGCAGGTGGCCGAGGCGCTGGCCGAGCCGGTGCAGCAGATCTGCGAGGGCGTGATGACCGCGCTCGAATCGACTCCGCCCGACCTCGCCGCCGACATCGTCGACCGCGGCGTGATGCTGACGGGGGGCGGCGCGCTTCTGGGCGAGCTGGACCTCGCGCTGCGCGAACAGACAGGCCTCAGCATCAGCGTTGCCGACGAGAGCCTGAACTGCGTGGCGCTCGGCACCGGCAAGGCACTGGAATTCGAGCGGCAACTGTCCCACGTCATCGACTACGACAGCTGATCCACGAGGGGGGCGCATGTCCCGGACCCGACCCGGAGAAGACGTCTACGGCAGGCCGCTCCGGCGGCTCCTGCTGGGCATTCTCTGTGCCGTCCTGGTGGCGCTCGTGCTGCTCTGGCGGATCGACAACCCGCGCGCCGAGCGGCTGCGCGCCGGGCTGGTGGACCGGGTCGTCCCGAGCTTCGAATGGGCGCTGGTCCCGATCACGTGGGGCGGCCGGCTGATCGAGGATTTCGAGGGCTACGCCCGCGTCTACGACCAGAACCAGGAGCTGCGCCGCGAGCTTCAGCAGATGAAGGCCTGGCGCGAGGCCGCGATCCAGCTCGAGCAGGAGAACGCGCGCCTGCTCGACCTCAACAACGTCCAGCTCAGCCCCGACCTGACCTTCGTGACCGGCGTCGTGCTGACCGATAGCGGATCGCCCTTCCGCCGTTCGGTTCTCCTGAACGTGGGCGCCTCCGACGGCATCCGCGACGGCTGGGCGGCGATGGACGGCCTCGGGCTCGTCGGTCGTATCGCGGGCGTGGGCGAGCGGACGGCGCGCGTCATCCTGCTGACCGACGGCAACAGCCGCATCCCGGTGACGATCCAGCCCTCGGGCAAGCGCGCCATCCTCGCGGGCGACACGACCGCCGCCCCGGCGCTCGATTTCGTCGAGAACCCCGAAGACGTCCGCGCGGGCGACCGCATCGTGACCTCGGGCGATGGCGGCGTCTTCCCGCCAGATCTCCTCGTCGGCCAGGTGGTGCGGGGCGCCGATGGCCGCCTGCGCGTCCGGCTCTCGGCCGATACCAACCGACTGGAATATCTGCGCGTGCTGCGCACCCGGCCCGCGCGCGAAATCGAAAGCACCGGCGACCTCATCGCGCCGCCCGCGGGGCCCGTGCAGGGCCCGGTGCGCCCCGAGCCCGCGCCGGATGCGACCGCTGAGGGCGACGGCTGAGATGTTCGCGCGCCGCGTTCTCGCCTACCGCCTGACCTTTGCGGGCCTTGCCTTCGTGATCCTGTTCTTCGCGCTCTTGCCGTTCGGCTCGGGCGAAGGGGGCGTGCCCGGCCCGGAACTGACGGTCTGCCTGATCTGCGCCTGGGTGCTGCGCCGCCCCGACTACGTGCCTGTCTGGCTGATCGTGCCGCTTCTCCTGCTCGACGACGCGCTCCTGATGCGGCCGCTCGGGCTCTGGACGCTGATCGTCCTTCTGCTGTCGGAATACCTGCGCCGCCGGGTCGATCACGCAGAGGCGCTGCCGTTCTGGTCCGAGGCGGGGCTGGTCGCGAGCTGCATCCTCGCGGCGTTTCTCGCCAACCACCTTGCGCTTGTGCTGTTATTCGCCGAGACGCCGCCGCTGATCGGGCAGGGCTTGCATGCCCTTGCAACGATTGTGTTCTACCCGCCAGTCGCCGTATTCTCGCAATTGATCGGGGTGAGACGGCTCGCCCCCGGCGAGCTGGACAGCCTCGGCACCCGCGCCTGAAGGACCTGTCGCATGAAGCGCAATCCGCAAGACGTCACCCTGTCGAGCCGCCGGATCACCCGGCGGGCGCTGGTGCTGGGCGGCGCGCAGCTTGGCTTCGGTGCGCTTCTGCTGGGGCGGATGCGTCATCTGCAGGTCGATCAGGCCGACGAGTTCCTGCTTCTGGCCGAGGAGAACCGGATCAAGGTTCGGCTGCTCGCGCCCGCGCGCGGCCTGATCCACGACCGCAACGGCACCCTTCTTGCGGGCAACGAGCAGATCTACCGCGTCTCGATGATCCGCGAGGATGCCGACGACGTCGACCGGGTCATCACCGCGCTGCGCGGCCTCGTCCGCCTCGACGAGGAAAAGCTGCAACGCGCGCTCCGCGAGATGGATCGCCGGCCGCACCAGTCCGTCACGCTGGCCGACCGCCTGACATGGGAGGAGCTGTCGACCATCGCGGTCAACGTGCCGACCCTTCCGGGCATCACGCCCGAGGTCGGGCTGAGCCGCGTCTATCCGCTGGGCGCCGACTACGCCCATGTCGTGGGCTATGTCGGCCGCGTCTCGGAGCGCGACATCGCCGAAGCCGAGACGCCCGATCCGCTGCTCCAGACGCCGCAGTTCCAGATCGGCAAGATCGGCGCCGAGAAGCGGCTGGAAGGCGTGCTGCGCGGCCGCGCCGGGTCGCGCCGGGTCGAGCAGAACGCCGCCGGACGCATCATGCGCGAGCTGGGACGGACCGAAGGGCAGTCCGGTGCCGACGTCCAGCTGACCATCGATGCGGGGCTCCAGAACTTCACGCAGGCCCGCCTCGGCACCGAGAGTGCGAGCGCCGTCGTGATGGACGTGCGCAACGGCGACGTCCTCGCGGCCGTCTCCTCGCCCAGCTACGACCCCAACCTCTTCGTCTCGGGCATCAGCGTTCCCGACTACGCCTCCTTGCGCGACAACGATCACCGCCCGCTCCACAACAAGATCGTCCAGGGCCTCTATCCGCCGGGGTCGACCTTCAAGATGGTCACGTTGCTGGCAGCGGTCGAGGCGGGTGAGATCTCGCCGGGCGAGACGGTCTACTGCCCCGGCCACACGACGGTGTCGAACCGCCGCTTCCACTGCTGGAAGCGCGCCGGCCACGGGGCGGTCGACCTTGCGAAATCGCTGCGCGAGAGCTGCGACGTCTACTACTACGACCTCGCCCAGCGTGCCGGGATCGACCGGATCAGCGCCATGGCGCGCAAGCTCGGGCTGGGCAAGGCCTTCGACCTCGAGATGACATCCGTCTCCGAGGGGCTCGTGCCCGATCGCGACTGGAAGGCGGAACGGCGCGGCGAAGCCTGGGTCGTGGGCGACAGTCTCAACGCGTCCATCGGGCAAGGCTTCGTCCTCGCCTCGCCGATGCAGCTTGCGGTCATGACCGCGCGCCTTGCCTCCGGCCTCGAGGTCGAGCCGCGCCTCGTCCGATCCGTCGACGGCATCGCGCGCCCGTCCGGCGTGAAGGGGCCGCTCGACATCCCCCGCAGCCAGCTCGAGCTGGTCCGCGCCGCGATGTACGAGGTCGTAAACGCCCGTGGCGGCACTGCCGGGCGCTCAAAGTTCGACCTCGCCGGGATCAAGTGGTCCGGCAAGACCGGCACCAGCCAGGTCCGCAACATCACCGCCGCCGAACGGGCGCGCGGCGTGTTCCGCAACGAGGACCTGCCGTGGAACCGCCGCGACCACGCGCTCTTCGTCGGCTACGCGCCCCATGACGACCCGAAATACGCGGTCTCGGTCGTGGTCGAGCATGGCGGCGGCGGCTCCGCGGCGGCGGCCCCGGTGGCCCGCGACATCATGCTCTACGCGCTTCATGGCGGGATGCCGCCGCTCGAGGCCTACCCGTCCGGCCAGCGCGGCCAGATGGAGGAGCTTCTGTCGTCGCTGCCCGTCAATCCGGGCCTTAACCGCGGCGCCGGCATCTCCGAGGCATGAGCTATCTCGAATACAACATCGCCCGCGTTCCGTCGGGCTTCCAGAAGGTGCTGGCGCTGAACTGGGCGATGGTCATCCTGATCACGGCGGTCTCGGCGCTGGGTTTTCTCGTCCTCTACTCGGTCGCGGGCGGAAGCTGGCGCTGGGCCGAGCCGCAGATGCAGCGCTTCGTCCTCGGGATGGTGGTGATGTTCGGCGTCGCCATGGTGCCCATCTGGTTCTGGCGCAACGTCTCGGCGCTGGCCTACGCGGTGACGATCGCACTCCTGCTCGCGGTCGAGTTCATCGGTGTGTCCGGCGGCGGCGCGCAGCGCTGGATCGATCTCGGCTTCATGCGCCTGCAGCCCTCCGAGCTGATGAAGGTCACGCTGGTGATGATGCTGGCCGCCTATTACGACTGGCTGCCCGCCTCAAAGGTCAGCCGGCCCCAATGGGTGCTGATCCCGATCGTGGTGATCCTGCTGCCGGTCTTCCTCGTGATCCAGCAGCCCGATCTCGGGACGTCGATCCTGCTTTTGACCGGGGGCGGGGCGGTCATGTTCCTCGCCGGTGTCCACTGGGCCTATTTCGCGACCGTCATCGCCGGCGGCGTCGGCCTCGTGACGGCGGTGCTGCAATCGCGCGGCACGACGTGGCAACTCCTGCAGGACTACCAGTATCGCCGCATCGACACCTTCCTCGACCCCGAGAGCGATCCCCTGGGCGCGGGCTATCACATCACCCAGTCGAAGATCGCGCTGGGCTCGGGCGGCTGGACGGGCAAGGGCTTCATGCAGGGCACGCAGGCGCGGCTGAACTTCCTGCCCGAGAAGCACACCGACTTCATCTTCACTACGCTGGCCGAGGAGTTCGGCTTCCTCGGCGGCATGTCGCTCCTGATCCTCTACCTCCTCATCATCGCGTTCTGCGTGGGCTCGGCCATGCGCAACAAGGACCGCTTCGCCTCGCTGGTCACGCTCGGGGTCGCGGTGGCGTTCTTTTTGTTCTTCGCGGTCAACATGTCGATGGTCATGGGTCTCGCCCCCGTCGTGGGTGTCCCTCTGCCACTGGTCAGCTATGGCGGCTCGGCCATGATCGTGCTGCTTCTGGCCTTCGGGCTCGTGCAGTCGGCCCATGTCCACCGTCCGCGTGCCAGCGGCGAGGGACGACTCCTGCGGCGCTGACCCGCGCGTCCGAACCATTCCTGTGCACGGATCGGCCTTACCGCCCTGCGTGGATCGCCTATCTCTGGTCCAACGCCACGAACGGAGCGATACCATGACCAAGCACATCACCGGTCTGCACCACGTCACCGCCATCAGCGGCCCGCCGCAGGCCAATGTCGATTTCTTCACCAAGCTGATGGACCAGCGGCTCGTGAAGAAGACCGTCAATTTCGACGATCCGGGCACCTACCATCTCTATTACGGCAATCGCACCGCCGATCCGGGCACCATCCTGACCTTCTTCCCCTTCGTCGGCGCCCGCCCCGGCATGCCCGGCAGCGGGATAGCCTCGGCCTACGGGTATTCGGTCGGCGATGGCGTCTTCACGGATTGGCTGGACGAAGTTCGCGCCAAGGGCGGCACCGTCTCCGACCCGGTCGAACGCTTCCGCCAACAGGTCGCGACCGTCACCGATCCCGACGGCGCGTCGGTCGAGCTGGTGGCCGAGCCGGGCGATCACGGCCCCGCCGAGGGCGGCTTTCACTCGACGACGCTTTGGCTTGAGGATCTGGGCCCGACGCAGCGCCTTCTGGTCGATCACATGGGCTACGAAGAGGCGGGACACGAGACGGCGGGCGGCACCGAGCGTCTTCGCCTGAAGGCCCCCGGCGACGCGCGGGGCACGGTCGTGGACCTCTATCGCGCGGATGGCGCGCCGCGCGGCCAGCAGGGCGCGGGCTCGATCCATCATGTCGCGTTCCGCGCCAGGGACGATGCCGATCAGCTCGACTGGCGCGACCGCATGATCGCTGCCGGGATGCAGGTCACGCCCGTGATCGACCGGCAGTATTTCAACGCGATCTACTTCCGTGAGCCGGGCGGCGTGCTCTTCGAGATCGCGACCGATCCGCCGGGCTTCACCCGCGACGAGCCGCTGGAACGCCTCGGGGAAGCGCTCAAGCTGCCCGAGAAATACGAGCCGATCCGCGACCGGATCGAGGCGGCGCTGCCCCGGATCGAGGCGTGATCGGCCTTGTCCTGATCCACGGGCGGGGCGGGTCGGCGCGGGACATGATGTCCCTCGTCGGCCCGCTCGGCGCAGACGGTGCGGCACGCGCCGCACCCGAAGCGCCCGGTCAGTCCTGGTGGCCGACCAGCTTCCTCGCACCGATGGCGCAGATGGAGGGCCCGCTCGCGGACGGGCTCGGCGCGGTCGATCGCGCCGTGGCCTCGCTCGATTTGCCGCGCGCGCAGGTCGCCGTGGTCGGGTTCTCGCAAGGCGCCTGCCTCGCGCTGGAATACGCCGCGCGTCAGGGCGCGGGGCTCGGCGCCGTGATCGCGCTCTCGGGCGGGCTGGTCGGCACGGCGGATGCGCCGGGCGAGGTCTACGGCTTCGGCGAGAAGGCCCTCGACTACGACACCGACCTCTCGGGACTGCGCGGGCTGGTGACCTGCCACGAGGCCGATCCGCACATCCCGCTGGTCCGCGCGAGGGCGAGCGCCGAGGTGCTCACCCGACAAGGGGCCGAGGCCCGGATGATCACCCATCCCGGCGCGGGCCACCAACCGATGCCCGATGGCATCGCGGCCGCCCGCGAAATCCTGGCCACGCTCTGATCGCGCCACCCAAACGAAAACGGGCCGCCCCATGGGGCGGCCCGTTCGTCGTTCAGGTGCGACAGGTCACTCGCGGTTGCCGAGGAACTGCAGCAGGAACATGAACATATTGATGAAGTCGAGATAGAGACGCAGCGCGCCCATGATCGCCGACTTCCCAAGCCATTCCTGATCGCCATGCGCGGCATGGGCGATGTACTCGTTCTTGATCGACTGCGTGTCGTAGGCCGTCAGACCCGCGAAGATCAGAACACCGATCGCCGAGATCGCGAAGGCCAGCGCCGACGAGGCGAGGAAGATGTTGATGACCATCGCCGCGATCAGGCCGATCACGCCCATGATGAGGAACGTGCCCATGCCGGACAGGTCCTTCTTGGTCGTGTAGCCGTAGAGGCTGAGACCCGCGAAGGCGATCGACGTCACGAGGAACGTGCTGATGATCGACGTGCCGGTGAACACGAGGAAGATCGAGCTGATCGACAGGCCCATGACGGCGGCGAAGCCGTAGAACGCGACCTGCGCCGTGGCAGCCGACATCCGGTTGATCATCGCCGAGAGGCCGAACACGAAGATCAGCGGCGCGAACATGATCAGCCACTTGAGCGGCGACGCGTAAAGCGAATAGCCCAGCTGCGTCACGTAGGTGTCGGCGTTCAGCTGTGCGACAGCAGCAGACGGGTCTGTCGTGACCGCGAGGCCGGAAATGGCCCAAGCGGCCGCGAACGTGATGAGCATGCCCACGGACATCGTGCCGTAGACCTTGTTCATATGGGCGCGGAGGCCCTGATCGATCTCCGCGGCCTGTGCGCCGGAAATCGTGCCGGTCCGCAGGGCGTCGAATTGTGCCATGGAACTCCTCCAAGGGTGAAAACCATGGAAACCCGCGAATTGGACGGGTTTCCTCGTGTTGAGATATTGGCGGCGCGCGTGACCATTTCAAGGCGGAATGGCCCGCCATTCCGGCGATTTCGATTGATTTTCTCTATCGAACGGGTGGCAAGAACCCGATCATCGACCCATCGTGACCACGACCTTGCCCGTCGACCGCCGCGCCCGCAGCAACTCCAGCCCCTCGGCGGTGCGCGCCAGCGGCAGGCTGTGGCTGACATGGGGGCGCAGCTCGCCGTGGCTCCACATCTCGAAAAGCGCCTCGATGCTGGTGCGGATCACCTCGGGTTTCACCGCGAGATAGCCGCCCCAATACATGCCCAGAAGGTCGATATTCTTGACCAGAAGGTGGTTCGCCTTGACCTGCGGAACCTCGCCGCTGGCAAAGCCGATCACCAGAATGCGGCCATCCGCGTTGGTGGCCCGGAACGCGGCCTTGAACGCGGCGCCACCGACCGCGTCATAGACGACGTCCGCGCCGCCCAGGGCCAAGATCCGGTCGCGCAGGTCCGGCGCGTCGCCGTCGATCAGGTGATGCGCCCCATGCGCGCGCGCGACGGCCAGCTTCTCGTCGCCCCGCGCCACCGCGACGACTTCGGCCCCCATCTTCGCGCCCAGCTCCACCGCCGTCAGCCCGACGCCGCCGGCGGCCCCCAGCACGACCAGCCGTTCGCCCGGTTGCAGTCGTGCCTTGTGGGTCAGCGCGACATGGCTCGTGGAATAGGCGACGATGAAGCTTGCCGCGATGTCGGACGGCATGTCGTCCGGCACGGCGACGCAGCGCGCCGCGGGAAAGCACCCCGCCTCGGCCAATCCGCCCGACCCGCCGAACACCGCGACCCGCGTCCCGACCGCCGGCGCATCGACGCCCGGCCCATGGGCCGTGACCGTGCCGCAGACCTCCATGCCGGGTGCGAAGGGCAGGGCGGGCGTGTCCTGATACGTCCCCTTGATCATCAGGAGATCCGCGAAGTTCAGCGCGCAGGCCTCGATCGCCAGCGCCACCTCGCCGGGGCCGGGGGTCGGTGCGTCCACCTCGGTCACGGCCGGTTGGGTCTGATGGTCGGTCACGAGATAGGCGCGCATCGGTCTCTCCTCTTCAAGGGTCGCCCCCCCTGCTGCCCTGCCGGGTGCCGCGCCGCAACCGTGACGCGACCGGAGCAGTTTGGCGTGCCTGCGACGGTTTGCCCCCGACCGCGCGTGAACGAATATCGACCGACCCGCGTTCGGCCCTAAGTGAAAGGCACGACACCGAGGGAGGACGACCATGAAGCATCCCGTCGACGTCCATGTGGGCAAGCGTGTGCGGCACCGCCGTTGGGTGATCGGAATGACCCAGCAGCAGCTGGCCGAACATGTCGGCATCAAGTTCCAGCAGATCCAGAAATACGAGACCGGGATGAACCGCATTTCCGCCTCGCGCCTCTGGGAGATCGCGCATGCGATGGAGGTGCCGGTCGAGCATTTCTTCGAGGGGTTCGACAACGGGGATGCGAAGGCCAAGGGCCAGGACATCCTCAGCGACCGCGAGGCGCTGGAGCTGATCCGCGCCTATTACGCCGTCCCCGAAGCGCAGCGCCGCCGGCTCTTCGACCTCGCCCGCGTGATGTCGGACGCCGCCGCCTGACACCGGCTTGACCGGGCGCGCGCCCTCGTGTCACCCCCGAGGCGAGGATGCGTGGGGTGCGGGCATGGCGGACGATTTCGAGACCTTCGCCCCCGTGGCCGAGGCATTGGCCGACGCGGCCCGCATCGTCACGCTCGAACATTTCCGAACGCCGCTCGAGGTCGCGAGCAAGGGCGACCGCTTCGACCCGGTAACCGTCGCCGACCGCGCCGCCGAGGCCGCCATGCGCGACATCCTCGCCCGGCTGCGCCCCGACGACGCCATCCTGGGCGAGGAGGCGGGGGCGAAGGCGGGCACCACCGGCTGGACCTGGGTGCTCGACCCGATCGACGGCACACGCGGCTTCATCTCGGGCACGCCGACCTGGGGCGTATTGGTGGGTCTGCGCGATGCGGACGGCCCGCGGCTGGGGATTGTCGACCAGCCCTTCACCGGCGAGCGGTTCTTCGGCGCAAGTTTCGGGGCTTCGGTCGCGCATTGGACGCGCGGGGACGAGCGTCAAAAGCTGCGCGTCCGCGCCACCGCCGACCTCGCCGATGCGACCATCCTCACGACGTTCCCCGAAGTCGGCACCGCGGCCGAGGGCGCCGCCTTCGCCCGCGTGGCCCGGCACTGCCGCCTGACGCGCTATGGCATGGATTGCTACGGCTACGCCCTGCTGGCCGCCGGTCATGTCGATCTCGTCATCGAGGCCGGGCTTCAGGCCTACGACATCCTCGCCCCGATGGCGCTGGTGCAGGCGGCGGGCGGCATCGTCACCGACTGGCAGGGTGGCCCGGCGCAGGATGGCGGCACCGCCATCGCCGCCGCCACGCCCGCGCTCCACGCCGCGGCGCTCGACCTCCTGAATGGCTGAGACGCTGATCCGGGGTGCTGCGCGCATCCGCGCCATGACCGACGCGCCGGACCCGGCCGACGGCACCGACATCCTGATCCGCGACGGCATCATCGCAGCCATCGGCCCGTCCCTCGAAACGCGGGGCGAGATCGTGGACGCGGCCCGCTGCGTCGTCACGCCGGGCCTCGTCAACACCCATCACCACCTCTACCAGACGCTGACCCGCGCCGTGCCCGCCGGGCAGGACGCGCGTCTCTTCGGCTGGCTCAAGGCGCTCTACCCGATCTGGGCGCGCTTCACGCCCGACCACATGCATGTCGCGACGCAGCTGGGCCTGGCGGAGCTGGCGCTGTCGGGCTGCACGACATCCTCGGACCACCTGTATCTCTTCCCGAATGGCGCACGGCTCAACGACACGATCCATGCCGCGTCCGAGATCGGGCTGCGCTTCCACCCGACCCGCGGGTCCATGTCCATCGGCGAGAGCGATGGCGGCCTGCCGCCCGACACGCTGGTCGAACGCGAAGCCGCGATTCTCGATGATTGCATCCGCGTGGTCGACGCCTTCCACGACCCCGCGCCGGGGTCGATGTGCCGCGTGGGCCTCGCCCCCTGCTCGCCCTTTTCGGTCAGTCGCGAGCTGATGCGCGACACCGCCATCCTCGCCCGCGACAAGGGCGTGCGCCTGCACACCCATCTGGCCGAGAACGACGAGGACGTCGCCTATTCGCTCGACCGGTTCGGGTGCCGGCCGGGGCAATATGCCGAGGACCTCGGCTGGACTGGCGACGATGTCTGGCACGCCCATTGTGTCAAGCTCGACGCCGCCGAGATCGCGCTCTTCGCCCGCACGGTCACCGGGGTCGCGCATTGTCCCTGCTCGAACTGCCGCCTTGGTTCGGGCATCGCGCCGGTGCGCGACATGCTGGACGCGGGCGTGCCCGTGGGCCTGGGCGTGGACGGCTCGGCCTCGAACGATGCGGCCAACCTGATGGACGAGGCCCGGCAGGCGATGCTCCTGCAACGGGTCGCGCGGGGCGCAGACGCGATGTCGCCCGAGGCCACGCTCCGTGTCGCGACGCGCGGGGGCGCGCGGGTCCTGGGGCGCGACGATGTGGGTCGGATCGCGATAGGGATGCGCGCCGACCTCGCCCTCTGGCCCGTGGATGGCGTCGAGGCGGCGGGGTCGTGGGACGTGGCCGCGCTGCCGCTGGCGGGCGCGCGGCGGGTCCGGCATCTCTTCGTGGAGGGGCGTCAGGTCGTCCGCGACGGGGCCGTCACCACCGTCGACCTGCCGCGCCTGATCGAACGGGCCGAGACCCTCCTGCGCGACCTCATGACCTGAGCGGTCAGACCGGCATCTCCGGCGGCACGCGGTCGCCCGTCGCCTCGCGGAAATGACGCCGGCAGAGCGAGACATAGCGCTCGTTCCCGCCCACCTCGACCTGCGCGCCCTCGGTCAGCGCGCGGCCGTCCGCATCCTGACGGATCACCATCGTCGCCTTTCGTCCGCACCAGCAGATCGTTCGCACCTCGCGCATTTCGTCGGCCAGCGCCAGAAGGGCGGCGGAGCCGGGAAACAGCTCGCCCCGGAAATCCACCCGCAGCCCGTAGGCCATCACCGGCACGCCCAGATCGTCCACCGCGCGCGCCAGTTGCCAGACCTGTTCGCGGCTGAGCCACTGTGCCTCGTCCAGCAGCACGCAGGCACAGGGTCCGGCCTCGAGACGGGTGGCGATCATCGCGTAAAGGTCGCTTGTGGCGGCATAGGTATCCGCCTCGGCCTCGATGCCGATGCGGCTGGCGATCCGGCCCGTGCCCGCCCGGTCATCGAAATTCGCGGTCAGCAGATAGGTCTGCATCCCGCGTTCGATGTAGTTGTAGGACGCCTGCAGGAGCAGCGTGCTCTTGCCTGCGTTCATCGTCGAGTAATTGTAATAGAGCTTGGCCATCTCAGGTCCGCGTCACGACCACCGATCCCACCGAATAACCAGCCCCGAACGAGCAGATCAGGCCGCGGTCGCCTTCGCCCAGATCGGCCGAATGCTTGGCGAAGGCGATGATCGACCCCGCCGAGGAGGTGTTCGCGTAGTCCTGCAGGATGTTCGGCTGTTCCTCGGGCTCCGGCACGCGGCCCAGCACCTTGCGCCCGATGAAGTCGTTCATCGACTTGTTCGCCTGGTGCAGCCAAAGCCGCTTGAGGTCTTCGGCCGCGATCCCCTCGTCGGACATGTGGTCGGCGATATGGCCCGCCACCATCGGCAGCACTTCCTTGAAGACCTTCCGCCCGTTCTGCATGAACTGCATGTCGCGGCGGTCTTCCATCTGGTCATGGGTGCGCCTGAGGAAGCCATCGTTGTTGCGGATGTTGTTGGAGAATTGCGTGGCACACCGGGTGCTGTCGATTCGGAAGCCGCGCGCGTCCGGGTCGCCGTCGAGCACCAGTGCGGTGCAGACATCGCCGAAGATGAAATGGCAGTCCCGGTCGCGCCATTCGAGATGCGCCGAGCAGATCTCGGGGCAGGTCACGATCGCCCGCCGGATCGAGCCCGCGCGGATCATGTCGGCAGCCGCCTGGATGCCGAAGGTGGCGCTGGAACAGGCGACGTTCATGTCGAAGGCGAAGCCGCCGGTGCCCAGGAGGTCCTGAATCTCGATCGCGATGGCCGGATAGGCGCGTTCATGGTTCGAGGCGGCGCAGATCACCGCGTCGACCTCGGCGGCGTCGATCCCCGCCATCGCCAGCGCGTCGGTGCAGGCGGCGACCGCCATCTCGGCCATGTGACCCGGCTGGTCGTCGGGCCTGGCGGCGAGGCGGGGAAACATGCGGGTCGGGTCCAGCACGCCGTCGCGATCGAGCACGAAGCGCTGCTCGATTCCGCTGGCGGAACGGATGAACTCGGCGCTGGAATGGGGGATCGCCTCGCGCGTGCCGGCGGCGATCTCGTCCGCATGGGCGGCATTCTCGCGGTCGGCATAGGCGTTGAAGGCCACGACCAGATCGTCGTTCGTGATGATCTGCGACGGGGTGAACACGCCCGATCCGGTGATGGTGACGGGCATCTGGGTCGTCCTTTCGCGCACACGGCGCCGCGGCGTCGGGCCCGCGGCCGGGTGGCGCCCTGTCTGCCGTCGGGTCGGTCCGGCGTCAAGCGGCGCGGGGCGCGCGCCCTTGCGTCACGCGGCGCTGCGGCCGCCCCCTGTCTCGGCCAGTCGCGCGCGGATGCGGTCCTCGATCAGGTCCACCTCCTCGGCGAAATCGGGCGCGCCGCACAGCACCAGCCACGGGATCCGCGCCTGTGCGAAGGCGCGCCGCTTCAGCCGGTCGCGCCGGAGCGCGCGGTCGCGCCAGCGGTCGCCGCCCGCGCAGTCGAGGGCGAGGACTGGGCGCGCCGATCCATCGACCAGAAGGAAATCGACCCGCTTGCTGCGCAGTGCCTTGCGCAGGCTCAGGCCGCGCCCCTCGGCGCCGCCATCGATGGTGAAGACCGCCATCAGCGACACTTCGGGCGCGACATGCAGACCGTGGCGATGCGCCAGCTCGCAAAGCCGCCCGAACAGCGCCGCGCGCCCCTCATCCACCAGCGAGCGCACGCCAAGGCTGACCGATGCAAGGTCGTCGACCCCGCTCAGCCGGGCGGTGGCCGCCGACATGACGCGCCGGTCGCGGCTTCGTTGGAACGACGAGGGCAGGGCGGCGAACATGACGGGCTCCTCGGCGAATGAGACGCATTCTGCCTAGCCCCGCATTCGTTACCGAAAGATGAAGACGGGCGCCGCAACGGCCCCCGTCTTCACCCGAAGGTTAACGCCGATCGGCCAGACGGGCGCCCCCACGGCGCCCGTCCGAACCGTCAGACATGCATTGGAAGCGCCTCGCGGACGATGATCGGCATCCGGTCGTTGGCCGCAGGCGGCTCGAGATTCAGCGCGGCCGTGAGGCGGGCCCGCGTCTCGGCCCAATCCGCCCGGACGGAGACCGTCACCAGCGGCAGCCCGACGAGTGCGAGCGCATGTTGGCACACGCTGTCCCGGTAGGCCGGGCCGGGGCCCGACACCAGCGCAATGCCACAGAGCGGGAGGCCGTATTCGTCCGACAGCACGTAGTCCAGGCGACGCCCCCGCAGGATCGCCTCGACGGCCGGGTCGCCCGGCGCCTCGATGATCCCGGCGAGCGAGACCTGCGCGTGAAGCTCCAGACCCAGGCCCGCCGCGAAACGACCGAGCCGGCGCGAGATGGCCTGCCGACCGACATCGACCAGCGAGCGGATCCGGAGGCCGGACATCCGCAACCGCTCGATGGCGGAGGCGCGGGGCGGACCGTCGATCCGGTGCGCGGGAAAGGCGGGCACGTCGTCGCGCGACATGTCGCTGTAGCGGCGCAAGGCGATGCTCGTCGCGCTGATCGCCATGAGGGAAAGGCCTGTCGGGTCCATGCAACCGTTTCCTTGTTTTGGTTAATTACAGGCTGACTCCGGCATTGGGCGATGCTTGGCTGGGATTGCGACGATTGCGTGGCGGAAACGGCGATCCGGAAACCATCTTCCCGCCCGCCCATTACTGTCCACGGCGGCGCGACAAAGTGCGCGAAGTTGGGCACCCTCGCGACGTCCACGTAAATGTGAGAGGCCGTCGGCGCGCCCAATCGGGGGCCGCGCGGCGAATCGTTTCCGCTACTGGAGCGAGCGGACCTCGACATCGCCCTCGGCCGCCGCATGTATGGCGCGCGCCGCCGCATTCGCGCCCGAGAGGGTGGTGAAGTAGGGGATACGGCTCGTCAGCGCGACGTTGCGCATCGACCGCGAATCCTCGACCGCCTGCGCGCCCTCGGTGGTGTTCATCACCAGCGCGACCTCGCCGTCCTTCATCACGTCCACGACGGTGCGCCCGCCCTCATAGGCCTTGTTGACCCGCGCGGAGGCGATTCCATGCCCATCGAGGAACGCCGCCGTCCCTTCCGTCGCGAGGATGTCGAAGCCCATTTCGCGCAGGAGCCTCGCTGTCTCGACCAGCTGGTCGGTCTTGTCGGCATCCTTGATCGAGAGAAACACCGTCCCGTCCTCGGGCAGCGTCACGCCCGCGCCCATCTGCGCCTTGAGGAAGGCGCGCGCGAAGCTGCGGTCCCAACCCATCACTTCGCCGGTGGAGCGCATCTCGGGACCGAGCAGGGTGTCGACACCGGGGAAGCGTGCAAAGGGCAGCACCGCCTCCTTGACCGAGAACCACGGCGTGTCCGGATGGCTCAGCATCATCGTGTCGCCCATGGGCACATGCGCGATCTCGGCATCGGCGGGGTAGGGGTCGCGGAGCGGGAAGTTCGACAGCGGCTCGCCCGCCATGAGCCGCGCGGCGATGCTGGCGATGGCCGAATCCACGGCCTTGGCCACGAAGGGCACGGTGCGCGACGCGCGGGGGTTCACCTCGATCAGGTAGACCTCGCCATCCTTCACCGCGAATTGCACGTTCATCAGCCCGACCACGCGCAATGCCCGGGCCAGCGCCACGGTCTGTTCGCGGATCGTGGCGATCACCTCCGCCGGCAGGGTGTGGGGTGGCAGGCAGCAGGCACTGTCCCCCGAATGGACGCCCGCCTCCTCGATATGTTGCATGATCCCCGCGACATGCACGTCCGTCCCGTCCGAGAGCGCGTCCACATCCACCTCGATCGCGCCCGAGAGATAGCTGTCGAGAAGGACCGGACTGTCGCCCGACACCACGACCGCGTCGCGGATATACCGCTCCAGCTGCGCGGTATCGCGGACGATCTCCATCGCGCGACCGCCGAGGACGTAGGAGGGCCGGATGACCAGCGGATAGCCCAGATCCTCGGCCCGGAGCCGCGCCTCCGCATCCGAATGGGCGATGGCGTTCTCGGGCTGCTTCAGCCCCAGGTCGCGGACGAGCGCCGAAAAGCGCTCGCGGTCTTCGGCGAGGTCGATGGCGTCGGGCGTGGTGCCCAGGATCGGAATGCCCGCATCATGCAGCGCGTTCGCCAGCTTCAGCGGCGTCTGCCCGCCGAACTGGACGATGACGCCGTGCAGCGTGCCGTTCTCCTGCTCGACGCGCAGGATCTCCATGACGTGCTCGAAGGTCAGCGGCTCGAAATAGAGGCGGTCGGAGGTGTCGTAATCGGTGCTCACCGTCTCCGGGTTGCAGTTGATCATGATCGTCTCGTAGCCCTGGTCCGACAGCGCGAAGCAGGCGTGACAGCAGCAATAGTCGAACTCGATTCCCTGCCCGATCCGGTTCGGCCCGCCGCCCAGGATCACGACCTTCTTGGCGTCCGTCGGACGGCTCTCGCACTCGGCCTCGCCCATCACGGGCGTCTCGTAGGTCGAATACATGTAAGGCGTCTGCGCCTCGAACTCGGCGGCGCAGGTGTCGATCCGCTTGAATTGTGCAACGACCCCGAGGTTCTGGCGGGCGCGGCGCACGTTGTCCTCGGTCCGGCCGGTCAGCGTCGCGAGCCGTGCGTCGGTGAAGCCGTATTGTTTGAGGCGGCGCAGTCCGTCCTCCTCGACCGGCAGGCCGTTCGTGCGAACCTCGGCCTCCAAGTCGATGATTTCCCTGATCCGCGCCAGGAACCACGGATCGAACCGGGTCACGGCATGGATGTCGTCATCGGACAAGCCGTGCCGCATCGCCTGGGCGATGACGCGGATGCGATCCGGCGTCTGGCGCGACAGTTCGGCCTTGATCGCAGCCGGATCGTTCGAAAGTTGAATTTCGTCAAATCCGGTCAGCCCGGTCTCCATCGAAGCCAGCGCCTTCTGCATGGATTCGTGGAACGTCCGCCCGATGGCCATGACCTCGCCCACCGATTTCATCGCCGTCGTCAGCAGGGGCTCGGAGCCGGGGAATTTCTCGAAGGCGAAGCGCGGGATCTTGGTGACGACATAGTCGATGGTCGGCTCGAACGAGGCGGGCGTGACCTTGGTGATGTCGTTGTCGAGCTCGTCCAGCGTGTAGCCCACGGCCAGCTTCGCGGCGATCTTGGCGATGGGAAAGCCCGTGGCCTTCGACGCCAGCGCCGAGGAGCGCGACACCCGCGGGTTCATTTCGATCACGACCATGCGGCCATCGGCGGGGTTCACGGCCCATTGCACGTTCGATCCGCCGGTCTCGACCCCGATCTCGCGCAGGACGTTGATGCTATGGGTGCGCATCAACTGGTATTCCTTGTCCGTCAGCGTCAGCGCGGGCGCCACGGTGATCGAGTCGCCCGTATGGACGCCCATCGGGTCCACGTTCTCGATGGCGCAGACGATGATGGCGTTGTCCGCCTTGTCGCGGACCACCTCCATCTCGAATTCCTTCCATCCCAGAAGGCTTTCGTCGACGAGGATCTGGGCCATCGGCGACGCTTCCAGACCCGTGCGGCAGATCCGTTCGTAGTCGGCTCGGTTATAGGCGACGCCGCCGCCGGTCCCGCCCAGCGTGAAGGCCGGCCGGATGATCGCGGGCAGTCCGATTTCTTCCAGCGCGTCCATCGCGGTCTTCATGCCGGCGGCGATGTCGTAGCCGCGATCGGTCTTGGGCGCCGCGACGATCGTCGCCTTGGGATTCTCGATTCCCAGCCGGTCCATCGCCTCGCGGAAGAGCTTCCGGTCCTCGGCCATCTCGATGGCCGCCCGCTTGGCCCCGATCAGCTCGACGCCGAACTTCTCCAGGACGCCCATGTCGTCGAGCGCGAGTGACGTGTTCAGGCCGGTCTGGCCACCCATCGTGGGAAGCAGGGCGTCGGGCCGCTCCTTCTCGATGATCTTGGCCACGACCTCGGGCGTGATCGGCTCGATATAGGTCGCATCCGCGAGGCCCGGATCGGTCATGATCGTCGCCGGGTTCGAGTTCACGAGGATGACGCGGTAGCCTTCCTCGCGCAGCGCCTTGCACGCTTGTGCGCCGGAATAGTCGAACTCGCAGGCCTGCCCGATGACGATGGGACCCGCGCCGATGATCATGATCGACTGGATGTCGGTCCGCTTGGGCATGGGTTCCCCCCGAGTGCTGGCAAATTGGCCGTGGTCTAGGGGGGCGGGGGCGGGGGTGCAAGCCATCGCGACAGGCCATCCGCCGCCTATTTCGGGCTGCGGATGGAACCGAACGCCCCGTCACCGGTTCTTGCGACGGGCGACCACCCCAAAGACGACGAGAGAAACATGTCTGTTTCAGCCCTGCTCTTCGGCGCGATCGGAACCCTCGCCGAGACCACGGAGCTCCAGCGCCGCGCCTACAACCGTGCATTCGCCGACGCCGACCTCGACTGGGTCTGGGATCGCGACAGCTACCGCAAGCTTCTGCTGCGTCCCGGCGGGCGGGCCCGTATCGAAACCTATGCCCGCGACGCCGGGGACCCGGTCGACGCCGCCACCCTGCATGACGCCAAGATCCGCCATTTCGAGGCTCTCATCGCCAGCGAGGGCCTCGCGCCGCGCGACGGCGTGGTCGAGATGATCGCCCATTGCCGCTCCGAATCCATTGCCGTCGGCCTCGCCACGACGACGGACCGGCGGCAGGTGGACGCCATCCTCCGAGCGCTCGCCCCCGAGGTGCGCGCCGGCGATTTCGACTGGATCGGCGACCGCAGCATGGTCGAGCACCCCAAGCCCTCCCCCGACATCTACCGCCGCGCGCTGGGCGACCTGGGGGTCGACGCGGATCACGCGCTCGCCATCGAGGACACCCCCGAGAGTGCCGAGGCCGCGATCGAGGCCGGTCTCGACATCATCGGTTTCCCCGGCGCCGCCGCCGCGGAGCGGCCCTTCCAGCCCAGCGTCCTCATCGTCGAGACGCTGCGCCCGCGCCTTCTGGTGATGGGACGTGCCTCGGGGCGCAAGCTCGCCGCACAGTGACGCTCCGGCGGGACCCGGCGGTGTTGACACCTCGGGCCCGCGCGTGTCGATAGGCCCGAACGTCCCAAACCCCCCGTGGAGCCTCCGATGCACGCCTTCCGCACCCATACCTGCGCCGGTCTCACCGCCGACAACGTGGGCGAGACCGTCCGCCTCTCCGGCTGGGTGCACCGTGTCCGCGACCATGGCGGCGTGCTTTTCATCGACCTGCGCGACCATTACGGCATGACGCAGCTTCTGTGCGATCCCGACAGCCCGGTCTTCGCCGAGGTCGAGAAGGTTCGCTCGGAATGGTGCATTCGCATCGATGGCACCGTGAAAGCGCGGGATGCGGGCCTCGTGAACCCCAAGATCCCCACGGGCGAGATCGAGGTCTTCATCCGCGACCTCGAGGTGCTGGGGAAGGCCGACGAGCTGCCGCTGATGGTGTTCGGCGACCAGGAATACCCCGAGGAGACGCGCCTCAAGTACCGCTTCCTGGACCTGCGCCGCGAGCAGATGCAGAAGAACATGATCCTGCGCTCGAACGTCGTGCGCTCCATCCGTGAGCGGATGTGGTCGAAGGGCTTCAACGAGTTCCAGACCCCGATCATCACCGCGTCGTCCCCCGAGGGCGCGCGCGACTTCATCGTCCCCTCGCGTCTGCATCCGGGCCGCGTCTACGCGCTGCCGCAGGCGCCGCAGCAGTTCAAGCAGCTCCTGATGGTGTCGGGGTTCGACAAGTACTATCAGATCGCGCCGTGCTTCCGCGACGAGGACCCCCGCGCCGACCGCTCGCCGACCGATTTCTACCAGCTCGACATGGAGATGAGCTTCGTCTCGCAACAGGATGTATTCGATACGATTCAGCCGGTGATCGCGGGGCTCTTCGAAGAGTTCGGCGGCGGGCGCACGGTCGATGCGGACTGGCCACTCATCTCCTACCGCGATGCCGCGCTGAAGTACGGAACGGACAAGCCCGACCTGCGTAACCCGATCGAGATGCAGGTCGTGTCCGAGCATTTCGCGGGCTCCGGCTTCGCCATCTTCGCCTCGCTCCTCGAGAAGGACGGCACCGAGATTCGCGCCATCCCCGCCCCCACGGGCGGGTCGCGCAAGTTCTGCGACCGGATGAACAAGTTCGCCCAGGAGCAGGGCCTGCCGGGCATGGGGTACATCTTCTGGCGTGACCAGGGCGACGGCCTCGAAGCCGCTGGCCCCCTCGCCAAGAACATCGGACCCGAGCGCACGGAGGCGATCCGTCAGCAACTGGGCTTGGGCGTCGGCGACGCGGCCTTCTTCCTGGGCGGCAAGCCCTCGGACTTCGAAGCCGTCGCGGGACGGGCGCGGACGGTAATCGGCGACGAGCTGGGCCTGACGGACAAGGACCGCTTCGCCTTCGCGTGGATCGTCGATTTCCCGATGTACGAGGCCGATGACGACGGCAAGATCGACTTCAGCCACAATCCCTTCTCCATGCCGCAGGGCGGGATGGAGGCGCTGGAGGGCGATCCGCTCGACGTTCTCGGCTATCAGTACGACCTCGCCTGCAACGGCTACGAACTGGTCTCGGGCGCGATCCGGAACCACCGCCCCGAGATCATGTTCCGGGCCTTCGAGCTGGCCGGTTACGGCGAGGACGAGGTCCGCAAGCGCTTCGGCGGCATGGTCAAGGCGTTCCAGTACGGCGCGCCGCCCCATGGCGGCTGTGCGGCCGGGATCGACCGCATCGTCATGCTTCTCGCGGACGAGGCGAATATCCGCGAGGTCATCCTCTTCCCGATGAACCAGCGCGCCGAAGACCTGATGATGGGCGCCCCGTCCGAGCCGCTGCCGGGCCAGCTGGCGGAACTCGGCCTGCGCCGAATGCCGACAGATTGAACGAACCCTGTGATCGGCGGCCTCTGCCGCCTATCTATCGGGGATGATTTCGACACTTGCCGCCATCCGCTTCGGCACGGGCCGCGCGCCCGACATCGCGGCGCCGCGGGACGCAGGCGACCTCCTGTTGCGCCTGTCCGGGCCCGACCGCATGGCCAAGGCCTGGCCGCAGCCGTCCTGGGAGATGCGGGCCGCCGCGGCACTCGACTGGATTCGCCTGCGCCGCGCGCGCCGCGACGGCGGGGCCGACGCCTTCCGCGCCGCCCAGCGCGCCATGGTCGTCGCCTATCACGAGGATCTTGCCCGCGCGCTGGCCCGCGCCGCCCTGACCGAAGACGGGTTCCGCGAACGGCTGGCCTGGTTCTGGGCCGATCACTTCGCCGTCGCGGGCGGGCGCGGCCTGCTGCGCCGTTCGGTGCCCAGCTATCACGAGGCGGCGATCCGTCCCCATCTCGCCGGGTCATTCGCCGACCTTCTGACCGCCGCCGTGACCCATCCGGCGATGGTGATCTATCTCGACAACTGGGGCTCGACCGGGCCGAACTCGCCGCGCGGCCGCCGCTCGGGCGGCAACATCAACGAGAACCTCGCCCGCGAAGTGCTGGAGCTGCACACGCTGGGCGCGGGCGCGGCCTATAGACAGACCGATGTCCGCCAGCTGGCCGAGCTTCTGACCGGCCTCAGCATCACGCGCGAAGGCGATCCCCAGTTCCGCCACAACCAGGCCGAACCGGGCGCCGAGACCGTTCTCGGACGCAGCTATGGCGGGGCCGAGCCCGACCGGGGCGATATCGACCGCGTGCTGGCCGACCTCGCCGTCCATCCCGACACCGCGCGGCACCTCTCGACCAAGCTCGCGCGGCACTTCGTCGCCGACACGCCCGACCCCGATCTCGTGGCCCGGATGACTGCCACCTGGACGCGGACCGGCGGCGACCTGATGGCGGTCTATGCCACGATGCTCGACCACGACGCCGCGTGGCAGCCGACGCTGGCCAAGGTCCGCCGCCCGATGGAGCTTCTGGCCGCCGGGCTCCGGGCGCTGGGCCGCGGTCGCGCGATCATGGAGGCGGATGTGCCCGCGCTCCGCAACCTCGCCAACCAGCCGCTGGAGCGGATGGGACAGACCTGGCTGCGCCCGCCAGGACCGCAGGGCTGGCCCGAGGCTGCGCCCGAATGGATCACGCCGCAGCTTCTGGCCGCGCGGCTCGGCTGGGCCATCGCACTCCCCGAGGCCTTGGGCGACCTGCCCGACCCGCGCGACTTCGTCGAGACGGCGCTGGGCCCGCTGGCCGACGGGCGCCTGCGCTTTGCCGCCGCCGCCGCCGAGGAGCGGGCGGCGGGCATCTCGCTCGTCCTCGCCTCTCCCGCGTTCAACCGGAGGTGACCCGATGATCCCCACCCGCCGCGCGTTTCTCCAGGGCATCGGATGCTCGCTCGCCGCGTCGCCCTTCATGGCGCCCGTGGCCTTTGCGGCCCTGCCCGGTGACGCCCGTCTCGTCGTCGTCATCCTGCGGGGCGCGATGGACGGGCTCGACGCGCTTCAGCCCTATGGCGACCCGGATCTCGCCCGGCTCCGCCCCGGGTTCCCGATCGGCCCGGATGCGGGCGCTCTCGACCTCAACGGCTTTCACGCGCTCCACCCCGGCCTTGCCGATCTCGCGCCCTGGTGGGACGAAGGCGATCTCGGCTTCGCGCAGGCGGTCAGCACGCCCTATCGCGGCAAGCGCAGCCATTTCGACGGGCAGGACATCCTCGAGGCGGGCACCGCCGGCGAGGTGCCGCCGCTGGCGACCCGCGACGGTTGGCTCAACCGCCTGCTGCAAACCACGCCCGGCACCCATGGCCGCACGGCCTTCGCCGTCGGGCGCACCGACATGCTGCTCCTCCGGGGCGCGGCAGATCACGCGAGCTGGGCGCCCGATGCGCGGCTCGATCTCGCACCCGCGACGGCGGACCTGCTCCTGCATGTCTATCACGACGACCCGCTCTTTCGGAACGCGGCCGAGGATGCGCTCTCGCTCTCGGGCTCGTCCATCGACGGCGGCGGCGGGCGGCAGGCGCAGACCGACGCGCTCTTTTCCTTCGCGGCAGCCCAGCTTCGGCAGGACGCGCGGATCGCCGCCCTCTCGATCAGCGGCTGGGACACGCACAACGCCCAGACGCGCGAGATCACGCGCGGCCTGCGCCTGCTCGGGCGCGGCCTCGGCACGCTGCGCGCCGATCTTGGGCCCGAGTGGGACCGGACGGTCGTGCTCTGCATGACCGAGTTCGGGCGCACAGCGGCCGAGAACGGCACGCGCGGCACCGATCACGGGACCGGCGGCACGATGATCCTGGCTGGCGGCGCGCTGATGGGCGGCCAGGTCTGGGGCGACTGGCCCGGCCTGGCCGAGGCGCAGCTCCTCGATCGCCGCGACCTCATGCCGACGCGCGACGTCCGCGCCTACGCCGCTTGGGCGCTGCACGGTCTCTTCGGGACGGATCGCGCGACGCTCTCGAGCCTCGTCTTTCCGGGGCTCGAGATGGGGCGCGATCCGGGTCTTCTGGCATGACGGCGGGGGCGCGCGCCCCCGGCCGCCGCGACGTCAGGGCTGCGCGGCCATCCGCACGACCGGGAAGGTGATGCCGGGCGCAATCGGCGCCTCGTCCACCCCGTGATCCCGGAACCCCAGCTTGGAATAGAACGGCCGCGCGTTCAGCGACGACAGGCATTCCAGCCGCTTGATTCCCCGCGCGCGCGCCTTGGTGCGCACATGGTCCATCAGCCGACCGGCATGGCCCCGCTTCAGCCGATCGGGATGGGTCGCGAAATGCCGGACATGGGCCGTGCCCTCGGGAATGTCATCGCCCGGGGCCGTTTCGGTCCAACCGCCGACGGCGACGAGGTCACCGTGCTCGAACAGCATGTAATAGCTGCCGCTGTCGAGAAGGTCGGGATTGGCCTTGGCGATGAGGGGCAGGATCGCGTCGACCGCGACGTCGTCGTAATCGTCGAGCAGCAGGCGCGGATAGACCGCCCCCAGCAGGTTGTCGACGACGGGCCGGTCCGTGGGCCGCGCAGGACGCAGGGTGTAGGTCATGGATAATCTCCGATCTGAAAACGAAAAGGGCCACGCAGACGGATTGTCTGCATGGCCCCTCTAGATCGGGATCGGTTAAGGTCGCGTTAACCT
Organism: uncultured Jannaschia sp.; assembly: GCF_947503795.1. Taxonomy (NCBI): domain Bacteria; kingdom Pseudomonadati; phylum Pseudomonadota; class Alphaproteobacteria; order Rhodobacterales; family Roseobacteraceae; genus Jannaschia; species uncultured Jannaschia sp. The sequence continues at coordinate 2,192,726 of NZ_CANNEZ010000001.1, read as the reverse complement.
TTCTGTAAGTGACGCCCGAATAGGCGATTCCTTACTTGATCTTGCCTTCCTTGTACTCGACGTGCTTGCGCGCGACGGGGTCGAACTTCCGCACGACCATCTTCTCGGTCATGGTGCGGGCATTCTTCTTGGTCACGTAGAAGTGGCCGGTGCCGGCAGAGGAATTCAGCCGGATCTTGATCGTGGTGGGCTTCGCCATCGGGTGTCTCCTGCGTCGGTCGGGCCGCGACACGCGCGCGTCGCCCTTGAATCCGGAAGCTGCCTTCTATCCGCCGCACCCCGACTGTCAAGGGTGCGCGCGGCGTTGCGCCGGATGGCTCAGTCGCACTCCATCTGCACCAGAAGGACGGGTGCCGTCTCGACCGGGCGCAGCGTAACGACGCAGCCCCGCGTCTCGCCCTGCAGATAGGCGAGGTTCAGCGACAGCTCCTCCTCGGCCCCGGCCCGCGCGCGGCGCATCGCGGCGGCGACCGAGGGCCGCTCGCCATGGTGCCAGAGACTGGCGAAGGGCAGGCCGGTCAGATCGTCCTCGGGCGCGAAGCCCAGCCCCTCCAGCAGCGCCTCGTTGGTCGCGAGGATGCGCCCGTCGCGATGGACCACTGCCGTCCCCGCACACGCGTCTGTCAGGAGGTCGTCGAACGCCCGGGGCGCGGGCGCGAGGGTCGTGGTCGGGGATTCGGCGGCGGCACGCATGTCCGGGGCCACCTTTCTGTTCGCGTCGAGTCGGATGCCAACGATCCTGCGGCCGAAATTGTTCAACGGGCAAGCGGATTCGCGAATGCGCGGGATTCCGCGCGGCCGGATGCCGCCGGTCGCGCCGTCGTCGGGGCGGGCGCCGGGGCGCCGCGCGGGCGCGAATCGGAAAGGCTGCGGGGGGCCTGTAAGCCGGATTCTGTTCCGGCGGGGTCACCCCCGCCATCGGCGACCATTCATCTCGGCGCCGCGTCGCCGCGGGCCTGAAGCTGCCAACCCGGACCGCGAGGCGAAGCGGCCCCATGCGCGATCCCTATTCGGCATTGCTCCCGGTGGGGCTTGCCATGCGGGGGACGTCGCCGCCCCCCCGGTGCGCCTTACCGCACCGTTTCACCATTGCCCCGCATGCGGGGCTGTCTGTTCTCTGTGGCGCTGTCCATCGGCTCTCGCCGTCCGGGCGTTACCCGGCACCGTCGCTTCGTGGAGTCCGGACTTTCCTCGGGCATCGCTGCCCGCGGCCGCCCGGCCCCCCGCGCCGTCGCGGCTAGACGGCGGCCTCGCCTGCGTCAACGGGGAAGCGCGCCGCGAGGTCCGCGATCAGCCCCATATCCGTCCGGTCCAGCGGCCCCGTTGCCCAGGGCCGGAACCGCAGCCGCACCGCATTCAGAAGCGTCCCGTCATCCACGTCCGCGGTATAGCCCGCCCGTCGCGCCAGCGCCCGGAACGCCGCCGCATCCGGCGCGTCGCCCGGTTCCGCGTCCGGCCAGACGGCCAGTCCCCGCCGCGCCAGCCGCCGCCAGTCGAAGCGCCGGCCCGGATCGATCTTGCGCCCCGGCGCCGCGTCCGAATGGCCGATCACGCCCGCCGGGCCGATCCCGTGGCGCCGGCATATATCGCCCACGAGGTCCTCCAGCGCGTCCATCTGCGCCGCCGGGAAGGGCGAGAAGCCGTCATTCGACAGCTCGATCCCCACGCTGCGCGAATTGAGGTCCGACGACGCGCCCCAGCACCCGGCCCCGGCATGCCAGGCGCGCGCCATCTCGTCGACGAGGCGGAACACCGTGCCGCATTCGCCGATCAGGTAATGCGCCGACACCTCGGCCTCGGGCAGGCAGAGCCGCGTCAGCGCCGGCTCGGGCCCGCCCTGCATCGCGGTGTAATGGATCATCACCAGGTCGGGCCGCGTCCGCCCGTCGCGGCGCGGTCCGTGATTGGGGCTGGGCCGGTCGACGACCGCCATGCGCCTATTGCCGGACGAGCGCGCGGAAGGTCGCCGGGTTCCAGCTGCAGGCGTTGCCGTCACCATCGGGATCGAGGTTCAGGCGGTCCGATTGCGGCCCGCCCGCCGCGAGGAACTCCTCCTGCGCGACATCCGCCGTCCGGTAGCCCGCGCAGCGCTGCTCGGAGCGGCGGTTCGAGCTCAGCGGATTGCGGCGGAAGGCCTTTGTGCCCACGGCCTGCGCATCGTTGAGCGCGTAAGCGATGATGTTGGGCGCGCTGTCATTGGGGCGCTGAAGCTCGGTCGGCTGGACGAGCTGGTATTGCTGGCGCGCGGCGCGCACGCGGGCTGCATCGTCCTCGATGCTCCGCTCGGCCGAGACGGCGGCGAAGTCCTGCTCGCGGCTGATATTGGGATTGTCGCGGTCGAGCTCGCCGGGGTTCACCGCGGCCGTTGCCGGACCGGGCAGGGGGGCGGGGGCGGCCGACGCCGCGGGCGGTGCCCCGAGGACGGCGCGCGTCTGGCTGGCGATCTGTGCCGCCTCCGAGGTCGTGCCGGGCGCGGGGGCGGGCAGGGTCGTCGCCTGAGGCCCGAGCACCGGGACCGGCGTGTCGGGCGGGCGCACGGTGGCCTGCGGGGTGATGGGCGCAGGCGTGCCGCGCAGCTGCGCCTCGCGGCGGGCGGCGTATTGCTCGGGCGTCTCGAAGGCCGCGCCGCCCACCCCGCTCTCGGGGACCGGCGGCTCGCAGGCGGAAAGGATCAGGACGGCCCCGAGGGCCGCAATAGTGAAGTGAACACGCATGTCTGCCTCGTCTGCTCTTGGCGCGAGACTACCACCACTTGTCGGGACGCGCCACGAAGCCCGCCCGCGCCTCGATCACGCTTGCAACATTCAGTAATCCGCCCTCGTCCCAAGGCTTGCCGATCAGCTGCAGGCCCATTGGCAGGCCGCGCCGGTCGAGCCCCGCGGGCACCGCGACGCCCGGCAGCCCGGCGAGGTTCACCGTCACCGTGAAGATGTCGTTGAGATACATCTGGATCGGGTCGGCATCGGCCATCGCGCCCAGCTCGAAGGCCGAGGACGGCGTCGCAGGCGTCAGGATCGCGTCGACGCCGGCCGCGAACGCGTCCTCGAAATCCTTCTTGATCAGCGTCCGCACGCGGCGCGCGCGGTTGTAGTAGGCGTCGTAGAACCCCGCCGACAGAACGTATGTCCCGATCATCACGCGCCGCTGCACCTCGTCGCCGAAGCCTTCGGCGCGGGTTTTCTCGTACATCTCGGTGATGCCATCGCCTTGGCCCAGCGCGGCGCGGTGCCCGAAGCGCACCCCGTCATAGCGCGCGAGGTTCGACGACGCCTCGGCGGGCGCGATCACGTAATAGGCGGGCAGGGCGTATTTCGTATGCGGCAGACTGATGTCGCGGATCTCGGCGCCCGCGTCGCGCAGCATCTCGGTGCCCTGCGACCAGAGCGTCTCGATCTCCTCGGGCATGCCCTCCATGCGGTATTCGCGCGGAATGCCGATGGTCTGACCCTTGATGTCGCCGGTCAGCATCGCCTCGAAATCCGGCACCGCCAGATCGGCCGAGGTCGAATCCTTCGGGTCGTGCCCGGACATGGCCCGCAGGAAGATCGCGGCGTCGCGCACCGAGCGCGTCATCGGTCCCGCCTGGTCGAGCGACGAGGCGAAGGCCACGATGCCCCAGCGCGAACAGCGCCCATAGGTCGGCTTGATGCCGGTGATGCCGGTGAAGGCCGCGGGCTGGCGGATCGAGCCGCCGGTATCGGTGCCCAGCGCGCCGAGGCAGAGCCGTGCCGCCACCGCCGCCGCCGACCCGCCGGACGAGCCGCCGGGCGTCAGCGCCGCGTCGGAATTGCCCGCGCGCCACGGGTTGACCACGTCGCCATAGGTCGAGGTCTCGTTCGACGAGCCCATCGCGAACTCGTCCATGTTGAGTTTGCCCAGCATCACCGCGCCGTCGCGGAAGAGCTGGTCGGTAATCGTGCTTTCGTATTCCGGCTTGAAGCCATCGAGGATCGCAGACCCGGCCTGCGAGGCCACGCCCTTGGTACAGAAGAGGTCCTTCACCCCGATGGGGATGCCGCACATGTCGGGCGCGTCGCCCCGCGCGATGCGGGTATCGGCGGCCTCGGCCTGGGCGCGGGCGATCTCGGGCGTGTGATGCACGAAGGCGTTGAGCGTGCCCGAGGCGGCCACGGCCTCCAGATGCGCTTCGGTCAGGGCGACGGCGGTCGTCTCGCCGGCGCGCAGCGCGTCGCGGGCGCCGGCGATCGTGAGGTCGGTCAGGTCGCTCATTCCACCACCTTCGGGACGGCGAAGAACCCTTCGCGGGCTTCGGGGGCATTGGCCAGCACGGCTTCGGGCTGGCCGCCATCGGTCACCACGTCCTCGCGGCGCTTCAGGCGCATCGGCTCGACCGAGACCATCGGCTCGACCCCGTCCACATCGACCTCCTGCAACTGCTCGATGAAGCCGAGGATCGAATTGAACTCGCCCGCGAGCGCGTCCAGCCGGTCTTCGGGCACGGCGATGCGCGCCAGCTTCGCCACGCGGCGTGCGGTCTCTCGGTCGATGGACATGGGGCCTCCGGGGCTGCGGGTCCGGGGCGGTCTAGCGCCGGGCGGGACGGGGTTCAATACGGCCCACGGGTCTTGCGCCGCCCCCCGGCCCGGCGATAGACGGGGCCATCGGCGCGCGGGCGTTGTGTAATGGTAAGACCTCAGCCTTCCAAGCTGATGATGCGGGTTCGATTCCCGCCGCCCGCTCCGGTTTCCCTCGACCGCCCCGGCTGCCGCCGTCAGAGGCCCAGCGGTCCCCGCACCAGGTGCAGCACCACCGCCGCCGCGACGCCGACCGCCGCCCCGATGGCCAGCCGGATCCCGCGCCGCCGGGACGCCGGGACGAACCCGGCCAGCGCCATGCAGACCAGCCCGTAGAACACCATCGCGGTCACATCGATCGGATTGTACATCGCTTGCGCCCCCCGCTGCGCAGCCTCGCGTCCCCGATGCGCCACGGTCAAGCCCGAAGCCGCCGCGTCGTTCTTGCGCCTCCAGCCGCGCGCGGCTACCTCGAAACCCCAGACCGGAGGGCCCATGGCCGACATCGCCAAGGAAGCGGATCGCGCGCGGTCCAAGCGTATCGGCAGCCTCAGGGCGCTGACGCCGTTCTTCCGTCCGCATATCGGCATGGTCGTCGCGGCGCTGGCGGCGCTGACGCTGACGGCGGGCGTGTCGCTCGTGCTGCCCCTCGCGGTGCGGCAGGTGGTCGACGCGTTCCAGACCGGGGCCGCGGGCCTGCTCGACCGCTACTTCGCGTGGGCGCTCGTGATCGCGGCGCTTCTCGCGCTGGGGACCGGGCTGCGATACTACCTCGTCACCCGGCTGGGCGAACGGGTCGTGGCCGACATCCGCAAGGCGGTCTTCGCGCGCATGATCCGCATGTCGCCCAATTTCTACGACGGCATCATGACTGGCGAGGTGCTCAGCCGGATCACGACCGACACGACGCTCCTGCTGTCTGTCGTCAGCTCGTCGGTCTCGATCGCGCTGCGCAATATGCTGATCTTCATGGGTGGCCTTGCGCTGATGCTCTGGACGGCGCCCAAGCTCTCGGGTCTCGTTCTCCTGATCGTGCCCGCCGTGATCGTGCCGATCATCGTGCTCGGCCGCCGCCTCCGCACGCTCAGCCGCGAGAACCAGGACTGGATCGCCGAATCCTCGGGCAAGGCGTCCGAATGGCTGCTCTCGGCCCAGACCGTGCAGGCCTACACGTTCGAACACGAAGCCTCGGATCGCTTCGACGACGTGACCGAGAAATCCTTCCTCTCGGCCCGCACCCGCATCCGTGTCCGCGCGATCATGACCGTGATCGTGATCCTGCTGACCTTCGCGGGCATCGTTGGCGTGCTCTGGATCGGGGCGCGCGACGTGCGCGGCGGCGTCATGACCGTGGGCGAGCTGATCCAGTTCCTGATCTACGCGATCATGGTAGCGGGCGCGGTCGCCGCCCTGTCGGAGATCTGGGGCGAGCTGCAACGCGCCGCCGGTGCCACCGAACGACTTGTCGAGCTTCTGGAGGTCGAGGACGACGTCACCGATCCCGAGGCCCCGGCGACCCTGCCCTTGGGCGAGGCCATCGCCTTCGAGGGTGTCACCTTCCGCTACCCGACCCGTCCGGGCGTCGCGGCGCTCGACGACGTGACGCTGCATGTCGCGCCGGGCGAGACGGTCGCGTTGGTCGGCCCGTCGGGCGCGGGCAAATCGACCGTGATTCAGCTCCTGCAGCGCTTCTACGACCCCGATGCCGGGTCCATCACGCTGGGCGGCACCGACCTGCGGGAGATGGATCGCGCCGGCTTCCGCGCCCGCATGGCGCTGGTGCCGCAGGACCCGGTGATCTTCGCGGCGAGCGCGCGCGACAACATCCGCTTCGGCAATCCCGAGGCCACCGACGCGCAGGTCGAGGCCGCCGCGAAGGCCGCCGCCGCGCATGACTTCCTTACCGCCCTGCCCGAGGGCTACGACACCTATGTCGGCGAGCGGGGCGTCATGCTGTCGGGCGGACAGAAGCAGCGCATCGCCATCGCCCGCGCCATCCTGCGCGACGCGCCGGTCCTGTTGCTCGACGAGGCGACATCGGCGCTCGACGCCGAGAGCGAGCGCGCCGTGCAGGATGCTGTCGCCACGCTGGCCGAGGGACGCACGACCATCATCGTGGCGCACCGGCTAGCCACGGTGAAGCAGGCCGACCGGATCGTCGTCATGCAGGACGGCGCTATCGCGGCACAGGGCACCCATGACGAGCTTGTGGCCGAAGGCGGCCTCTATGCGCGCCTCGCCCGGCTTCAATTCACCGACGGCCTCGCGGCGGAGTAGCCGCCCTCAGACCAGCCCGGCCGGCCCGGCGAACGGATCCCGCTCCGGGTCGCTGTTCCAGATGTATTCCGAGCCGAAGGCCATCTCCTCGGCCTTCGCGCGCCCGAACAGCCGGGCGGCCACGCCCAACGCCATGTCCATCCCCGCCGACACGCCGGACGAGGTGAAGAACGTGCCGTCCTCGACCCAGCGGGCCTGCCGCACCCACTCGACCCTGGGCGCCAGCGGCACGGTGGCCGTGAAGTCGAGCTTGTTGGTCGTCGCCCTGCGCCCGTCCAGCACGCCGGTCATCCCCAGAAGGACGGTTCCCGTGCAGACGGCGAGCACGCATTCCGCGGAGCCCGAGACCGTGCGGATCCAGTCCATCAGGGCGGGGTCCCTGGCGGCGTCGAGGGCGGAGTCCCCACCGGGCAGGAACAGAAGGTCGTACTCCGTCCCCTCGGCGATCGTGCGGTCCACGACGATCCGCTGTCCGTGCCGGCTGACGACCGGGTCCGATCCTTGGGCGACCGTCACCACCTCGATCTCGTCGCGAAAGCCGCCGAGCATCTCGATCGGGCCGAAGAAGTCGAGCGTCTGAAAGCCGGGAAAGACCAGCGCCGCCATCGTTCTCATCGTCTTCGTCCTCGCCGCTCGGGGCCGGGCGCCTGCGGCCCGCCAACCTGCCTCGTCCTCACACAGACCCGCCCGCCGGGTCCATCCCGACGCGGATTGCGCCGCCTCATGGCCCCGTCCGCCGTAGCGTCCGTCTTGCGTTCCGCTTGTGCGACCCCCAATTACGCGCGAACCTGTGGCGGGAGGGCTGCGGGACGCCCAGGGAGGAATACATGGCGAGCTTTGCCAACAAGCAGGACATTCTGGATATCGAGGGTGCCGAACCCTGGTCCGACGCCCAACCGGCCACCACGCTCTACGAGCTTCTGTCGAACACCGCCGCCGCGCATGGCGACCGGCCCGCGATCAGCTACCAGCTCTTCTCCGGCCCGTCCGATCCCGCCGAGACCCTGACCTGGACCGAATTCCGCGCCCAGGTCACGCAGGCCGCGAACCTCTTCCGCAGCCTCGGCGTCGGCGAGACCGACACCGTCGCCTACGTCCTCCCGAACTGCACCGAGACAGCGATGGTCCTGATGGGCGGGGCCGTCGCGGGCATCGCCAACCCGATCAATCCCCTGCTCGAGCCCGAGCAGATTGGCGCCATCCTGCGCGAGACGAAGGCCAAGGTCGTCGTGACGCTGCGCGCCTTTCCGAAGACCGACGTGGCCCAGAAGGTCGCCGAGGCCGTGGCGCTGGCCCCGAATGTCGAGACCGTGCTCGAGGTCGACCTGCACCGCTACCTGACCGGTCTGAAGAAGCTGATCGTCCCGCTCCTGCGGCCCAAGGTCGAGGTCAAGCACAAGGCCCGCGTCCTCAACTGGACGCAGGAGGTGGCCAAGCAGCCGAAGGACAAGCTGACCTTCGCGGATGCCACCGGCGACCGCGTCGCGGCCTATTTCCACACCGGCGGCACGACCGGCATGCCCAAGGTCGCGCAGCACAGCTATTCCGGCATGATCTACAACGGCTGGGTCGGCCATCGCCTGCTCTTCTCCGAGCAGGACGTGGTGATGTGCCCGCTGCCGCTGTTCCACGTCTTCGCCTGCCACGTGATCCTGATGGCGATGGTCGCGTCCGGCGCGCATGTCGTCTTCCCCACGCCCCAAGGCTACCGGGGCGACGGCGTCTTCGACAACATGTGGAAGCTGATCGAACGCTGGAAGGTGACCTTCCTCATCACCGTGCCGACCGCCATGTCCGCGATGATGCAGCGCCCCGTCGATGCCGATGTCTCGTCGATCAAGACGGCGTTCTCCGGCTCCTCGCCGCTGCCGGTCGAACTCTTCAAGCGGTTCGAGCGCGACACGGGCGTCACGGTGGTCGAGGGCTACGGCCTGACCGAAGCGACCTGCCTCGTCTCTTGCAACCCGGTGGACGGCGAGAAGAAGATCGGCTCCGTCGGCATCCCCTTCATGCATTGCGACGTGAAGATCCTGATGGAGAAGGGCAACGGCGCCGAGGAATGCGCGGCCGACACCGTGGGCGAGATCTGCGTTTCGAACCCGGGCGTCAGCGACGGCGCGACCTATACCGAGGCCGACAAGAACACGAACCTTTACCACGTGGTCGACGGTCGCCATTACCTGCGGACGGGCGATCTGGGCCGGATGGACCCGGATGGCTATCTCTGGATCACGGGCCGCGCCAAGGACCTCATCATCCGCGGCGGTCACAACATCGACCCCGCCGAGATCGAGGAGGCGTTGGCCGGTCACCCCGCCGTCGCCATGGCGGGTGCCATCGGCCAGCCCGACGCCTTCGCGGGCGAGCTGCCCTGCGCCTATGTCGAGCTGGTCTCGGGCGCGTCCTGCAGCCCCGACGACCTCATCGCGCATTGCAAGGAGCATGTCGGCGAACGCGCCGCGCATCCCAAGCATATCGAGATCCTCGACGAGCTGCCGAAGACCGCCGTCGGCAAGGTCTTCAAGCCCGACCTGCGCAAGCGGGCCATCACGCGGATCTTCGACGCCGCCCTCGCCGATGCCGGCGTTTCGGCCAAGGTCGCGAGCGTCACCGAGGACAAGCGCCGCGGTCTCGTGGCCAAGCTGGCAAAGACCGGAGAGGTCGAGGAACGGGACGTGATCGCCGTCATGGGCAACTACACGACGCCTTGGGAATGGGCCGACTGAGCCCGGTGGAGCGAAGGGTCTCGCGCGTTTTGATGCGCGCATTCACGAGGCGTTAACCGCTCGACCGGACAACCCCTCCTGTCGACAGCAAACGAAAGCGACGGGTTCATCCGCCCGCCGGTGGACCGGGGCACATCGCCCCGGTCAGGATCGCAGGCCGACGGCCTGTGCCGGAACCCGCCCGCCCGACACCAGGGCGCGGCGCCGGTTTTCCATCCAGAGGTCGTGGCCCATTGGACCGGGTCCGTTCGACCGCCCGAGCTGCACGCAGCCGCCATATCATGGCCCCGCGACACGCGACGGGGCAGGCCGACCGCGCCTCCGCCCCCGTCGTCCCGACGTTGGGGCCCGGCGGCGTCCCGTCCTGCGATCCCAAACACAAAAGACGCCCGCTTTCGCAGGCGTCCAGACATCCCGGCCCGCTCGTCTCGGCGGATCGGTTCGGATCGGATGGGGGGTCGGTCAGTCCAGCGGGACGAGATCCGACGCCGAGGAGCGACCGTCACGGCCCTCGCGCATCTCGAATTCCACCTTCTGATTGTCGCGCAATCCGGTCAGTCCGGCGCGCTCGACCGCGGAGATGTGGACGAAGATGTCCTTGCCGCCGTCATCGGGGGCGATGAAGCCGTATCCCTTTGTCGTATTGAACCATTTCACGGTGCCCGTGGCCATACCGGGTCTCCTCAAGTGTCGTCCCGCCCGCAACATCGCGGCGGCATGGTGGACGCAAGCACGGGGCCTCCGTGCCCGACGAACACATCATTTGAGCTAAGGGCTGCATTGATTCTGTCAAGACCGCCGGGCATGACCCGGGGCATGACGCACGCGACCGCCCTTATCCTGCACGGCATTGCCCAATGCGACAGCTGTCGTGCGGCGCGAACGGCGCTTCGCGCGGCAGGATACGAGGTCGAATGGCGCGATCTGCGCGAATCGGTGCCGGTCGCGGCCGAGATCCGGCGCTGGCGGGAGGCGGTGGGCGACGCACTCCTCAATACCCGTTCGACCACGTGGCGCGGCCTTGATGCGGAGGCGCGCGCGGGCGATCCGATCGAGCTGATGGCGGCGCTCCCGACGCTCATCAAGCGACCGGTGATCGAGGACGGCGCGAACGTGCGGATCGGGTGGAGCCCGGCGACGCGGGCAGCGTTCGGGCTCTGACGCGGGCTCAGCCGTTGGGCAGGTTCAGCCCGACATTGCGCCCGCCCTTCTGATAGACGAGCTGGTCCTCGCCGATGGCGACGACGCGGCCGCGATCCAGCCGGTCGCCCACCTCGACCTTGACGTAGCGCCCGTTCGACAGCCGCACCAGCGCGCGACGCGCCGAGGGGCGGCCATAGACCCCGATCAGGTTGATCCGGTTGAGGCGCAGCTGGTTCCGCTCCGTCGCCGCGCGGGCGACGTTCCCCCCGGCCGAGCGGATCTGCGGGCTGCCCTGGTCGGCCTGCCGGGCCTGCGGGGTCGCGGCGGCGGCGGCCGGGGCGGCCGAGGCCTGCTGGCGCCGCTGGGTGACGATCCGCGCCGCGTCCCGCTCGACGGAGCGGGGCCGCGTCCGGGGCCGGTCGGATTGCACCAGCGCCAGCTCCGAGACCGGGCCGGTCGGCGCGGTCTGCGCCCCCCGGCTGGCCAGCGAGGCGGCGGCGGCCTCGATCGCGGCCTGCTCGGCGGCGGTCTGGGTTGCGGCATCCTGCTCGGCGGCGATGCGATCTGCGGTCTCGCTCTCCTGCGCGCGGCGCACGGCGGCGTCCTGGATCGAGGTCGGGCGGGGCTGCGGGCGCGTGCGCGTGATCTCCTCGCGCGTCAGGCCGCCGAAGCTCTGGCGTTCGACCTGCTCGGCGGCATCGGTCGGGCGCTCGACCGGACGGGTGCGGCGCAGGATGGCGCGCGCCTCGTCGTCCAACTCCGCGGCGGCCCCGGCATCGGGTTCGCTTGCGACCGGGGCATCGCCGGGGCGCGGCGTCGGCATGACGTCCGGACGCCCGGACACCAGCGCGAAGCCGCCCGGTGCCAGCACCCCCTCGGGCGACGGCGCGATCAGGCCCGTCTCGGTATCGGTATCGAAGACCACGCCGGGCGGCGCGGGCAGGGTCTGCGGCGTGAACCCGTCCTCCGGCGTCCGCGCGGCAGGCAGCGCCACGGCGTCCTCGGCGGCGACCACCGGATCGATTGAGGCGAGGTAGATCTCGGCGGCGTCCTGCGGCTCGGGGGCGGCGGGGGTCGGCGCGGCCTCGAACGCGCCCCGCGCCGAGAACACCTCGAGCGGGCCGGGATCGGCCTCGGGCGCATCGGCCTCAGCCAGCTCCTCGGGCGTGGCCCCGGGCACGGGCAGCGGCGGGTCGACGAGATCGGGGATCGGCGAGGCGGTGCTGGTGCCGTCGGGCGCGGGCAGAAGTGCTGCGAGGTCGGTCTCGGGCGCGTCGGGGGCCGCGGGTGCGTCCGGGGCTGGCGCCTCTTCGACGGGCAGTATCGGGACGGTGTCGGTCAGGATGACCGGGCCGCTGTCGGGCGCGGCGGGCGCATCCGGCACGGGCAGGGCGGGTTCGGGCGCGACCACGGCCTGTTCGACCGGGTCGCCGCCATCGAGGAACGCCGCCCCGAGCCCGACCACGGCCAGCAGCGCCAGGAGGCCCAGCGTCAGGTAAAGCCCGAGGCCCAGCCCCGAGCGCTCGGGCTGAGACGCCTTCTCGCGGGCGAGCCCCGGCAGTGCCAACGCCTCGGCCTCGGCGGCGCGGGCCTTCTCCTCTTCGGTGGCGATACGCCGTTCGGACCGGCGGGCGCGCAGCGCGCCGATCGTCGCGGCGAGGCCCCCCGCGGCGGCGACCACGGGCGCGACCTTCGACGGGCGGTCCGCGGGTGCTGCGGCGGGTGTGGATGCGGCAATGCCGTCGGCCCGCGGCTCGATCCGGACGGTCGGTGCGGCCGTTCCCGATCGGGGCGGCGGCGGCGTGCCGGGCCGGGGTGGGGTGGTCAGGCGCGGCGCGATACGCACCTCCTCGAGCGGCTCGGGCTGCGCGTCGGGCTTGCGCCGGGTCGAGAATGTCGGCTGGTGTTCCGCATCGGCCTCCGCGATCGCCTTCCGGCTGCGCGCGAAGATCGGCTCCTCCTTCGGCTGCGGTGCCTCGGGTGTTGCGGCCTCGCGCGCATCATCAGGGGCGGGCGTCTCCGCCGCGGCCTCGGGCAATGCGGCCTCGACCGGCTCGGGCTCCGGCGCGGGGGCGGGAGCGGGTATGGTGGGTGCTGCCGCCACCGGCTCTGGCTCAGGTTCGGCGGGGGCCGTCTCCGCCGGATCGGATGCCGTCACCTCGGGCTCGGGCTCGGGCTCTGCGGGGGGCGCGTCATCCGGCTCGGGGGCCGCCATCTCCGGCTCGGGCTCCGGCTCGGGCATCGCGGGCGGTGCGGGGGCCGGGGTCACATCGAAGCCGTCGCCAAGATTCAGGTCCAAGGTCGCGCCGCCCAACAGCTCCGTGGCGATGCCGGTGCGTCCGAAATTCGGCAGACCGGGATAGATGCTGTCTTCGGGGTCGGCCACGACCGCAACCGGGCGGAAGCCGAAATCGGCGGCGAAGGTCTCGGCTTCGAGCAGCGTCTCGAGGGCGACGACGGCGACCTGCAGCCGATCGCCCCGCTGCTCCCAGTCATAGGCCAGATCCTCGACGGCATAGGGCGTCCGCCCCTTCAGGAACGCGCGGATCGTCTCGTCGGGCTTGCGGTCGTCGCGCTCGAGCGACGTGTAGAGCAGCTGGCTGTCGGGCAGGATCAGGACCGAGGTGAATCCCTCGCCGACGCGGGCGGCGGCCCGGTCACGCAAACGCGTCAACCCTTCGGCCATGTCCTCGGCATCGAGCCGCACGACCCCCTCGCGCCACCAGCCGCCCTCGGGGGCGCGGGACAGGACGGCGATGCCGTCGAGCGAAAGGTGGAGGGCGATTTCTGGCGTCATCGGTCCGGGGCTAGCACAGGGGGCGCGGCGCCGCGAAGTGGCGACGGGTGAAGCGCCGAGTCTAGGGCAGGTTCGCGCCCAAGGAAAGCGGACCCAGCCCCGCAAGCGTCTGGCGCGGGGCGGCAATCCGGGACGGCCCGGCGCGCGGTGTGGCGGGAGATGCGGGTCACTTGGTCATCCGGCCCCCGGCCAGCGCGCCCGGATCGGCCGCGCCGACGACCTCGTGACCCGCCACCGCTAGCCCCATGCGCCTGCAAACGGCCTCGGACGGCGCATTCCCACGCGCGACGCCTGTCATGAACCGGCTGAGTTCGAAGCGCCGCGCCATCTCGAGCATCGCGTGCGCCCCGAGGATGAGCGCCAGCCGCTCGCCGCGTCGCGCGGGATCGGTGGCAAGCATCCCCCACCACGCCTGCCCGCCGCAGGTCGGATGGTCGGGATGCGCATAAGCGGCCGAGGCGGCGCATGACATCACCGCGCCCGCGCCGTCGACCGCCGCGACGCAGATCGCGGGCCCGGCGGCCCCGCGCATCACGTCGCCGCTGAGCGGAAGCACGCCGCAGCCGAGGGCCATCGCGGCGAACGACGCCACGGTCCCTGGCGCGGTCGCGGCATCGAGCGTCACGAGGGTCAGGTCGTCCGGCAGTTCGTGGCGGGCGACCACGTCCCGGGCGGCTTCCAGGGCGTCTGCGCCGCCCTCCCACGTGTCGTAGCGCACCGGCACGAAGCCCCGCGCCGTCAGGTCGCCCGCAATCGCGGCGGCATCGTCGGTCGGCACGGCCGCGTAACTGGCATTGCCCTGCACCCGGATCAGCGCCGAGAGGCGGTCGAGATCGCCATCCTCGGGGGTCATGAGGCCGACCGTCCGTCCGTAGTAGCTGTAGCGCGGATCGCCCGCCACGAGCTCGGCCATCGCGCGGCCCCGGCGCAGTAGCGCGCGCTGCTCGTCCGTCCCGAAGACCTCGTGATCCGTCATCGTCGGGTGCGACGCGCGGCGACGTTCGCCGCGCGTGCGTCCGTCACTCGGCGGCCATCTGCGGCGCGGCCTTGGCCAGCGCCTGGTCCAGATCGGCGATCAGGTCGTCGGCATCCTCGATCCCGATCGAGACGCGCACCACGTCCGGTCCCGCGCCCGCCGCGGCCTGCTGCTCGGGCGAGAGCTGCCGGTGGGTGGTCGAGGCCGAGTGGATGACGAGGCTGCGCGTGTCGCCCAGATTGGCGACGTGGCTGAAGATCTCGACGCTGTCGACGAACTTGACGCAGGCGTCGTAGCCACCCTTGAGCGCGAAGGTGAACAGCCCGCCCGCGCCCTTGGGACAGACCTTCTTCGCGAGGTCGTGATAGGGCGAGGACGCGAGACCGGCATAGGTGACGTGTTCGACCGCCGGGTGCTGCTCCAGCCAGCCCGCGACCTTCTCGGCATTGGCGACGTGGCGGTCCATCCTGAGCGACAGCGTCTCGGTCCCCATCAGCGTGTAATGCGCCGCCTGGGGGTTCATGGTCATCCCGAGGTCGCGCAGGCCGATGGCGATGCCGTGGAAGGTGAAGGCCAGCGCGCCGAAGGTCTCGTGGAAGCGCAAGCCGTGATAGGCGGGCTCGGCCTCGGAGAGGGACGGGAACTTGCCCGATTTGGACCAGTCGAACTTGCCCGAATCCACGACGCAGCCGCCGGTGACGGTGCCGTTGCCGGTTAGGTACTTGGTGGTCGAATGGACGACCAGCGTGGCCCCGTGTTCGATCGGGCGCACGAGGTAGGGGGTCGCGGTGGTGTTGTCGATGATGAGCGGCAGGCCCGCGTCGTCGGCGACCTTGGCGATGGCGTCGATATCCATGATCCAGCCGCCGGGATTGGCGATCACCTCGCCGAAGACCGCGCGGGTGTCGTCGTCGATGGCGTCGGCCACGGCCTTCGGATCGTCGAAATCGACGAACTTGGCCGACCAGCCGAAGCGCTTGATGGTCTGGCTGAACTGCGTGACCGTGCCGCCGTAGAGCCGGGTCGAGGCGACCACGTTGCAGCCCGGCTGCATCAGCGGGAAGAGCGCCATGATCTGCGCCGCGTGCCCCGAAGAGCAGCAGACCCCGCCGACGCCGCCCTCTAGCGTGGCGATCCGCTCCTGCAACACGGCGACGGTCGGGTTCGTCAGCCGCGAGTAGATGTAGCCCACCTCCTGCAGGTTGAAGAGTGCTGCGGCGTGTTCGGCATCGCGGAACACGTAGGCGGTGGACTGGTAGATCGGCGTCTGCCGCGCGCCTGTGGCCGGGTCTGGCCGGGCGCCGGCATGGACCTGCAGGGTGTCGAAGCCGTATTGGCGTGTCTCGGTCATGGCGTGTCCTCGGGTTCGTGCGTCGCGCGCGAGGATACGCCGCCCCGGCGGGCGGGGCCAGCGCATAGCATCGGTGGGGGCCGCGGACGGATCTCAGGGACGACGCGCCGCGAGGACCTCCTGCGGGACCAGGGCGTTGCGCAGCGCGACGTTGACCACAAAGTTGGAGCGGAACTCCGCCGCGGAGAGGGCCGCGTCGCCGTCGAGATCGGCATAGGCATGCGACTCGACCATCGCGGTCTCGAACTCCGCCGCGTCGATCCCCTGGCTGCCATCCCGGTCGAAGAGGTCGAACACCATCCCCATCGCCGCCTCGTAGCCCTGCGTGCGGCCCCGGAACGCGGCCATCTCGGCCAGCCCGAACTCCCAACCGAGGAACTCGACGCGGGTCAGCCCGTCCGAGCCGTCGGCGTCGATGGAGGGGAAGATCTCGGCCGCCGCCCCCTGCAACTCGTCCAGCGAGATGCGGGCGTCGCCGTCGACATCCATCTCGGCGGCCAGCGACTCGATCTGGGCGCGGGCGGCGTCGACGGTGGCCGAGGCGGGAACGGTCTCCTGTGCGATGGCCGACGTGGCGGCGAGGACGGTCGCGAGGGCGGGCAGGGCGAGGCGGATCATGGCGGGCCTTTCGGGCTGGTTCCCGCGCAATCTAAACCAATCGGTTCAGTTGGCAAGCCCCGGCCCGCGCGGCCCCGCCGCCCTTGACCCCCGCAGGCAGGACCGTATGACGAAGACCGACGGACACGCGGAAGGAACCACCATGGCCGGATTGCTCAAACGCCTCGTGACGTGGTGGGACGGCCAATCCATCGGCACGCAGCTCTTCACTGCGCGCTTCGGCACCCGCGTCGGCGAGGATGAGCAGGGAAACGTCTATTACCGCAACTCCGACGCCACCCGCCGCTGGGTGATCTATGCCGGCGACAACGATGCGACGCGCGTCGGGCCGGACTGGTATGGCTGGCTGCATTTCACGCTGCCGAAGCCCCCGACCGAGATGCCGATGGTCCACAAGGCCTGGGAAGCGCCGCACCAGCCGAACCTGACCGGCTCGGAGGGCGCGTTCCTGCGGCAGGGCTCGCTGCGGCGCGCGGACGTCAAGCCGCAGACCGATTACGAGGCGTGGAGCCCGGAATGACCCGCGTCGCCGGGGTCTTTCTCGCCCTGTCGCTGGCCTTGACCGGGATTGCCGAGGCGCAGGCCGTGCGCACGAGCACCGGCATGGGCGCGGTGCTCCGGACGCTGGACAAGGTCTCGGGCGAGGTGATCGACGTCGAGATGGCCAGCGGCCAGACGATGGCTTACGGCCCGCTCCAGGTGACGCTGCATGAATGCCGCTTTCCGTCGGCGAATCTCTCCGGCGATGCGTTCGGCCTGATCCAGGTGGTCGATGCGCGCGCGGTCGAGGAGCTGTTCGCGGGCTGGATGGTCGCGTCCTCGCCGGGGCTGAATGCGCTGGAACACCGGCGCTACGACGTCTGGCTCCTGAGGTGCATCACTGCCGAGGACTGAGGCACCGGACCCCGAAGCCGCGCGCCCCCCGACAGCGCCTGCCGCAGCCGCGCGTGATAGGTCGCGCGCGGGATCTCGACCGCGCCCAGCCGCGCCAGGTGGTCGGTCAGGAACTGCGTATCGAACAGCGTGAACCCGTCCCGCCGCAGCATCGCCACCGCGTAGGCCAGCGCCACCTTCGAGGCGTCGCGCGCGCGGCTGAACATCGACTCGCCGAAGAACGCGGCCCCGAGCGTCACGCCGTAGACCCCGCCGGCGAGCTGGCCGCCCTTCCAGACCTCGATGCTGTGCGCGTGCCCGCCGCGGTGAAGCTGGGCGTAGAGCCGTGCGATCTCGGGGTTGATCCAGGTCTCGTCGCGGTCGGCGCAGCCCGCGAGCACGCCGTCGAAGGCGGCGTCGAGCGTGACCTCGAACCGGCCCGACCGGATTACCTTGCCGAGGCTGCGCGACAGCCGGAAGCCGTCCAGCGGCAGCACGCCGCGCAGGGTGGGATCGACCCAGAAGATGTCGGGATCGTCGCGGCTCTCGGCCATGGGGAAGACGCCGGACGCATAGGCCATCAGCAGCGTCTCTGCGGTCAGGTGGGGCGTGTCGCGCGGCATGGGCCCAAGCTAGGGGCTTGGCCCCGCGACGTGAAGACCCCGGACCTCAGGCGAGGTTCCGGTCGAGCCATTTCTCCAGCCAGTGGATCGTGTAGTCGCCCGATTGCACGTCCGGGTCCTCGACCAGCTCGCGGAAAAGCGGGATCGTGGTGTCGATGCCGTCGATGATCAGCTCGCCCAGGCTGCGGCGCAGGCGGGCCAGCGCCTCGTCCCGGTCGCGGCCATGGACGATCAGCTTGCCGATCAGCGAGTCGTAATAGGGCGGGATTCGGTAACCGTCATAGAGCGCGCTATCCATCCGCACGCCGAGGCCGCCGGGCGCGTGGTACTGCGTGATCGTGCCGGGCGAGGGCGAGAAATTCGGGAGCTTCTCGGCGTTCAGGCGGACCTCGATCGCGTGGCCGTTGATCGTCAGGTCCTCCTGCTGGAAGGACATCGGCAGGCCCGAGGCGACGCGGATCTGCTCGCGCACGAGATCGACGCCGAAGATCGCCTCGGTCACCGGGTGCTCGACCTGAAGGCGGGTGTTCATCTCGATGAAATAGAACTCGCCGTTCTCGTAGAGGAACTCGATCGTGCCGGCGCCGGCATAGTTGATCTTGGCCACGGCCTCGGCGCAGGTGCGGCCGATCTCGGCGCGCTGCTCGGGCGTGATCGAAGGGCCGGGGGCCTCCTCGAAGACCTTCTGGTGGCGACGCTGGAGGCTGCAATCCCGCTCGCCCAGATGGACGGCGCGCCCCTTGCCGTCGCCGAACACCTGCACCTCGATATGGCGGGGCGTTCCGAGATACTTCTCGAGATAGACCTCGTCATTGCCGAAGGCGGACTTGCCCTCGGCGCGCGCGGTGCGGAAGGCGGTCTCGAGCTCGGCCGCGGATTTGGCGAGCTTCATGCCGCGCCCGCCGCCGCCCGCGGTGGCCTTGATGATGACCGGGTAGCCGATCTCGGCGGCGACGGTCTGCGCGGTCTCGTAGTCGGGGACGCCGCCCTCGGAGCCGGGGACGCAGGGCACGCCCAGCGCCTTCATCGTGTCCTTGGCGGTGATCTTGTCGCCCATGATGCGGATATGCTCGGCCGTGGGGCCGATGAAGGTGATGCCGTGATCCTCCAGCACCTGCACGAAGGCCGCGTTCTCCGACAGGAAACCGTAGCCGGGATGGATCGCCTCGGCGCCGGTGATCTCGCAGGCCGAGACGATGGCCGGGACCGAGAGATAGGACAGGTTGCCGGGCGCGGGGCCGATACAGATCGACTCGTCGGCCATGCGGACATGCATCGCGTCGGCATCGGCGGTGGAATGGACGGCGACGGTGGCCACGCCCATTTCGCGGGCGGCGCGGACGACGCGGAGCGCGATCTCGCCCCGGTTCGCGATCAGGATTTTCTTGAACATGGGCGGGGCTCCTCAGCCGAGGATGACCAGGGGGGCACCGTATTCGACGGGCGCGCCATCCTCGACGAGGATGCGCTTGACCTTGCCCGCGCGGGGGCTCGGGATCTGGTTCATGGTCTTCATCGCTTCGACGATCAGGATCGTCTGGCCTTCGGACACGGTGTCGCCGACCTGCACGAAATTCGCGGCTCCGGGCTCGGGCGAGAGGTAGCAGGTGCCGACCATCGGCGAGGTGATCGCGCCGGGGTCCTGCGCAGGATCGTCCTGTGCCGCGGCGGGTGCGGCGGCAGGGGCGGCCGGCGCGGCGGGGGCTGCGGCGGCAGGCGCCGGGGCCGGGGCGGCGGGGGCCGGCGCGGGGGCGGCGGTCATCTGCCGGGCGACGCGCACGTTGAGGGCGTCGTCCTCGCCATATTCGCGGCTGACTTCGAGCTCCGTGAGGTCGTTCTCGCGCAGAAGTTCTGCCAGCGCCTTGATGAAGGCGACGTCGCCATCATGGGATTTGGTCATTACCGTCCTCGCAGCCTGTTTTCGCGGCTTTACCGTTTTCGCGGCGCGAGGGAAAGCGTCGTGATCCGGATGGAGGCGCGGGGACGCGCGCGTCAGGCGTACATCACGGCACGGAGTTCGGCGACGCCGGCCAGCATCATGACGGACGCGGTCTGCGGCGGATAGGGCGGCGGGCCGAGCACGGCGAGGATGGCGCGTCGTGCAGCGCGCGCATCGGCAAGCGCGTCGCGCGCGGCCCGTGCGAGGTCGGCACCGGTGCCCGCTTCGGCCACGGGCGGATCGCGGCGTCGGGCGGTGTCGGTGCGGGCCGCGGGCTGTGCCTCGGGCGGGGGCGGCGGGGTCGGCAGCGCCGCGCCGGGATCCAGCCCGGCAAAGGCCGGGGGCATGGCGGGAGCGGTCATCACGTCGGGCATGGTCGGACCTCCGATCTCGAACCATTGGGCAAGCGTCATGATCCGGCCATCGGTCTTGCCAAACCGTTAACGCGGCCCGGCATTCCGCCGGACCGGTTAACGTCCGTGCCCCGGATCGGCCGGGGAGGGGTGGGTGCGGTCCGGCGTCAGCTCCGGTTCATCCGGTTCTCGATCAGGTCGTCCACAACCGACGGGTCGGCCAAGGTCGAGGTGTCGCCCAGCGCGCCGAAATCGTCCTCGGCGATCTTGCGCAGGATGCGGCGCATGATCTTGCCCGAGCGGGTCTTCGGCAGGCCCGGCGCCCATTGGATCAGGTCCGGCTTGGCGATCGGCCCGATCTCGGAGCGGACCCAGTCGGACAGCGTCTTGCGCAGCTCCTCAGACGGCTCCTCGCCGCCCATGAGGGTGACATAGGCATAGATTCCCTGACCCTTCACCGGATGCGGGTAGCCGACGACGGCGGCTTCGGCGACGGTGGAATGGGCGACGAGCGCGCTTTCGACCTCGGCGGTGCCCATGCGGTGGCCGGAGACGTTGATGACGTCGTCGACGCGGCCGGTGATCCAGTAGTAGCCGTCCGCGTCGCGGCGGCAGCCGTCGCCGGTGAAGTAGTAGTTCTTGTAGTCGGCGAAATAGGTCTTCTCGAACCGCTCGTGATCGCCCCAGACGGTGCGCATCTGGGCGGGCCAGCTGTCCTTGATGCAGAGGACGCCCTCGGCGGCCGTCTCGTGGATCTCCTCGCCGGTGGTCGGCTCGAGGATGACCGGCTGGACGCCGAAGAACGGCAGCGTGGCCGAGCCGGGCTTGGTCGCGGTGGCACCAGGCAGGGGGGTCAGCAGGTGGCCGCCGGTCTCGGTCTGCCACCAGGTGTCGACGATGGGGCAGTTCCCCTTGCCGACGACGTCGTTGTACCAGTTCCACGCCTCGGGATTGATGGGCTCGCCCACGGTGCCGAGGATGCGCAGGCTCGACAGGTCGTGCTTCTCGACGGGCTCGCGCCCCTTGCCCATCAACGCGCGGATGGCGGTGGGGGCGGTGTAGAACTGGTTCACGGAATGCTTGGCGCAGACCTCCCAGAAGCGGCCCGCGTCGGGATAGGTGGGAACGCCCTCGAACATCACGGTGGTGGCGCCGTTGGCGAGGGGGCCGTAGACGATGTAGCTGTGTCCGGTGACCCAGCCCACGTCGGCGGTGCACCAGAAGACCTCGCCGTCCTTGTAGTCGAACGTGTATTGATGGGTCATCGACGCGTAGACGAGATAGCCGCCGGTCGTGTGGACGACGCCCTTGGGCTGTCCGGTCGAGCCGGAGGTGTAGAGGATGAAGAGCGTGTCCTCGGCGGCCATTTCTTCCGGGGTGCAGTCATCCGAAACGCCCTCCAGCTCCTCGTGCAGCCAGTGGTCGTTCTGGGGCCGGATCGCGACCTGCTGGCCGGTGCGGCGCACGACGAGGCATTTGACGTCGTCGTCGCAGTGGATCAGCGCCTGGTTCACCGCGTCCTTGAGGTTGGTGACACGGCCGCCGCGCGGGGCGCCGTCTGCGGTGATGACGACCTTGGCGTCGCAGCCCTGCACGCGGGCGGCGAGCGCGTCCGCCGAGAAGCCGGCGAAGACGATCGAATGCACCGCGCCGATCCGGGCGCAGGCGAGCATCGCGTAGGCCGCCTCGGGGATCATCGGGAGATAGAGGACGACGCGGTCGCCCTTGGTCACGCCGAGGTTCTTGAGGACGTTGGCCATGCGGCAGACATGACCGTGGAGCTCGGAATAGGTGATGTGGAGCGCGTCGTCCTTGGGGTCGTCCGGCTCCCAGATGATGGCGGTCTGGTCGCCCCGGTCCGCGAGATGGCGGTCGATGCAGTTGGCGGCGACGTTGAGCGTGCCGTCCTCGAACCACTTGATCGAGACGTGGCCGGGCGCGAAGGACGTGTCCTTGACGCGCGTGAAGGGCTCTATCCAGTCGACGCGCTTGCCGTGCTCGGCCCAGAACGCCTCGGGATCCTCGACGGAGGCCTTGTACATCGCGTCGTAGGTGGCGCGGTCGGCATGAGCGTTCGCGGCCATCTCGTCCGAAGGCGGGTAGAGCGGGGTTTTGTCGTCGAGCATGGGGTCCTCCTTCGCCCGGTGGGGCGGCGTCGGCTTCGGGAAAATGGTGTCGCGCGGCCCGGACGGGGCCGTGCGGGGATCAAATGGCGAGATATTCGGCGCGCAGGTCCGCGTTGCCCAGCACCTCGGCCGCGGTGCCGTCGAAGACGACGCCGCCCGTGTCGAGGATGACGGCGCGGTCCGAGAGTTCCAGCGCGCGCACGGCATTCTGTTCGACGAGGATCGTCGTCATGCCGAGCTTGCGGACCTCGTGGAGCGTCTTCTCGATCTCGTCGACGATGACCGGGGCGAGGCCCTCGTAGGGCTCGTCGAGCAGGAGGAGCTTGACGTCGCGGGCCAGCGCGCGGGCGATGGCCAGCATCTGCTGTTCGCCGCCCGAAAGGGTCACGCCCTCCTGCTTGCGGCGCTCGCCCAGCTTGGGGAAGAGCTCGTAGAGGCGCTCCAGCGACCAGCCGATCGGCGGCGCGATCTGCGCCAGCTTGAGGTTCTCCTCGACGGTGAGGCCGGGGATGATGCGACGATCCTCGGGCACGAGGCCGAGCCCGGCCTGAGAGGCTTCATGCGCCGACATTGTGTGCAGCGGCTGGTGGTCGAGCCAGATCTCGCCCCGGCGCAGATCGGGATTGGAGAGCCGGGCACAGGTCCGGAGCGTCGAGGTCTTGCCCGCGCCGTTGCGGCCGAGAAGGGCCAGGATCTCGCCCTCGTGGACGTTGAAGCTGACGCCTTGGACGATGTAGCTCTCGCCGTAATAGGCGTGGACGTCGTGGACGCTGAAATAGGCGGGCGCGGTGGCGGCCTGGTTTCCGTGGCGGGTGAAGTCGGGTTTGACGTTCATGGGATGGACCTCCGTCAGTGGGTGGAGGACTCGCCCAGATACGCTTCGCGCACCTTGGGGTGTCCCTTGATCTTGTCGGGCGTGTCCTCGACCAGCGGCGTGCCCTGGGCCAGCACGGTGATCCGCTCGGCGAGGCTGAAGACGACGTGCATGTCGTGCTCGATGATGGCGATTGTGATGGGCCGGGTGTCCTTGATCTGCTTCAAGAGGTCGATCGTGTTGTTGGTGTCGGCCCGCGCCATACCCGCCGTCGGCTCGTCCAGCAGAAGGAGCCGCGGCTCCTGCGCGAGGCACATGCCGATCTCGAGACGCCGCTTGTCGCCGCGTGACATCGAGGCCGCGTGCATGTGGCGCTTGTCGGCCATGTTCATGTCCTCGAGCATGGCCTGCGCGCGGTCCACGATCTCGCCGTCCTTCATCATGTTGCGATAGCCATGGAGGGCGAAGGTCCCGTCGCGCTTGGCGAGGCACGGGATCATCATGTTCTCCTGCACGGTCAGGTCGCCGAAGATCTCGGGCGTCTGGAACACGCGCGAGATGCCCATCTGGTTGATCTCGTAAGGCTTGCGCCCGAGGACCGACTGGCCCTCGAAGCTGACCGATCCGGTGTCGGGGATCAGCTTGCCCACGAGGCAGTTCAGCAGAGTCGACTTGCCCGCCCCGTTGGGGCCGATGATCGCGTGGACCGTCTGTTCGGGGATGCTGAGATTGACGTCCGACAGCGCCTGGAGACCTCCGAACCGCTTGCCGACGTTCTTGACTTCGAGAATGCCCATGGATCAGTCCTCCGCGGCTTTGCGTTGCTCGGCGGCCGGCCCCTCGACGGGATCGGCGTTCTTGTCGCGGCGGAACACGGTGGCCAGCTTCTGGCCGCCCTGCACCAGTCCGCCGGGCAGGAAGATCACGACCGCCATGAAGAGGAGGCCCAGCGTCAGGTGCCAGCCCTTGCCCACGAAGGGATAGATGATGGCAACCATGGCGTTCTCCAGCCCGTCGGGCATGAAGGCGAACCAGCCGTGCAGCGTGCTTTCGTTGATGGTCGAGACGATGTTCTCGAAATACTTGATGAAGCCCGCGCCCAGCACCGGCCCGATCAGGGTGCCCGCGCCGCCGAGGATGGTCATCAGCACGACTTCGCCCGAGGCGGTCCAGAACATGCGCTCGGCGCCGACCTGGGTGTCCATCGCGACCAGCAGCCCGCCCGCGAGGCCCGCATACATCCCCGAGATCACGAAGGCCGCGAGCGTGTAGGGCTTGGGGCTGATGCCGGTGTAGTTCAGGCGGTTCTGGTTGGACTTCACGGCCCGCAGCATCATCCCGAAGGGCGAGCGGAAGATGCGGATCGAGAGGTAGAACGCCACGAGCATCAGCGCACCGGCGAGGTAGTAGCCGACGTTGAGCGTGAAGGTCCACGCGCCGAAGCGCAGGTTCGTGCTCGACGCCATGTCGACGCCGAAGAGGTTGGCGCGGGGCGTCACACCCGGCGGCAGGTCGCCGTCGAGGATGCGCGGGTCGAAATACTTGAGCTGGAGCCCGGTCTCGCCGCCGGTGATCGGCGTCAGGACCGAGTAGGCCAGCGCAAACGACATCATCGCGAAGGCCAGCGTCAGGATCGAGAAGTAGATCCCCGAGCGCCGCAGCGAGATGAAGCCGACGATCGCCGCGAAGAGGCCGGCCACCACGATCGACACGATGATCGACGGGATGACGTTGAGCGTCAGCAGCTTCATCGCCCAGATGCCCGCATAGGAGCCGACCCCGAGAAAGGCCGCGTGTCCGAAGGAGAGGTAGCCCGTCAGGCCGAAGAGGATGTTGAAGCCGATCGCGAAGATCCCGAAGATCACGAAGCGCTGCATCAGGTCCGGATAGCCCGCGTTGAACTGGGCCATGGCCGACCCGTCGGGGAACGGGTTGAGGATGAAGGGCGCGAAGATCGTCAGCACGACCACGAAGGCGAAGAGGACGAAATCCTTCCGGGTGAGCCCGAGGACGCCGCCCTGGCTGTCGCGGCGGGTCTGGGCGGCGGGGACGTTGCCCGCGGGGGCCTGGGTTGTCTGGTCGG
Organism: uncultured Jannaschia sp.; assembly: GCF_947503795.1. Classification (NCBI taxonomy): domain Bacteria; kingdom Pseudomonadati; phylum Pseudomonadota; class Alphaproteobacteria; order Rhodobacterales; family Roseobacteraceae; genus Jannaschia; species uncultured Jannaschia sp. Next base: position 2,167,492 of record NZ_CANNEZ010000001.1, on the reverse strand, counting down.
TCATGGGATTAATCCTCCATCACGCCCTTGCGGCCCATGAGGCCACGCGGACGGGTCAGCAGCACGATGATGGCCACGAGGTAGATGACGATCTGGTTGATGCCGGGCAGCACGTCGAGCACTTCGGTCATGGACGCGAAGGCCTCGATGATCCCCAGAAGGAACCCCGCGAGGACGGCGCCCGGTAGCGAGCCCATTCCGCCGACGACGACCACCACGAAGCTGAGGACGAGGAAGTCCATGCCCATGTGGTAGTTTGGAGAGTTGATGGGCGTGTACATCACTCCGGCGAGTCCTGCGACGGCGGCGGCGATGCCGAACATGATCGTGAAGCGCCGGTCGATGTCGATGCCCAGCAGGGTCACCGTCTCGCGGTCGGCCATGCCGGCGCGGACGACCATGCCGAAGGTGGTGAACTGCAGGAAGGCGAAGACGGCGGCGATGATGACGGCGGCGAAGAGGAAGTAGATCAGGCGCCAGTAGGGATAGACGATGCCGCCCGGATCGAAGCCCAGCATCACGCCGAAGTCGAACGAGCCGACGAAGGCGTCGGGGGCGGGGGTCGGGATCGGGTTGGCGCCGTAGAAGTACTTGATGATCTCCTGCAGCACGATGGCGAGGCCGAAGGTCACGAGGATCTGGTCGGCATGGGGGCGCTTGTAGAAGTGGCGGATCAGGCCGCGCTCCATCGCGACGCCGATGCCGATCATCACGGGGATCGCCATCAGGATCGAGAGCGGGACCGCCCAGTCGATGATCGCGTCCCCGGCGGCTTGTCCGAAGATGTCGTAGATATAGGGGACCTCGACCTGAAGCGGGTTGCCGAGGAAGTCGGTCCGCGTCTCGTCGACGACGGAATGCGAGACCTGCAGCAGCCGCGAAAAGGTCACGGCGCAGAACGCGCCGAGCATGAAGAGCGCCCCGTGGGCGAAGTTCACGACACCGAGCGTGCCGAAGATGAGGGTCAGGCCGAGGGCGATCAGCGCGTAGGCGGATCCCTTGTCCAGACCGTTCAGGACTTGAAGGATGATGGCTTCCATGGCGGCGGCCCCCGGTTCAGGCGTTCAGGTCGCCTCCGGGCCCGGGCAGGGCGCGTCGGCGGATGGATGGGGTGGATGTCGCCGGGCCCCGCGCGGGGCCCGGCGACGCGAGGCGATCAGGCGCCCGGGTTGCAGGTTCCCAGCGACCCGCCCGCGAATTGCGGGTGATCGGGGGCGTAGGTGACCTGGTCGACCGGGGTGACCTCGACGATCTCCACGAGATCGAACTCGTTCTCCGGGTTCTCCTTGCCGCGCACCACGACCACGTCCTTGAAGCACTGGTGGTCTTCGGCGCGGTAGAGAGTCGGGCCGTTGCCGAGACCGTCGAACTCGTAACCCTCAAGGGCTTCGACGACGGCGCAGGGGTTGAACGAGCCGGCACGGGTGACCGCATCCGCATAGAGCAGCGTCTGCACATAGCAGGTATGGGCCGCCTGCGACGGCGGGAAGCCGTACTTGGTGCCGAAGGACTGCACGAAGGCATTGGTGCCCGAGTAGCGGTCGCCCAGCTGGTTCTCGAGCTTCCAGTCCCAGTTCTGCGAGCCGAGGATGCCGGCGATGTTCTCGCCCGCACCACGGGCCATCAGCTCGGAATAGAGCGGCACGACGATCTCGAACTGCTTGCCGCCGACTTCGCGGGCACGCAGGCCGAACTGGACGGCGTTGGTCAGCGAGTTGACCATGTTGCCGCCGTAGTGGTTCAGCACGAGCACGTCGGCATCGGACTGGAGCACCGGCGCGATGTAGGACGAGAAGTCCGTCTGCGTCAGCGGGGTCAGCACGGTGTTCACCGTCTCCCAGCCGAGGGCTTCCGTGGATTCGCGCACGGCCTGCTCGGTGGTGTAGCCCCAGTTGTAGTCGGCCGTCAGGTGATAGGCCTTCCGGTCGTTGCCGTATTGCGCGGCGAGGATCGGGGCGAGGGCGGCGCCGGACATGTAGGAGTTGAAGAAGTGGCGGAAGCCATTGGCCTTTTTGTCCTTGCCGGTGGTGTCGTTGGCGTGCGTGAGGCCCGCCATGAAGATGATGCCGGCCTCCTGGCAGAGCGCCTGCACGGCCACGGCCACGCCCGAGGACGAGCCGCCGGAGATCATGATCGCGCCTTCGCGCTGGATCATCGACTGGGCGGACGCGCGGGCGGCGTCGGACTTGGTCTGGGTGTCGCCGGTGACGAACTCGACCCGCTTGCCCATGATGCCGGTGCCGTCGAGGACCTTCGACGAGAAGGTCGACAGCATGCCGCCGTCGCCGCCGCCGTTGAGGTGCTCCACGGCCAGCTCGAACGCACGCAGCTCGTCGGCGCCCTCGTCGGCATAGGGGCCGGACTGGGGCACGTTGAAGCCGAGCGTCACGGTGTCGCCCTGCGGCGCATTGGTGAAGCCGGTATGGCCGTCAGCCCAGACGGCCGAGGTGAAGATCGTCGGAGCGGCGAGGCCGGCACCGGCGACGGCACCCGACTTCATCACACCGCGACGGGTGAGATTCGATTTGGTCATTGAGACCCTCCCTTATGGTGTCACCCGCGTCCTCTCCCTGGTCGCGGGGCGGTCCGGTCGCATTGACCGGGTGGCCGCAGTATCGGGGCAGAGGTGAAAATGGTTCAACAAGTCTTACGGTGGTCGCGAAAATCTTGTAAATAAATCGACAGGCGCATGGCGCGTTTTGTAAATCCATCGACGCGCGCGCGCAGCATCGCGGGTTCGCGTCCGCAGCAACCGCATGGAGTCAGAGGCTTGGACGGCACCCGGCAGGACCCGCGCGCATTGCCCACCGGCCTGCGCGTCCGCGAGCGGCGCTTGGCCGAGGGCATCAAGCAGGCGCATCTGGCGCGCGCGGCGGGCATCTCGCCCAGCTACCTCAACCTGATCGAGCACAATCGCCGCCCGATCGGCGGCGGTCTTCTGGGGCGGCTGGCCGATGCGCTGGGGGTCGATCGCGCGCTTCTGTCCGAGGACGGGGACGTTGTGCTGACGGGTGCGCTGCGCGATGCGGGTGCGGGGCAGGGGATGGCGGCCGGAGCGCTGGACGAGGCGCCCGAGATCGCGCGTCGCCACCCCGACTGGGCCCGTCTGATCGCCGCGCAGGCCGAGGCGCTGGCCGCGCAGGCGCGCACCATCGAGGCGTTGTCGGACCGTCTGACCCACGACCCGAGCCTGGCCGACGCGCTGCACGAGCTGTTGACCACGGTCGCCTCGGTGCGCTCGACGGCTTCGATCCTCGCACAGACGCCCGAGATCGACCCGAACTGGCTGGGCCGCTTCCACGCCAATATCGACGAGGAGAGCCGACGGCTCGCCAGCGGCGCCGAGGCGGTGGTGGACTATTTCGACCGCGAGGCCGCGCGGGGCGACCGTCGGCTGCTGCCGGTCGAGACGGTCTCGCGCTTCCTCGACGAGAACGGGCACCGCTTCGACGCGCTGGAGACGGATGGCGCGGCCGCGATCCCGGCGCTCCTGGAAGGGATCTCGGACGGGGCGGCGCGCGAGATGGCCGAGGCGATCCTGCGCGAGGATGCCGCCGATGCCGAACGCCTGCCGCGCGCGCGGGTCGAGGCGGCGACGGATCCGTCCGACCTGATCGGGCCCGCGGGCGGTGACCTGGCCTTGGTTCTGCGCCGGATGGGTGTCGTGCATCGGGGCGCGGGCCTCGTGATCTGCGACGCAGCGGGCGCGATGATGCGGCGCAAGCCCGCCGCGGGCTTTCCGCTGCCGGTGATGGGGGCGGGCTGCCCGCTCTGGCCGGTCTACGTCGCGTTGGCGCAGCCCGGCCGCCCGGTGGTCGAGGCGATCGCCACGCCCGACGGCGCGGTCTGGCAGGCGCATGCCGTCGCCGAGGCGCGCGCGCCCGTGTCCTTCGGCGACCCGCCGGTGCTGCGCGCGACGATGCTGCTGACCCGTGCCAGCGGCCCGGGCCGCGCCCGTCCGGTGGGTCCGGGCTGCCGGACCTGCCCGCGCACGACCTGCGCCGCGCGCCGCGAGCCGTCGGTCCTGTCGCAGGCGGCGACGGCGGGCGAGCCGTGACGCTTCGAGGACTGGACAGGCCCGCGCCCTGCGGGCCATCCTGACGCTTCGACGACCGGAGGGGAGGCCGGGCGCCATGAGGGATGACGAGACCGCCGCGCCGGAGCCGCGCCGCGTCCTTCTGATCGAGGACGAGGCCAATATCGCTACGGCCATCGCCTTCATCCTGCAGCGCGACGGCTGGCGGGTGTCGACCCATTCCGACGGGGCGACCGCACTGGACGCGGTGGCGCGCGCACCTTGGGACGTCGTGGTGCTCGACGTGATGCTGCCGGGGCAATCGGGGTTCGACGTGCTGGCCGCGATCCGGGCGGGCGAGCGCGCGGGCATCGACCCCGCGCTGCCGGTGCTGATGCTGACCGCCAAGGGGCAGGTGAAGGACCGTGAGCGGGCCGAGGCGCTGGGCGTCAGCCGCTTCATGACCAAGCCCTTCTCGAACCAGGACCTGCTGGCCGCGATCCGCAGCCTCGCCGGGGCCGCCGCGTGAACGGGCTGCGCGACGCGATGCGGCCCGCCCCCGACGGGATGACCCCGGCGGCGAGTGCGGCGCAACGGCGCGCGCGGCGGCGCGCCCGGACGGCGGATGCGGCGCGGCTCCTGCCGTTTCTCGGGATCGTGCTGTTCTTTGCGCCGGATCTCGTCCTCTCGGGCCGCGTGGCGGCGGACGGGGCCTCGGCGGGCTGGCTGGGATACCTCTTCGTGGCGTGGCTTCTGCTGATCGGGCTGGGCGTCTGGATCGGGCGCCGCCACGTTGCCGACGGGACCGACACGGAGGCGGGCGGGTGACGGCGCGCGGGGGGGCGTGAACCTCTCGCTCAACCTCGTGATCGCGGTCAGCCTCGGCTATGCCGCGATCCTCTTCGCGATCGCCGCCGTGGCCGAGCGGCAGGCGGGCCGGGGCCGGGCGCGGGTGTTGCGCGGGCCGATCGTCTACACGCTCTCGCTGTCGATCTACTGCACGGCGTGGACCTTCTACGGCGCGGTCGGCTACGCGGCGCGCTCGGGCCTCGAATTCATGACGATCTACCTCGGCCCGACGCTGGTCTTCATCGGCTGGTGGTGGGTCCTGCGCAAGCTGGTGCGCGTCGGCCGGGCCGAGCGGATCACCTCGGTCGCCGACATCCTGTCGTCGCGCTACGGCAAGTCGAACCTGCTGGCGGTGCTGGTCACGGTCCTCGCGGTGGTCGGCTCGACCCCCTATATCGCGCTCCAGCTGCAATCGGTGACGCTGTCCTTCGGGGTCTTCGCCGCACCCGGCACCGAAGCCGCCGAGCTGACGGGTCTCGCCTTCTGGTCGGCGGCGGGGCTGGCGCTCTTCACGATCCTCTTCGGGACGCGCAAGCTCGATATCGGCGAGCGGCATGACGGCATCGTCAGCGCCATCGCGGTCGAGGCCATCGTCAAGCTGGCCGCGCTTCTGGCCGTCGGCGTCTTCGTGGTCTGGCGCCTGAACGACGGACCCGGCGCCATCGGCCCGGCCATCGCCGCCTCGCCGGTCTCGGACTGGACCTCGGCGCCGGGGCGGTGGACGGCGCTGATCCTCGTGTCGGGCGCGGCGGTGATCTGCCTGCCGCGCATGTTCCAGGTCATGGTGGTCGAGAACTCGGACGAGCGGCATCTCGCGACCGCGTCCTGGGCCTTCCCGCTCTACCTGCTGGCGATGTGCGTCTTCGTCGTACCGATCGCGGTTACCGGCCTCGCGCGGATGCCCGAGGGCTCGAACCCCGACCTCTTCGTGCTGACGCTGCCCCTGGCTGAAGGGCGCGACGGTCTGGCGATGCTGGCCTTTCTCGGCGGCTTCTCTTCGGCGACGTCGATGGTGATCGTGGCGTCGGTCGCGCTGGCGACGATGCTGTCGAACCACCTCGTGATGCCGCTCTGGCTGACGCTGCAGGGCAAGGGGCGCGCCTCGATCTCGGGCGACGTGCGCCACGTCGTCCTGCTGACGCGGCGGGTGTCGATCATCGCCGTGATCGCGATGGGCTACGCCTATTGGCGCGTCACCGGCGGCACGGCGGCGCTGGCCTCGATCGGCCTGATCTCGTTCCTCGGGGTTGCGCAGATCCTGCCCGCGCTCCTCTTCGGGCTGTTCTGGACGGGGGCCACGCGGTCGGGGGCGGTGGCGGGGGTTCTGGCGGGCTTCGCGGTCTGGGCCTGGGTGATGCTTCTGCCGGTGCTGATCGGGCCGATAGGCGGCGGGGCGCTGGCGCCGGACGCCCTCCTCGCGATGACGGGCGATCCGTATCTCTCGGCGCTTCTTCTGTCATGGAGCGCCAATATCCTCGCCTTCTGCGCGGTGTCGCTGGTGACGACGCCGACGGCGATGGAGCAGCTACAGGCGCCGCGCTTCGTTGGCGTGTTCGACCGGACGGTCGCGCCCAAGGGCCGGCGGGGCGGCACCGCAGGGGCGGAGGAGCTTCTGATCATGGCGCAGCGCATCCTCGGCGCGCCCGAGACGCAGGCCGTCTTCGCCGAGGAGGCCCGCGCACAGGGCCGACCGGGCGAACTGCCCGAGACGACGCCCGAGCTTCTGGAGCGGCTGGAGCGGCGGCTCTCGGGGTCGGTCGGGGCGGCGACGGCCCACGCGATGGTCTCGGGCATCGCGGGGGACGCGTCGATGTCGGTACAGGACCTGATGGCCGTGGCCGACGAGACGGCGCAGATCATGGAATACTCCGCCCGTCTCGAGGCGCAGCAGACCGAGCTGACCCGCACCGCGCGCGAGCTGCGCGAGGCAAATGACAAACTGACCGCGCTGGGGGTGCAGAAGGACGCCTTCCTCAGTCAGGTGAGCCACGAGCTGCGGACGCCGATGACCTCGATCCGTGCCTTCTCGGAGATCCTGCGCGACCCGGACGTGCCCGATGCCGAGCGGGGCCGTTACGCGGGCATCATCCTCGAGGAAAGCCGCCGCCTGACGCGGCTGCTGGACGACCTTCTGGACCTGTCGGTGCTGGAAAGCGGGCAGGTCGAGCTGAAGCCCGAGCCGGTGGACCTCGGCGACGTGATCGACCGGGCGGTGACCACCGCTGGCACCGGCGCGCGCCCGCTGGACATTCGGCGCGACCCCGCGTCCGAGCGCGTGCCGCTCCTGACCGATCCCGACCGGCTGGCGCAGGTCTTCATCAACATCATAACCAATGCGGCGAAATATTGCGACGCCGCGCGGCCCGAGCTGCGCATCACGGTGACGCGCGCGGCGGGCGCGGTCGAGGTGATGTTCGTCGACAACGGCAGCGGCATCGCGGCCGCGGACCGCGCGCTGATCTTCGAGAAGTTCACCCGCCTCTCGGACCAGGCCGCGGCGGGCAGCGCGGGGTTGGGTCTCGCCATCTGCCGCGAGGTGGTGGCGCGGCTCGGCGGCGCGATCGACTACGTTCCGGGCCGGGGCGGCGCGGCCTTCCGGGTGCGCCTGCCGGCCGCCCCCGCGATGCCCCGCGCGGCCGAATGATCCAATCCGGCAAGACGCTTTATTAACCCTTTGGCGCGAGGAAGGAGCTGACCGATTCCGCGCCGGGACCCCATGACTGCCGACCCCGCCCCTTCCATTCTCAGCCGCATGGTCGGCCGTCGCCCCGAAGCCGCCGCTCCGGGCGGTGCGGTCGCGGCCGGCCCCTTGCGCGCGCTGGTCACCGCGCTGCGTCGGGTGGGCGAGGCGACGTCGACGCTCGATCTCGACATCACGGAACGCAAGGCCGTCGTGGCCGAGGGCGAGGTCGCGCTCGAGGGGCTGCACGCCCAATCGCTGTGCTTCCTGATCGACCCGCCGGGGCTCGACCCGCACGCCCCGCCCGAGGCCGAGGCGCTGTCGCGCGTCACCGGCGTCGTGGTGCTGGAGCCTAAGATGGTCGACGCGCTGATCGAGGTGCAGACGCTCGGATGCGTCGACGGCCCCGGCCGCGAGCCGCGCCGCCCGACGCGCATCGACGCGGCACTGGCGCAGCCCTTCACGCGCGCGGTCCTGGGCCAGATCGACCGCATCCTGCCCGCCGATGCCGAGGACCCGCGACCGGGCAACCTGCGCACCGACAGCTTCGTGGCCGGGCCCGATCCGCTGCCGATGCTGCTGACCGCCCCCCGGATGCTGCGGCTGGAGGTCGGCCTGACGCTGGGCGGGGGCGAGCGGTCGGCGCGGATCGTCCTGTTGCTGCCGCTGCCCGAAGCGCCCGCCGCCGTGGGCGAGACGCTCCCGGCCGAACGGGACTGGGCCGGGGATCTGTCCGAGGTCGTGCGCGCGGCCCCGGTGCGTCTCGAGGCGGTGCTGCCGCCGCTGCGGATCTCGCTGGCGACGTTGACGGCGCTCAAGGTGGGCGACGTGCTGCCGCTGCCGCCGACGTCATTGATGGAGCTGACATTGCATGGCGGCGCGTCGGGCGTCTCGATCCCCGGCCGGCACCGCACCGGCCTCGGCGTGGCGCTGCCCGCGCGGCTGGGCCAGCTCAACGGCGCGCGGGCGGTCAAGCTGGGCGACCTGCCGGGGCAGCCGGCCACACGCGCGCCACCCCCGTCCGACCTCGCCGACCTCACCGCGCCGCCCCCGGCCCCGGCGATCCCCGAGCCGTGATGGGGGCAGCGTGTCGCGCCGCTTCGCCGCTCGCGGCCGGTATGTCGCCCGTCAGGCGAGGCCGCGACATGCTGGCGGACCCCGTCGGCCGGCCGTTGCGGGCGTGGCCCTACCTCCCATCCCCAGGTGGGGTTGTGTCGCGGGCGCGGGGCTGCAAGCTGGCGGCCACGAAGCGACGGGAGGGATCGACATGGGCGACACGAGCAAGGCCACGGGCCTTTTGGCGCGGATGCGGGCGGGCGACCGGCTGGCGGGCACCTTCATGAAGACACCCAGCCATGTCGCGCTGGAGATCCTGATGATGTCCGGGCTCGACTTCGTCTGCGTCGACGCCGAGCATTCGCCCTTCGACCGCACCGCGCTCGACGCCTGTCTCGCGGTGGCGCGCGCGCGCGACTTCCCTGTCCTCGTGCGCATCCTCGACGGGACGCCCGCGCGCATCCTCGACGTGATGGACATGGGGGCCACGGGCATCGTCGTGCCCCATGTCGACAGCGCCGAGAAGGCCCGCGCCATCGCCGCCGCCGCGCGGTTCGGCCATGGCGGACGCGGCTTCGCCGGATCGACCCGCTGGGCCAACTACACCGCCGAGACGATGCCCGACCTCCTCGACCGCTCGGCCGCCGAAACCGTCGTGCTGGTCCAGATCGAGGAGCCCGAGGGCGTCGAGGCCTGCGAGGCGATCGCGGCGCTGGACGGGATCGACGGACTCTTCATCGGGCCGGCGGACCTGTCGGTGGGCTACGGTCATCGCGGGCTCGACAATCCGGACCTGCCCAAGGCGATGGCGCGCGTCGGCGCGGCCTGCCGGGACGCGGGCAAGACCTACGCGACCTGGGTGCCGAACGCGGCGACGGCCGCCGACTGGTCCCGGCACGGGTTCACGCTCTTCGTGGTGGCGTCCGAGCACGGCTGGATCCTGCAGGGCGCGCGGGCGGTCGCCGCCGAGATCGCCGCCATCGACGGCTGACGCGACGGAGCCTTTCGCGGGACGCAACGGGGACTTGCGGCACCGGCATTGGTCATCGGGCAGGGCGGGGCCTAGGTGATGGGTCAACGGGGCTGACCTGTCCGGTCGCCCTGAGACCTGTTGTCCGGAGACGAACATGACCCATGATATGATCACCATCGAAACCCGCGCCCGCGCGCTGCGGGCCGAATATGTCCGCCAGGGCCTTGCGCGGCTCGTCGCGCGCCTGCGCGGCACCGCCGCCGCCCCGGCCGCGGCCTCCCGCGCCGCCTGAGGCGCGCTGGACAACGACCCGAGACGGCCCCCGCGCGGGGCCGTTTCCATGTCCGGGCCGATTGCGCGGGCGCGCCGCGCGGCCTAGAGGCGGAGCATGACAGACACCTCCCGCCCCGTGATCCGCCTGAAGCCCCGCGCCGATGCCCGCCGCATCCGCCACGGGCATCCGTGGGTCTTCGCCGACGACCTCGTGCTCGACCGCCGCGCGCGGGGGCTGGCCCCCGGCACGATCGCCGTGCTCGAGGATGCCGAGCGGTCGCCGCTGGGCGCGGTCGCGGTGACGCCTGGCTCGCGGATCGGGGCGCGGATGCTCGATGCCGACCCCGCGGCCGAAATCGACGGTGCCTGGATCGCCGCGCGGCTGTCACGCGCACTGGCCCACCGCGCGCGCGCCTATGATGCCCCGTTCTACCGGCTGGTCCATGCCGAGGCGGACGGGCTGCCGGGCGTGGTGATCGACCGCTTCGGCGCGGCCTGCGTCATCCAGCCCAACGCGGCTTGGGCCGACGCGCGGATCGAGGCATTCGCCGACGCGCTGGCCGGGATGGGGATGGCCCATATCCTTCTTAACGCAAGCGGGCGGGCGCGGACGGCCGAAGGGCTCGAGGGCGAAACGCGTTGGCTGCGCGGTGGGCTGGACGCGCCGGTCGAGGTGCCGATGAACGGCGCGATCTACCTGGCGGATCTGGCCGGCGGGCAGAAGACGGGGCTCTTCTATGACCAGCGACCGAACCACGCGCTGGTGGCCGGACTGGCGCGGGGCGCGTCGGTGCTCGATGTCTTCGCCCATGTCGGCGGCTTCGGACTGGCGGCGCTGGCGGGCGGGGCCGCGTCGGCCCTGGCGGTCGACGGCTCGGCCCCCGCGCTCGCGCTGGCCGAGCAGGGGGCCGGGGCGATGGGGGCATCGGACCGGTTCGCGACCCGCCGGGGCGATGCGTTCGATGTCATGGCCGCGCTCGCGACCGAGGAGGCGCGGTTCGGAATCGTCGTGGCCGATCCGCCCGCCTTCGCGCCCGCCAAGCCCGCGCTGACCGCGGGGTTGCGCGCCTACGAGCGGGTCGCGCGGCTGGCCGCGCCGTTGGTCGCGCCGGGCGGCTACCTCACGGTCTGTTCGTGCAGCCATGCCGCCGAGCTGTCGAAGTTCCGCGCGGCCTCGATCCGCGGGATCGGGCGGGGCGGGCGCGCCGCGCAACTGATCCACACAGGCTTCGCAGGGCCGGATCACCCTGTCCATCCGCAGCTGGCCGAGAGCGGGTATCTCAAGGCGCTGACCTTCCGGATGCTGGATTGACGCGCGCGTGAAGGTCTTTCTCGACGCCTGCGTGCTCTATCCGACGGTCCTGCGCGAAATCCTGATCGGGGTGGCGCGGGCGGGGCTCTACCAGCCGCTCTGGTCGCCGCGCGTGTTGGAGGAATGGGCGCGCGCGGCACGGAAACTGCCCGATGGCGAGACTATCGCGCGGGGCGAGATCGCGGCCCTCCGGGCGGCCTTTTCGGGCGCCGAAGTGCGGCCGGGTGCGGCGACCGAGGCTCGGATGTGGCTGCCCGATCCGAACGACATCCACGTTCTCGCGGCGGCGTCGGATGCGGGGGCGGATGTGCTCGTGACGCTGAACCTCAGGGATTTTCCGCGCCGCGACGTCTCGGCCGAGGGGATCGCGCTGCAGCCGCCCGACGCGTTCCTGATGGACCTGTGGATCCGGGATGGGCAGGCGGTCGGCGCGGCGGTCGAGGCGGTCCGCGTCGAAGCCGCGCGCCTCTCGGGCGAGGCGATGCCGCTCCGACCACTTCTCAAACGCGCGCGCCTCCCGCGTTTGGGCAAGGCGCTGGGCGAGGGTGGCGCGGGCTAGGTCCGCCGCCTAGGGCGCGGGGCGCAGGGTGGTGACGCCCACGGCCCCGGCCCGCGCGAGGTCGGGATCGAGCGTCATCGGGATGTATTCGCCTCGCCGCCAGAGCTCGCCCAGATCGTCGTAATGCCGCGAGAGCGGGTGGCCGGATTGCCCCGTGGACGTGATGAAGACGCTGCTTTCGGGGTCGGCGAAGTCGTAGACGCCGCGATAGGTGGCGGCATGGACGTTGGTGAAGGGGTCGGGATCCTCGCCCGAGGTGCGGCCCCGCTGAAGCGTGTGGTCGCCGCCGGAGGTGCTTTGCCGGATGTTGACGATCGCGCCCAGCAGGGGGACGTCGCCCAGCACGGGGTGGTCGTGCCGCGCTTCGTGGGCGTCGCCCCAGCGCCACGTCTCGACGCGGGCGCCGTAGCGGTCGTCGAGCCATTGCAGCGCGTCGTCCAGCGCCAGCCGCGCGACCATGGTGCAGGTCTCGACGGCCGTGGACTGGATGATGTCGCACCAGGTTCCGGCGCCGCCGATGTCGCGGAACACCCGCTCGATGAAGAGGGGCTGGACGCGGCCGTATTCATTGGCGAGCGGGCCGAGGTCGTCACGGATCAGCCGGTCCTGCAGCGCGCGCATCCAGGCCGCATAGATCAACGGCTCGGGCAGGTGCTCGGACATTTCGCCGTTCCACGCGGCCAGGAGCTGCAGCGCGGTCTGGCGGCGACGCTCGGGCGTGCCGCCGGGCGCGGATTCGCCGGTGAACCACAGGTCGCGTCCGACCAGCGGCAGGAGCGCGCGGGCCGTGATCGAAACGGAATCAAGCTGCGCCTCGATCAGGCTTTCGCGGGTATGGACTTCGCGCGCCTGCAACAGGCGGGACATCCGCTGCACCCGTTGGCTGTCGCCCCAGTAATGGCTGATATGGTCGGGGAAGGGGCGGTCGACGACCTTGTTGTTGGTATTGCCCAGAAGGCCGCTCTCGGGCGTCTCCCAGACGGGATTGGCCTCCGCGGGCTTCAGACCGGCCCAGCGGTTCGCACCCAGCCAGCCGGGCGCGGGGATGCGGCCCTGCGACTGGTGGCGGGCGTCGCGGTCGGGCTGGCGGCCCATGATCGTCATCGCGGTGCGGGTGCCGTCGGTCAGCATCAGGTTCTGGGCGGGCGCGATGAAATGCCGGGCGGCGTCGAGCGCGTCGTCGAGCGTTTCGGCGCGCATGATCTCGAGACCGGTGCGCATCGAGGTGTCCTCGGGCGAGAGGCCGGTCCAGGCGAGTGCGGCGACATGACCGCGCGGCGTGATCGTCCCGAGGTCGAACTGGCCCGCCGTGAGAACGGGTCCGTTCTGGGTGCGGCGCAGGGTCAGGGTGACGGGGCTCGCGTCCTTGATCGAGACGATGGAGCGCTCGGTCTCGAAGGCGGCCCAGCCGTCGGGGGTCTCGTACTGGGTCGGGTCGTCGGGGTTCAGCCGCTCGATCATCACGTCCTGGTCGTCGACATAGGTCGAGGTCAGGCCCCAGCCCATCCGCTCGGACCGGCCCACGAGGACGATGGGCATGCCGGGGATGGTGCCGCCGATGACGCCGCCCGTCTCGAGTTCCAGCCGCGCGAGATACCAGAGCGTCGGCGCCGACAGACCCATATGCGGGTCATTGGCCAGAAGTGCGGCCCCCGCGGCGGCGCGGTTGGGGGCGATGGCGAAGGCATTTGACGCGCCCGCGAGCCCGCTGGGTGCGACGGGCCAGAGATCGGGCGTCGCGGCCCCGGCGAATTGCGTTGGCGCCAGCGTCGGGAAGAGGTCGCGCATCCCCGCGAGGACGACCGTGCCGCTGCCGGGGATGTCGGGATGCAGGTCGGCGAGACGCTCGTCGGGCAGGATCAGCGAAGCGCGGGCGCGCCGCACCTCCTCGGTCAGGTGGCCCGAAAGCTGCAGGGCCATCAGCTTGACGACGGCGATGCTGTCGGCGGGCTGCCACGGGGCGATCTGCGGCTCGAAGAGGAAGAACTCCGGCGCGCCCCGCCCCGAGGCATCGCGGTTCACGACGGAAATGCGGGCATTCACCCCGGCGGCATAGGCGCGCAGCATCGCCATGGTCTCGGGGTCCTGGGCGGCGACGCTGGCGGTGGCGGCGCGGTAGATCCCGAGACGGCGCATCAGCTCGTCTGTGCGCAAGGTGCGGTTGCCGAAGACCTCCGAGAGGCGGCCCTGCGCCGTGCGCCGGAGCAGCGTCATCTGCCAGAGGCGATCCTGCGCATGGGCATAGCCGAGGCCGAAGAACACGTCCGCGTCGCCCGCGCCGAAGATATGGGGCACGTTGTGGGTATTGCGCACGATCTCGACCGGGGCGTCGATGCCGCGCACGGCCTCGGTCCGGTCGTAATCGGGCAGGCTGCGCGACGCGAGCCAGAGGACCGCGACGACCGAGAGGCCCGCCACCAGCAGCACCGCTGCCACGATGCGGACCGTCCATCGAAAGGCGCGTTCCATCCTGACCCCTGTTGACCCCTTGACCCACGGGCGGTCTAACCCCGCGTACAACCGGATGAAAGGGTGGCCCCATGGCGAAGCTTGCATTTCTGGGACTGGGCGTGATGGGCGGGCCGATGGCCGGGCATCTGGCCCGCGCGGGGCACGACGTCACGGTCTACAACCGGACCGCCGCCAAGGCCGAGGCCTGGGCGTCCGAGCATGGCGGCGGCCACGGCGCGACGCCGCGTGCGGCGGCCGAGGGGGCCGAGATGGTCATGGCCTGCGTCGGGAACGACGATGACCTCCGTTCGGTCTGCTTGGGCGAGGACGGGGCCTTCGCGGGCATGGCCGAGGGCACGGTCTTCGTCGATCACACGACCGTTTCGGCCGAGGTCACGCGCGAACTGGCCGAAGCGGCCACGGCGGCCGGGATCGCCTATGTCGACGCGCCGGTCTCGGGCGGGCAGGCCGGGGCCGAGAACGGCCAGCTCGTCATCATGTGCGGCGGGGCCGAGGCCGATTACGCCCGCGCCGAGCCGGTAATGGCGGCCTATGCCAAGCAGTCGCGCCGCATGGGCGAGGTGGGCGCGGGCCAGCTCACCAAGATGGTGAACCAGATCTGCATCGCGGGCCTGTTGCAGGGCCTCTCGGAAGGGATCGCCTTCGCCCAGAAGGCGGGGCTGGACGGTCGCGCGGTGATCGACGTGATCCAGGGCGGCGCCGCCGGATCGTGGCAGATGGTGAACCGCCACGAGACGATGCTCGACGGCGAATTCGAGCACGGCTTCGCGGTGGACTGGATGCGCAAGGATCTGGGGATCTGCCTGTCGGAGGCCGAGAATATCGGCGCGTCCCTGCCGGGCACGGCGCTAATCGACCAGTACTACAAGGACGTGCAGGCGATGGGCGGCGGCCGCTGGGACACGTCGAGCCTCGTGGCGCGGCTGAACAAGCTGGCCGACTGATCCTCGCCCGGCGATGGACGGCGACGGCGCCTCTGCGGTCATCCTGTTCTTCGCCTTGGGCGGGATCATCCTGCTCGTGGCGAAGGTCGCGGGGGCGTCGATGCGGTCGTCCGGCCGGCGCGCGGCCCCGCCCGCCCGGTCCCCTGAGCGCCCGCGCCTTCGGTCCCCGAGGCGCCCGCCTGTCCATGACGACCCGGCCACCTGGCGCGAGCCGAGCGGCTTCCCCCATCGGACGCGCAGCGCGACCCGGACGGTCCCGTCAACCGACCCGGCGCCGCGGCCCCATCCGCTGCCGCATCCCATCGCCGGGCGCGAGTTGCGCGGGCGGGTGCACGTCATCGACGGCGACACCATCATCATCGGGCGGGTGCGCCTGCGCCTCTGGGGGATCGACGCACCCGAACTGGACGAGCCGTGGGGCCAGAAGGCGAAATGGGCGATGATCGACATCTGCAAGGGGCAGACGATCACCGCCGTGCTGACGGGCGACGTGTCTTATGACCGCTATGTCGCGCGCTGCTATCGAGGCGACGACGAGGACATCGCGGGCGAGCTCGTGCGGCGCGGACTGGCGCTCGACTGGCCGCTCTTCTCGGGCGGCGCGTTCGCGCGGCTGGAAGACCCGGAGCTGCGCAAGAAGCTGCGCTATCTCCGCGCCAAGCAGGCGCAGACCGGGCCCTAGCCCAGACCCGCGAAGACCTCGTCGAGGGCCGCGCCCAGCTTGTCGAACATCTCGTCCATCTGCGCGTCGGTGGTGATGAAGGGCGGGCAAAGCACGATCGACTGGCCCAGTGGACGGCAGATCAGCCCGTGATCGGTGCAGGTGTTCGCGATCCGCTCGGACACCGAGAGATCGCCGTCCCAAGGCGTCTTGGTGGCCTTGTCCTTGACGGCCTCCAGCGCGCCCATCAAACCGCGGCCCCGCCATTCGCCGATATGCTCGTGTTCGGCCAGCCGGGCGAGACCGGCCTCGAAGGCGGGGGTCAGGCGGCGGACGTTGTCGAGAAGCCCGCCCTCGACCAGCTCGATGGCTTTCAGCGCGATGGCGCAGCCGACCGGGTGGCCCGAGGCCGTGAAGCCGTGGGGGAATTCCTCGATCGCGTCGGTCGCGCGCTGCAGCCGGTCGCCCAGTTCGGGGCCGAGGATGACGGCGCCCATGGGGAAATAGCCCGCCGTCAGGGCCTTGGACGCGATGATGGCGTCGGGGGTGAAGCCGTAGGTCTGGCAACCCCACATCTCGCCCGTGCGCCCGAAGCCGGTGATGACCTCGTCGGCGATGACGGGGATGTCGTGGGCGCGCAGGATCGGAAGGATCGCGTCGAAATAGCCCTCGGACGGCGGGATGACGCCGCCCGCGCCCTGCACTGGCTCGGCGAAGAACCCGGCGATGGTGTCGGCGCCTTCGCGGGCGATCACCTCCTCCAGTTCCGCGGCGAGGCGGGCGGTGAACTGGGCCTCGCTCTCGCCCTCGCGGCCCTCGCGCCAGTAATGCGGGCAGGTCAGGTGGACGAAGCCCGGCAGCGGCAGGCCGAAGACCGAGTTGTAGGGTTTGCCGGTCATCGACGCCGAAACGGCGGTGACCCCGTGATAGGCGTTCACGCGGGTCAGGATCTTGCGGCGCTGGGGCCGGCCTTCCGCGCCGTGGAGGAACCACAGCATCTTGACCATGGTGTCGTTCGCCTCGGACCCCGAATTCGTGTAGAAGGTCCGCGCGCCGTCGAAGGGGGCGACCGCCGCCAGCTTTTCGGACAGCTCGACCGTGGTGTCGGCCATGCGTCCGAAGAACGCGTGGTAGCCGGGGAACTTTGCGTATTGGTCCTGCGCCGCGCGGATCAGGTCGGGGTCGTCGAAGCCCGCGATCATGTTCCAGAGCCCGGAATTCGCGTCGAGATAGCGCCGCCCTTCGGTGTCGATCACGTAGGGCCCCTCGCCATGGGTGACGACGACGGTACCACGCGCCTCGATCGAGGGGAGGTCGGTGAAGCCGAAGAAGCTGTGGGCGCGGGCGCGCGCGTCCCAGGAGTTCGGCAGGGTCGTGTCGGGCATGGGATCACCGTTGGAAGAGGGTCTGCACGACGCTACGCCCGTGCCTTCGCGCCGTCCATCCGCGACCTTCCTGCATCATCTGGCCGGAAAGGGCGCCGCCGGAGGGGCGCGCACTTTCAATGGCTTGGCGCGCCCGTCAGGATCGGACCCCGGGAGGTCCGCCATGTCATCCACGTTCTTTGGAGCGATCGCAGACGATTTCACCGGGGCGACCGACCTCGCCGCGATGCTGTCGCGTGCGGGCGTGGCCGTGACCCTTCGGATCGGTGTGCCCGAGGGCCCGACCGAGGCGACGGCCTTCGAGGTCATCGCGCTGAAGATCCGGACCGTCCCGCCCGAGGATGCCGTGGCCGAGGCGCGGGCGGCGCTGCGCTGGCTGCGCGCGCAGGGGGCCGAGCGGATCTTCTGGAAGTACTGCTCGACCTTCGATTCGACGCCGCGCGGGAATATCGGCCCGGTGGCCGACGCGCTGATGTCCGATCTGGGGCTCGACCGGGCCATTCACTGCCCCGCCTTCCCCGAGAACGGGCGGCGCGTGTTCATGGGGCATCTCTACGTGGGCGAACTGCCCCTGCACGAGAGCCCGATGAAGGATCACCCGCTGACCCCGATGCGGGACTCGTCGCTCGAGCGGCTGCTGGCGCCGCAGGTCGCGCGCGAGACGGGGCTGATCGCGTTTCCGACCGTACGGGCGGGGGCGGCGGCGGTGCGCGCGGCACTGGACGACCTGCGCGGGCATGTGGTGGTGGACGCGGTCGAAGGCGACGATCTCGCCGTGATCGCCGAGGCGGTGCAGGGCGCGGACTTGGTCTGCGGCGGCTCGGCGATCGCGCAACCGCTGCCGGCGCTCTGGCGCGACGCGGGCGCGGGGCTCGCGGCGCCCGCCGATTTGCCGGAGGCCGGGGGCGGGCAGATCGTTCTCTCGGGCTCGTGCTCGGCGATGACGCGGGCGCAGGTGGGGGCGTATATCGATGCGGGCGCGTCGGGCTACCGGCTGGACCCGATGGAATTGGCGAAGGGCGGGCTCGCGGCGGCGCGGACATGGCTCGCGGCGCAGCCGGTCGACGCCCCGAAGATCATCTTCGCGACCGCCGAGCCCAAGACCGTCGCCGCCGCGCAGGAGGCGCTGGGCGTGGCCCGCGCGGGCACGTTGGTCGAGGATGCGCTGGCGCAACTGGCCCGCGATGCGCGCGAGATGGGCGTAGGCCGGATCGTGGTCGCGGGCGGTGAGACGTCGGGTGCCGTGACACGCGCTCTGGAGGTCGAGAGCCTGCGCATCGGCCCGGAGATCGCGCCCGGCGTGCCGTGGTGCTTTACGAATGACGATACGGCGCTGGCGCTGAAATCGGGCAATTTCGGCTCGGAGCGGTTCTTCGCGGAGGCGTTCGAGATGCTGGAAACGGGGGCCGCGGCCGCCGAGTGATGCACCCCGGCGCACGCCTCAGTGCGAAATCGGACCCTCGCGTCAGCGCGAGATCGGACCCGCGCCTCAGCGCTCGATCGGGATCGTCACAGGTCCGTCATTGACCAGGTGCACTGCCATGTCCGCGCCGAAGCGTCCGGTCTCGACCGTGACGCCCTCGGCCCGCAGTGCCGCGACGAAATGTTCGTAGAGATGCTCGCCCAAGTCCGGTGAGGCGGCGGCGGAGAAGCCGGGGCGGTTGCCGCGCGACGTGTCGGCGGCCAGCGTGAACTGGCTGACCACGAGTGCGCCGCCGCCGGTGTCGAGGAGCGAGCGGTTCATGCGTCCGTCATCGTCGCGGAAGATCCGCAGCTTGGCGATGCGGCCGGCGAGCTGTTCGGCACTGGTCTCGGCGTCGCCCTGCATCGCGCAGACGAGGATCAGGAGGCCGGGGCCGCAGCGCCCGGCGACCGCGCCGTCGATCTCGACCCGTGCCTCGGTGACGCGCTGGACGAGGGCCTTCATCGCCGGACCTCAGCTCTCGGCATCGGCGAGGTTCAGTTCCTCGGCCCAGGGCGGGTTCGCCCCGGCGCGCGCGACGGTGATCGCGGCGGCGGCGACGCCCAGCTCGAGTGCGGTGCGCAGGGCGTCCGCGTCGCGTGTCGCCTTGGTCAGGGCGCCCGCGCGGTGCAGCCCGGCGAGGACGCCCGCGTTGAACGTGTCGCCCGCGCCCACGGTGTCGACGACCTCGGCCCGGATGGCGGGGACGTGGATCTTGCCTTCCGCGGTGATCGCGGTCGCGCCCTTGGACCCTTCGGTCAGCAGGACGATGCGCGCGCCGCGGGCCAGAACCTCTGCCGGATCGGTTCCGAGCCAGGCCATGTCCTCATCCGAGAGCTTGACGATATCGGCGGCGCCGAGCAGCCGGTCGAGCCGGGCGCGGTAGGTAACGGGGTTGGCGATGAAATCGGGGCGGATGTTCGGGTCGATCATCAGGGGCAGGTTCTGGTGCCCGAGGGCGAGCCCCTCGTAGGCCTGGGCCGACGGCTCGACCGCGAG
Source organism: uncultured Jannaschia sp. (assembly GCF_947503795.1). NCBI lineage: Bacteria > Pseudomonadati > Pseudomonadota > Alphaproteobacteria > Rhodobacterales > Roseobacteraceae > Jannaschia > uncultured Jannaschia sp. Next base: position 2,147,852 of record NZ_CANNEZ010000001.1, on the reverse strand, counting down.
GCTGATACCCCCGACGAAGAGCGCCGTGACGCCGCGCATGTCGGGCGCGTCCACGGGCGACAGCATCCGTCCGGCCGTACCCTCGTCGTAGAAGGCGTATTCCGCCTGCCCGTCGGTCAGGGTCACGAAGGCCAGCGTGGTCGGCCGGTCCGAGCGCGCGGTGCGGTCGGTCACGCCCGAAGCGGCGAGCGCATCGGCCAGCCGCGTGCCGAAGAGATCGGTCGAAAGCCCGGTGTGCAGGCCCACGGGCGCGCCGAGCCGCCCGAGGGCGATGGCCGTGTTGAACACCGCGCCGCCGGTGGCCGGGTAGAAGCCCGGCCCGTCCGCCGTCTCGCGCGGCAACATGTCGATCAGGGCCTCGCCCGCGCAGAGGATCATCCCTCGGCCTCCCGTCCGTGTCATCCGCGCGGACCCTAGGCCCCCCGCGCGCCGGGGCCAACCGGATTGCCGGTCACTCCGACAGCCAGCCCGCGCCGCCACCCGATGGCAGCGAGAGGCCCCCGGTCGAGATGCCGCCGCCCTCGGCCGCCGCATAGATGAAGAGCGCGATGGCCGCGACGATCAGTGCGGCGATGACGGCGAGTGCGATCTTCCACTTGGAATAAGGCCGCTCGCCCTGGACGCGCCCCGACTGGCCGTTGACGACGAAGCGGAAGGACTGGCCGCGATACTTGTAGGCCGCGACCCAGACGGGCAGCAGGACATGTTTGAATGTGACGTTGGACAGGCGCGTGTCGATCGAGGTGATCCGCTGCTGGTCGCCGCCGATATCCATCCGCACGTCGCGCGCGATGACGGCATCCATGCGCGCGCGCGCCTCGGTCAGCCCGTCCTCGAGCTCGACGCGGTAGGCTTCGGCGCGGAAGCCCGCGAGGAACTGGGGCGCGTAGGGCGCCAGCGCCGCGAGATCCCACGGCTCCAGCGCGTCGGTGTGGCGCTTGGGCAGCGAGGTCGAGGCGAGGATCGTGACGTCGTCGAAGAAGCGCCGGACGCGCCCCCGCTTGGGCGTCCAGCGGATCTTGGGCACCTGCACCGAGACGGGTTTGCCGTCGCGCATGACGGTCTGGCGGACGTAGTAGGTGTCGCCCCGGTGACCGGCATAGGCGCTGTCGGTCTGGGCGTCGAAGGTCCAGTAGGGGACGTAGACGCCCGACATCTTGCGCCCCTTGCGGGCATATTTCTGGAGGCCGTTCGGCGCGAACCACAGCGAGCCCAGCCAGTCGTTCATCGCCGCATGGGCGGTCGCTTCGTCGAGGCCGAAGGGCACGAGTGCCGCGGGCTTGATATGCCGGTTGGTGCCCGTGTCGGTGACGACGGGCGTGGCGCAGAACGGGCATTCGGCAGCGTGGATGGCCGGGTCGAATTCGACCTGCGCGCCGCAGTTCGGACAGGAGAGGACGCGGGTTTCCTCGGTCTCTGCGCCGCCGCGGTCGAGACCCGCGCGGATGTCGATCTCGCGGATGGCGGCGGGGTTGGCCCGGCCCAGCCCTTCGATATTGCCGCAATGGTCGCAGATCATCCGGTCGCCGCCGGGATCGAAGCGCATGTCGCCGCCGCAATTGTCGCACGGGAAGCGATGCTCTTCCGTCTTGGGAATTTCGGGCGGGCGCGGGGCGCCGCGGACGGTCGGGATCTTCATAGGAACCGATGTAGGGCGCGCGGCACCATGATCCGCAGCGCGTTGTCGCGCAGCCACAGATGGCGCCAGAGGTGATAGGCGACGTGGATCGCGGCGATGGCGGCCACGGCGTAGAACTCGACCGTGTGCAGCGTGCCGGCCCAGCGGTTGGCCTCGGGCAGGCCGAGGGGCGGCGCGATGGGCAGGACGGTGCCCGCGAAGAGCGTCCGGCTGGCCGTGAGCCCGAGGAGGAAGCCCGTGAAGGCCACGCCGAAAAGACCCCAGATCAACGCGAGATGGAGGGGGCGGTGGATCGCGCGCGCGGTGCCGCGCAGTTTCGGGCCGGGGCGCGAGGCGAGGCCGCGGATCACGAGATCGGCCGTCCAGATGAGGGCGAGGCTGACGAAGACCAGGCCGAAGACCGAATGCAGCTCGACCCAGGCCCAGCCCCATGATGCGACATGGGCGGGGGTGACGAGGAGAAACCAGACAAAGAACGGGACCGTCGTCCAGTGGATCAGCTTCAGCCAGGTGCGGCGGGTGAAGCGGGGCGAGGGGGCCCGCCCCCTCGCGCTCCCCCGCCCAAGGGGGCCGTCCGCCCCCTTGGAGAACCCCCGAAGGTATTTCGGGCCAGAGGACGGGTGGGGTGCGCGGGTCAATGCAGCACCTTCGGCGTGATGCGGCGAAGGGCGCCGTCGCCGAGGACGGAGGCGCGCCAGAGGTTGAAGACGGCGTGGAGGGCGGCTGCCGCGAGCGTGGCGAGCACGAGAGCGCGGGCGGCGGCAAGGTCGAGCGCGGTCGCAAGTGCCGCGAGACCGTAGAGCGCGAGAAGGACCGCATGGGCGAGATGCGCGACGCGGCGGAGCGCGCCCTTGAGCGCGGGCGAGGGGCCGCCGCGCAGGCCGAAGACGGCGGTGATCGTGCCCCAGCCGAGCGCGTGGAGGGCCAGCGCCCAGCCCGGCAGCGCCCCGAAGAGCCAAGCCACCATCGCGATGAGCGCGGTCCAGTGCAGCGCCATCACCACGGGGCGGAGGGCGGCCGGGCCCCGGCTCATGCCGCGCGCATGGCCGGGCGGACGCCGGTGCGCCGCGTGGCCTCGGCCGGGGCGTCGGGAACGATCGCGTCCCGCATGTCCTCAGCCCGCCGGGGGCGGGGGCGGGGGCATCACGGTAAAGAGCTGCGCCAGCTCGGTCACGTCCTCGGCCGTCATCCAGCCGTCCTGGCCTTGGGTCCAGACCAGCGTCTCGCGCGTGACCTCGCCATCGGCGACCATCCGTCCGAGCCGCGCCTTGGAGAACGGGCCCTTGGTCGCGCCGTTCTCGGCGATATGCCAGACATGCTCGACCGGCGGGGGCGGCGGCGGTGCGGCGGCGGGCGCCGCGCCCCAAGGGCCGGGATTGGCCATCTGCTGCGCCATGCCCATGCCCATCCCCATGCCAAGCCCCGCGCCCATCCCCGAGTTCGGCGTGGCGGCGGCGGTCTGCATCGCCTCGGACGTGGCGAAGTCGCGGTAGCGGTCGAGATCGCCCAGAACCCCCATGGAGGTGCGCTTGTCGAGTGCCGCCTCGACGGCCGGCGGCAGCGAGATGTTCTCGATATAGAGCTCGGGCACCGTGAGGCCGTACTCGGCGATCGTCGCACTGATCTGTTCGGCCACGATGCGTCCGAGATCGTCGGTGTTCGCGGCCATGTCGAGGACGGGGATACGGCTTCCGGCGAGCGCTCGGGAGGCGGCCTGCACGATCATGTTGCGGATCTGGAACTGGATCTCGTCGCGGGTGAACTCGCCGTCGGTGCCGACGATTTCCGTCATGAACTTCGCGGGGTCGCCGACCTTGATCGAATAGGTCCCGAAGGCGCGCAGGCGGACGGGGCCGAACTCCGGGTCGCGCAGCGTGATCGGGTTCTTGGTGCCCCATTTGAGATCGGTCATGCGGGTCGTCGAGACGAAGTAGATCTCGGACTTGAAGGGCGATTTGAACCCGTGATCCCAATGCTGGAGCGTCGTCATGATCGGCATGTTGTTGGTCTCGAGCATGTAGAGACCGGGCATGAAGACGTCGGCGAGCTGCCCCTCGTGGACGAACACGGCGGCCTGGCCCTCGCGGACGGTCAGCTTGGCGCCGTACTTGATCTCGTGGCCGTGGCGCTCGAACCGGTAGACGAGCGTGTCGCGGGTGTCGTCCGTCCATTCGATGACGTCGATGAACTGGCCGGAGAGAAAGTCGAAGATGGGCATGGGGACCTCCCTTGAGCGCGTCAGACCGGGCCGGCGGGCCGCAGTTCGGACGCGATGCGCTGGATGATGGGGCGGGCTTGCGCGGCGTTCATGCCGATCGAGAGCCGCGGGTCGTAGAGCATCGTCAGAAGCTCTTCGTCATGGGTCGTCAGGAGCGCGAATTCCTCGTCGTCGTTGAAGATCGACGGGCGCGCGGAGGGGCTGTCATTGGCGAGGCCCAGGCCCTGCGCGATCTCTTCGTGGTAGCAGGACAGGCGCATGAGGTCCGGGTGCTCGGACCGGATCAGCGAGATGGCGGAGACGTAGGTGTTGGGCCGGTCGGCGGTCGAGGAGGCGTAGACGGCGCAATAGGTGTTGCGGTCGAGATTGGTGATCTCGCGCACCGTGCCGCGGCTGAGGCCGGGCTCAAGCTGGCTGATGGCCGGGCCGAGGCGGCGCTGTTCGTCCACCGAGACGACGAAGACGTGATAGTTGCCGCCCGAGTTGACGACATTGATCGGATGGCCGGTCAGGCGGCGCAGGCGGGCGACGTAGGATCGCACGCGCAGGCTGTCTCGTTCGCGGGTGGCGGAATCGGAGCTGTCGCCGAAATGGAGCTGGAGGCGGACGGGTCCGTCCCAGCGGCGAAGCTGGGCGCGGCTTTGCTGGGCCACGTAGCGCCCGCCGATCTGCGTGTATTCGGAGAACAGCGCGATCCGCTCGAAATTGCGCGCCAGCTCGGTCGCACCATAGGCCGTGTCGGGGCCGCCGCCGTCGCGGCGCAGCAGGCCTTCGGTCAGGAGGCGCCGTTCGATCCGGCGGTAGAAGGCTGCGGCGGCCTGGCTTTCGGCCGAGGGGCCGGCGCTGGAGACGGGCACGGCGGGGCGTGCGGTCGGGGTCGGCGACGGATCGACGGGGGTCGCGACCGGCTGGCAGGCCGAGGTCGCGAGGGCGGCGCCGAGAAGCGCCGCCATGATCCGCCGGGCGTGCCTCACGCCGTGGGAACCGACGTGCCCGTGTTGTCGCCGACGCCGTCGCGGCGGGCCGAGGCGGAGGCCAGCGTCTCTCGCAATTCGCGCTCCATCTTCTCGAGCTCTTCCTCGGCGGCGGCGCGGCGGGCCTTGCCCTCGTCGGCGATCTGGAGGCTTTCGTTGATGGTCGCGACGAGGTCCTCGTTGGCCTGGCGCACGGCCTCGATGTCGAAGACGCCGCGCTCCATCTCCTGGCGGACGACGGAGTTCGCTTCGCGCAGGTTCTTGGCGTTCGAGGTCAGGAGTTCGTTGGTCAGGTCGTTGGCATCACGCACGGCTTCGGCGGCCTCGCGCGAGCGCTGGATGGTGACGGCCTGTGCCAGCTGCGTCTCCCACAGCGGGACCGTGTTCACGAGGGTCGAGTTGATCTTGGTCACGAGGCTCTTGTCGTTCTCCTGCACCAGCCGGATCGAGGGCAGGGACTGCATCGTCACCTGCCGCGTCAGCTTGAGGTCGTGGACCCGGCGCTCGAGATCGTCGCGGGCGGCGCGCAGGTCGCGCAGCTCCTGGCTCTGGATCATCTTCTGATCCTCGGGCGCGGCCTCGACCTCGGCCTCCTTTGCGGGGATCACGGTCGCGTCGATCTCGGCCAGCTTGGCCTCGCCCGCCGAGATGTAGAGGCCCAGCTCCTCGTAGAAATCGAGCGTCTTCTCGTAGAGCTTGTCGAGCGACTTGATATCCTTGAGGAGCACATGCTCGTGCTTGAGGAGGTCGTCGGTCACCTTGTCGATCTGGCCCTGCACGTCCTCGAACCGGCTAACGAACTTCGAGAAGGGTGCGGCGCGGCCCAGAAGCTTCTCCCACCAGGACCGCTTGCGGCGCACGTCCAGTTCGGAGACGGAAAAGCCGCGGATCGTGCTGACGATGCCGCGCAGGGAATCGCCCGCGGGGCCGACATCCTTGTTCTTGACGTCCTGCAGCATGGCCTGGCTGATCTGCTGCAACTCGGCCTGCGCCGACGAGCCGAATTCGATGATCGACTGGGTGTCGGTCATATCGAGTTCGTCCATCCGCTTGCGGATATCGGCCGCGACGGGGGCGGGGGCCTGGTCCAGCGGGACGATCGCGCCGCCCGGCTCAGGCAGGGTGACGGCGGTGACGGCCGCGATCTCGGATGCGTCTTCGGCGGCCTTCTGGCGAGTGGTCGTGTCCATGCGGTCTCTCCGGTTGGTCTAGTCTCGGACGGGCAGGCCGTCGCGTTTCAGGCGGTCGCGCAGCACCTCGATCTCGACGTCGAGGTCGGTGCGGTCGGTGACGAGCAGGGTCTCGCGCTTGGCGTCCATCCCCCGCTCGAGGTCGTCCAGAAGGGCGAAATACTCGGTCTTGGCGCCGGCATCCCGCGTCTGGGCGTAAAGGTCGGCGAACTTGGCCGTCGCGTCGCGCGCGGCCATCAGGTAGACGCCGAGGAACTTGCGCGCCGCCGTCAAGTCGCGGGGGTCGTCCTCGACGGTGCGGAACATCGCGCGGGCCTTGGCGGCGACCGAGGCGACGCGGGCCTCGGCCTCGCGATCCCTGGCGCGCAACACGGCGTCCTCCATCGCGGCGAGATGGGTCTCGGCCTCCTCGATGGTGCGGGCGACGCGCTCGGTCTGGAAGGCGTCGACGCCCTCCATCCCCTTGTCGGACATCGGGTCGAGGCCGAAGGACACCAGATGAAGCGCCGCGGCCACGATGCCGTAGATGACGCCCGCGACGAGGCCGCCGAAGCCCGTCATCGCCCCCAGCGCGACGCCGACGCCGATCAGGACGGCCCCGAAGATCTTGCGCGGCACGGCGGGGCGGCGGGCGATGCGGCGCGCGGCCCATGCGGCCTCGGCCTTGAGCCCTTCGCGCGTCAGGATCGCCGAGCCGAAGATCGCGGCCCCGGACAGAAGGTTGACGGCCAGCGGAATGGCCCCGGTCTGGACGAAGGCGGCGATGACGGGGATGACGGCCAGCGCCATCAGGATCGACGTGCGCGCGCGGCCCATCATGGGAGGCTTCAACGGCGCGGGCGGCGGTCCGCCCGCCGCCGTCTTGCCCTGGGGGCTGAATTCACCGCCGAACCGTCGCGCCATGGATCAGAGGGCCCCGCCATCGAGCATGCCGGAGCCCGCCAGCGCGACGAGCACGGCGAGGGCCGTGAAGGCGATCTTTTGCAGCCCCTCGGATTTCATCGGTGACTCCCCAGCCGTGTCCCGCGAACCCTACGCGAAGCACGCGGTGTTGTTCCAGAGGAAGCTCGGGACATGCGCGTCTTAGCCCTTGCCCGCCATCAGCCCCTTGGCCTGCGCATTGACCTTGGGGTCGGCCGCGCGCCGGTCGGCATGGAGCGCGCGGCCCGCGATGACGCCGGGGCGCGCGCCGACCTCGTCGAGCCAGCGCGCGAGGTTGGGCTTGTCGTCGAGCGTCTGCTGCTGCCCTTCCCAGAGCGAGGCCCAGCCCCAGCAGGCCATATCCGCGATCGAGTAGCACTCGCCCGCGATATAGCGCGACTTGGCAAGCTGCCGGTCCATCACGCCGTAGAGGCGCCCGGTCTCGGCGCGGTAGCGGTCCTTGGCGTAGAGCAGGTCGTTGGGCGGGTCCATCGCGGGCGCGTATTTCAGGAAGTGATGCGCCTGGCCCGCCATCGGTCCGAGGCCGCCCATCTGCCACATCAGCCACTGGTCCACCGCGATCCGCTCGCGCTCGGTCGCGCCGCAGAAGGTGCCGGTCTTGCGGGCGAGGTATTGCAGGATCGCGCCGCTCTCGAAGATGGCGATGGGCGCGCCGTCGGGGCCATCGGGGTCGACGATGGCAGGCATCCGGTTGTTGGGGCTGATGGCGAGGAAGTCCGGCCTGTGCTGGTCGCCCGCGCCGATGTTCACGAGATGCGTTTTGTAGGGCAGGTCCATCTCCTCGAGGGCGATGGAGACCTTCCAGCCGTTGGGCGTGGGCCAGAAATAGAGGTCGATGGGATCGGACATGGGGGCCTCCGTGCGGGATGCGGCGACGGTGGCGGGCCGTGGCCCCGGTTGCAAGCTTGTGACTTGATCCGGGGGGCGGATGCGGGCTATCGCCGTCCCCGAGGGGATTTGATCCAGCTTGCGGCCCTCTGATCGGGGAAACCCGGTCGCAACTCCGCTAAAGAGGCATCGGGCACGCCTGTGGCCCTCCCTCGATACTCTGGTGACACGCCATCGGCCCCCGAAGAGGTCCGCCATGAAAGACACGTCCAACCGCCCGCTCTCGCCCCGCACGAAGGCCGTCCACGCGGGCACCCGCCGCTCGCAATACGGCGAGGTCTCGGAGGCGATGTTCCTGACCCAGGGCTTCGTCTACGACAGTGCGGAAGCCGCCGAGGCACGGTTCCTCGAGGCATGCCGCGAGGAGTTCATCTACGCGCGCTACGGCAACCCCACCGTCGCGATGTTCGAAGACCGGATCGCCGCCATCGAGGGGACCGAGGACGCCTTCGCCACCGCCTCCGGCATGGCGGCGGTCAACGGCGCGCTGGTCTCGATGCTGCGGGCCGGGGACCACGTCGTGGCGGGCCGCGCGCTGTTCGGGTCGTGTCTCTATATCCTCGACGAGGTGCTGCCCCGCTACGGCGTCGAGGTCACGCTGATCGACGGCACCGACCTTGCGGCGTGGCAGGCCGCGATCCGGCCTGACACCAAGGCCTGCTTCTTCGAGAGCGTCTCGAACCCGACGCTGGAAGTGGTCGACATCGCCGGTGTCGCGGCACTCGCCCATGCCGTCGGCGCGCTGGTGATCGTCGACAACGTCTTCGCCACGCCCGTCTTCAGCCGGGCGGTCGAGCTCGGCGCGGATGTCGTCGTCTATTCCACGACCAAGCATGTGGACGGGCAGGGGCGCTGTCTGGGCGGGGTGATCTGCGGGACGACCGAGTTCATCCGCAAGACGGCCGAGCCCTATCTCAAGCACACCGGCGGCAGCATGTCGCCCTTCAACGCCTGGGTGATGCTGAAGGGTCTGGAGCATATGGACCTGCGCGTCCGGGCGCAGGCCGCGACCTGCCGCGCGCTGGCCGAGGCGCTCGAAGGTCACCCGAAGCTCGCCCGCGTGATCCATCCGCATCTGGCCTCTCATCCCCAATGTGACCTCGCCCGTGCGCAGATGGAGGAGGGGGGAACCGTCCTGTCTTTCGACGTGACCGGTGGCAAGGACGCCGCCTTCCGGGTGCTGAACGCGCTGGAAATTGTGCTGATCTCGAACAACCTGGGCGACGCGAAATCCATCGCGACCCATCCGGCGACGACGACGCATCAACGGCTGCCCGATGACCAGAAGACGATGCTGGGGATCACGCCGGGCCTGATCCGGCTGTCCTGCGGGCTGGAAGACGCGGGCGATCTCCTGGCCGACGTGCTGGGGGCGCTGGACCATGCTTGAGATCCGCGAGGGTCGGGCGGCGGACCTGCCCGCGCTGATCGAGATCTTTTGGCGCGGCGTCCACGAGGGCGCGGCCCCCCGCTACGACGACGCCGAACGGGTGGCGTGGCTGCCCGCACGGCCCGATGTGGCGGCGTTCGCGCAGCGCCTGGCCGACCAGACCGTCCGCGTGGCCGAGCGCGACGGCGCGCCCGTGGGCTTCATGACGTTGCGCGGCGACGGTTATCTCGACCTCGCCTACGTCGCGCCCGAAGAACGGGGGCAGGGCACCGCCGATGCGCTGCTCGCGGTCCTCGAGAACGGCGCGCGCGCGGCGGGCCACACCCGTCTGACGGCGCGGGCCAGCGACCTGGCGCGCCCGTTCCTCGCACGGCTGGGCTGGACGGTGGTCGCCCCCGCGCCGCAGGTCCGCGATGGCGTGACGATCCGGGCGACCGACATGATGCGCGACCTTGGACACGGCACCGCGTCGCGCGCGGCCTGAACGCGTCCCTGCCGTCCAGCCGGGGCCCCGCGTTCGGCCCCCTCCCGGTCGGATCGGGCTTGGATTCCGCCGCGTAATCCCCACATGATGCGGCCTATGCGCGAACCGAAGGGAGGGACGGCCATGAACGTCCACGCACCGGATATTGACCGCCAGCCCGACGAAGACGACGTGCGTGATGCGCTCGAGACGCTTCGCCGCTATGCCGAGGCCGGGGGGGCGCCGCTGCCCGAGGCCTACCCGATCCTCGCCGATGCCTACCCGGCGCTGGTGGCCGACGAGGCCTACCGCGCGACGCTGCCCGACCTGCAGAACGGCCCCGCCGACCTGATCCGGGGCGCGGATGTCGCGATCCAGCATGTCGGGATCTCGAACTTCCGCCTGCCGCTTCAGGTGCCGACGCGCGCGGGGCCGCGCGGCGTCGATGCGTCGGTCACCGGCACGGTCAGCCTCGCGGCGGGCCGGAAGGGCATCAACATGAGCCGCATCATGCGCAGCTTCTATGCCCATGCCGCAGGGGCGGCCGGGTTCGACGCGGTGGATGCGGCGCTCGACGCCTATCTCGCCGATCTCGGGGCCGAGGACGCGCGCATCCTTCTGCGCTTCGCGCTGCCGCTCGAGGTCGAGAGCCTGCGCTCGGGCCTGACCGGCTGGCAGTATTACGATGCCGCCTTCGAGGTGATCCGGTCGGGGGACACGCGCCGCCGGATGATCCATCTCGATTACGTCTATTCCTCGACCTGCCCCTGTTCGCTGGAGCTGTCGGAACATGCGCGGCGCACCCGGGGCCAGCTCGCCACGCCGCATTCGCAGCGCTCCGTCGCGCGTCTTTCGATCGAGGTGACGGGCGATGTGGCGATCGAGGACGTGATCGACATGTGCCGCCGCGTCGTGCCGACCGAGACGCAGGTCATGGTCAAGCGCGAGGACGAGCAGGCCTTCGCCGAACTCAACGCCGCGAACCCGATCTTCGTGGAGGACGCCGTCCGCCTCTTCTCCGAAGGGCTTGCCGCGCTGGCGGGCACCGGCGATCATCGCGTCGTCGCCTCGCATCAGGAGAGCCTGCACAGCCATGACGCGGTCTCGGTCCTGACCCATGGCCCGCTCTTCGCCGCCGAGACGCTCGAGCCGCGTCTCTTCGGGACGCTCGTGCATCCGGGCTAGACCCGTCCGCGCGCCCGTGGCACGGTTCGCCACGGGGTCGCGCACACCCCGCCACAGGTCCCCGGACCCAAGTCGCGCATCCAGAAACCGTTCAATCGGAGGATGCCCCTTGGCCCATGACCACACCACGATCACCCCCGCAGCACTTGCCACGATCCTGCACGCGCCCGACGCGCCGGTCCTGATCGACCTGCGCGACGACGAGGATGCGGCCGCCGATCCGCGCCGCATTCCCGGCGCCCGCGCGGACACACTGGCCGCGCTCGAGGACGGGCCATTGCCCGCGGGTCCGGCCGTCTGCACCTGCCAGAAGGGCGGCAAGCTGAGCCAGATCGGCGCGGGTCTTCTTCGCGCGCGGGGCGTAGCGGCCCTGTCGATGACCGGCGGCCATCTGGACTGGGTAGCCGCGGGGCTGCCGCTGATGACAGCGCGGGACTTGCCCGCGCGCTGGATCGTGGCCGCGGATGCGGGCTGGGACGAGCTCGCGGCGCTTTGGGTGCTGCGGCGCCTCGTGGATCGCCGCGCCTCGGTCCTGCCGGTCACGCGGGACTGGCTGGAGCCCGCGCTGGCGGTGCGCGACGCGGAACCCGTGCCCGGAACGGCGGCCGAAATGGCGGCGCTGGCGGGTCTCGATCATCCCGCGCTGGCGCAGCTTGCCGGCGGCCCCGAACGGATTTTGGCCGGGCGTCTGACACGGGTTGTGACACCGCTGGACGCGCTCGATCTGGTCGATGATTGGCTGGCCGGGCGGTCGGCATGACCGTGCCGTCCTGGGCCGAGATGACGGCCGTCTTCGGGCGCATCGGCGTGTTGTCCTTCGGAGGACCGGCGGCGCAGATCGCGCTGATGCATCGCGAGTTGGTGGACCGGACGCGCTGGCTCGACGAGGACCTGTTCCTCCGGGGGCTGGGCTTCTGCTCGCTCCTGCCGGGGCCCGAGGCGATGCAGCTTGCGACCTTCGCGGGCTGGCGGCTGCGCGGCACGGCCGGGGGGCTTCTTGCGGGCCTGCTCTTCGTACTGCCCGGCGCGGTGGTGATGGCGGCGCTGGCGGCGCTCTACCTGAGCTATGGGCGGCTGCCGCTCGTCGAGGCGGCGTTCCTCGGGGTGAAGGCCGCGGCGCTGGCGATCGTGGCGGGCGCGCTCTGGAAGCTCCGGGCCAAGGCGTTGCGCGGGCCGGTCGCGCTCGGCGTCGCGGTCGCGGCCTTCGCGGCGCTCTTCGTCTTCGGCGCGCCCTTCTGGGCGGTGCTGGGGGCGGCGATCCTGCTGGGGCTCGCGCGCCCCTCGGGCACGGCGCCGGAGGATGCGCCCGTCCGCCACGCGGGCACGGTCCGAACGGTGGCGACCTGGCTTGCGATCTGGTGGCTGCCGCTTCTGGCGGTGATGGCGCTGGCGCCCGGTTCGGTCCCGGCCGAGGCGGCGGTGTTCTTCAGCTGGCTCGCCACCGTTAGCTTCGGCGGCGCCTATGCCGTGCTCGCCGCTCTGGCGCAAACGGCGGTCGAGGCACAGGGCTGGCTGAGCCCCGAGCAGATGATCGACGGGCTGGGCCTGGCCGAGACGACGCCGGGGCCGCTGATCCTCGTGACGCTGTTCACGGGCTGGCTGGGCGGGGCGCAGGCGGGGGGCTGGCCGGTGGCGGCGGCGACGGGTCTCGTGACGCTCTGGGCGACTTTCGCGCCGTGCTTTCTGTGGATTTTCGCGGGAGCGCCGCATCTCGATCGGCTCTCGGCGATGCCGCGTCTGCGCGGCGCGCTCGACATGGTGTCGGCGGCGGTCGCGGGGGTAATCGCGAACCTGTCGCTCTGGTTTGCCATCCACGTCCTTTTCCGGCGGGTGGACGAGGGCGGGTTCGGCCCGCCGGTGCCCGACTGGGCGTCCTTCGACCCGATCGCCGGCGCTTTGGCTGCGATCGCGTTGGTCTGGCTGCTGGTCCTGAAGCGCGGCCTCTTCGAGACGCTGGTGCTGGCCGCGACCCTCGGGGCGGCGGCGCATCTGGCGGGAGTCTAGCCCGCGGCGCGGACCGCCTCGGCCACGTCGTCGACGACGCGATCCAAAAGGGCCGGATCTTCGCATTCGGCCATCACGCGGATCAACGGCTCGGTCCCCGACGCCCGGATCAGGAGGCGGCCCTTGCCGGTCAGCGCGTCCTCGGCCGCTGCGATGGCGGTCTGCACGCCGGCGGCGGCCAGCGGGTTCGCGCCGTTGGCATAGGCCACGTTGTCGAGCCGCTGCGGCACCGGTTCGAACACGTCCATCAGCTCGGACGCGGGGCGCCCGGTTCGCACCATCTCGGCGGCAAATTGCAGTCCCGCGATAAGGCCGTCGCCGGTGGTGGCGTAATCGGTCATGACGATATGGCCCGATTGCTCGCCGCCGAGGTTGAAGCCGCCCCGGCGCATCGCCTCGACCACGTGACGGTCGCCGACCTTGGTGCGGTGAAGCTTGAGATCCTGCGACGCGAGATGCCGTTCGAGGCCGAGATTGGACATCACGGTCGCCACAAGCGTGTTGCCCGCGAGCCGACCCTCGCCCGCCCAGCGCGCCGCGAAGAGCGCCATGAGCTGGTCGCCATCCGCCACGCGCCCGGCGGCGTCGAGGATCATCACCCGGTCCGCGTCGCCATCGAGCGAGATGGCCAGGTCGGCGCCATGGGCGACGACCGCCGCCGCCGCCGTGTCGGTATGGGTCGAGCCGCATTCGCGGTTGATGTTGCGCCCGTCCGGCGCGACGCCGATCGGTATGACGGTTGCGCCCAGTTCGGCCAGCACTTCTGGGGCAGCGCGGTAGGCGGCCCCGTTGGCGCAATCGACCACGATCTTCAGCCCTTCCAGCGTCATGCCGGCGGGGATCGTCGTCTTGGCGTATTCGACATAGCGCCCGCGCCCGTCGTCGATCCGCTTGGCCCGGCCGATGTTCTGCGCCTCGGCGGGGCGGACCCCTTCCTCGACCATGCGCTCGATTTCGGCCTCGGCGGCATCCGACAGCTTGAAGCCGTCCGGCCCGAAGAGCTTGATGCCGTTGTCGTCGGCGGGGTTGTGGCTTGCCGAGATCATCACGCCGAGATCGGCGCGCATCGACCGCGCCAAGAGGCCGACGGCAGGGGTCGGGACCGGCCCGAGCAGAAGCACGTTCATGCCCGTCGAGGTCAGGCCCGCGGTCAGCGCGTTCTCGATCATGTAGCCCGATTGCCGCGTGTCCTTGCCGATGACGACCCGGTGCGCATGCAGCGAATGGCCCGCGTCGCGCCGGAAGTAGCGCCCCGCCGCCGCCCCGATGCGCAGCGCCATCTCGGCGGTCATATTGCCCTCGTTGGCGCGCCCGCGCACGCCGTCGGTCCCGAACAGGCCCATGCTCACTCTCCCGTCACGGCCCGCCAGAGCGCGAGCGCCTGCACCGTCTCGGGCACGTCGTGCACACGGTGAATCTGGATGCCTTGTGCCACGGATGCCAGCGTCACCGCCAGCGTTCCCGGTCCCCGATCGCGCGGCGCAGGCGCGGCGCCCAGATCGCCGATGAACCGCTTGCGCGACGCGCCCAGCAGGATCGGCACGCCGAGCCCGTGGAACAGGCCGATATCGCGCAGGAGGGCGAGGTTGTGGGATTGCGTCTTGCCGAAACCGATGCCCGGATCGACCACGATGCGGTCGCGCGGGATGCCCGCGGCGAGTGCCGCACCGATCCGGTCCGCCAGCGCATCGTACACGTCGAGACGGACATCGCCATAATGCGGGTCGTCCTGCATCGTCGCGGGCGTGCCCACGCTGTGCATCAGGCAGATCGCCGCCCCCGAGGCCGCGACGGTGGCGGCCATCTCGGGGTCGAAGGCCAGAGCCGAGACGTCGTTGATCATCGCGGCCCCGGCCCCGAGGGCGTGGCGGGCCACCTCGGCCTTGCGGGTGTCGACGCTGATCCGGCGGCCGCCGAGCGCGGCGAGGACGGGAGCGAGCCGCTCGATCTCCTCGGCCGCGGGGATCTCGGCGGCGCCAGGGCGCGTGCTCTCGGCACCGAGGTCAAGGATGTCTGCGCCCGCCATCTCTTCGGCGGCGGCGGTGGCTGCCTCCACCGCGAGATGGGCGCCGCCATCCGAGAAGCTGTCGGGCGTGATGTTCAGGATGCCCATGACGCGCGGGGCATCGAAGGTGAGGCCCGCGACCGGTGCCCGGGGGGAGATGAGGGGGGCGAGTTCGGCCGCGTCGCAGTCAGAGACGGGCACGACCTCGCGCGGGCGGCCCCGTTCGAGCCGCGCGACGCGATCGAAGCGCAGCCATCCGCCCGCGAGGTTCGGGCCGTCGGCGTCCCGCGCGGGCAGGGGCAGAAGATAGGCCATCAGACCGCGTCGAGCGATCCGGCCTGCCGCTCGGGGACTGAGCCGCCGGGCGCGGCCGGGCCGGGGAGGACAAGCTCGACCGCGTCGAACTCGGCCGCGAACCAGCGGGCCAGCGTTGCGGGGTCGGCATTCTCGGGGCCATGGGTCGCGTCGAGCACGATGCGGGACGGCGCCCAGAGGGTGATGCCGCCCCGGCGCATCGACCAGTCGAGCTCGGTCCGGCTGTCGACAACGACGCAGCGATCGTCGCGGGCCGCCAGCCGCCAGGCCGCCTGCTCCATCGCCAGAAGGTCGATCCGGCGCTGGGGCATCGGGTGGGCCGCGCGCGGTGCGTCGAAATCGGGCGTTGCGATCAGGATGGTGGGCACCGGGTCGCCCGCAAGCCGGTCCAGCATCGCGCCCAGCGCGGGATCGTCCTGCGCCCCTTCGGCCAGCAGGACGATTCGCGGCGTGGGCGCATCCTCGGCCAAGGGGACCACGGGACCGGCGGCGCGGGACCGCACGATCTCGACGCCCAGCACATGCGGGCCGCGATCCAGCTTCTCGATCCGCACGAAGACGCGGGCGGCGCGGTCGTGCAGGAGGACGCGGGCGGCGATGCGCTCGGCCAGCGTCTCGAGCAGGTTCAGGCGCTCCGCCTCGAGTTCGACATCGATCGCCTCGATCAGCGTGTCATAGGACAGGATGCCGTCCACGTCGTCGCCCAGCACCGCCTCGGTGTCAGGCACGACCTCGGCCACGATGTCGAAGCGGACCCGTTGCAATACGCCGCGTTCCAGCTGGAAGGCACCGATCTCGACCTCGCGGACATGCTCGCGCAGCGAGATCCGGTCCAGCGGCAACGCGTCCGCGCGCGCCCGGTCGAGCGGGGCGGCGAAGGCGAGGCGCAGCGCATGCTGGTCGCGGGCGTGACGGTCGGACATGGGGCAGAGGGTCCAAGGCGCGAAGGGCCTCCATCTCAGACCACGGGTCGGGACGGAAAAAAACCCCCGGACCGTCGGCCCGGGGGTCGTTTGCGTCATGCGGCGGCCGATCAGGCGCCGGGGATCTGCTTGTAGAAGATGTGCTGCCCGACCTTGGCCGTGCGCGGATAGACCTTGGCCCAGTGCGGGTTCACGTAATCGGCATGGTAATGCGTCGCGTCGGCGGTCAGCGCGCGCGGGGCGCCGTCGATCAGGAGGCGGGCGATCTTGCCGGCCTTGTCCCAGGCGGCCGGCTCGGTCACGCGCTCGGGGATGCCGTCGCAGGTATAGCTGAACTGGCAGGCGTGCAGCCGGCCGGTGCCCTGGTTCACGACCTTGCAGATCGAGCGGGGATACCGGGGGCTGTCGACGCGGTTGAGGATGACTTCGGCGACGGCGACCTGGCCCGCGACAGGCTCGCCCCGCGCCTCGAAATAGATCGCCTCGGTCAGGCAGCGCCACTGCGCGTTGCCGGTGGCGCGGTCCATGTCGCTGAGAAGATCGCGATCGATCTGCTCGATCCGGGCGGCGTCGTCGGCCCGCGCGTCCGAGAGGGGCCGCGCGCGGCGGTCGAGGACCGAGCCGCCCGCTTCGGGGCCGGAGTTGAGGCTGGCCAGTTTCGTCCAGCCGGAGAGCCCGACACCGCCGAGCTGGGGTTGTACCACCTGTGCCGCACCCTGGGTCGCAACGCACACGAAAAGAGAGACCGCAACCACGCGGACCACGCCGAAAACCTTAAGCATATTCAAGTCTGTCCTATCCGTTCGGACGCTGTGACGGCTGTACCCTTTGCGGGTTATCGTTCCGTCAACGTCCACCCTTTTGTCTGAGCGGGACAGGTGCGGTCTCGAAGCGATGTTTGCAACCGCAGCATTGGGCGAAAGGTTGCGTTCGGCGGCGCTAACGGGACCGGATTCGCGAATTCCTGCCGATTTTAGTCAGGATCGGCGCGAATCTGCCGCATCGCTGCCGAGAATTGTCGCATGGGCCGCCGCGAGCTTGGCCACGGGCACCCGGAAGGGCGAGCAGGACACGTAGTCGAATCCGGCCAAACGACAAAAGGCGATCGATTCGGGACTGCCCCCATGTTCGCCGCAGAGCGCCACCGTGATGTCGGGCCGAACCGCCCGCCCGCGCGCAGCCCCCAGCAGAAGAAGTTCGCCCACCCCGTCCACGTCGAGCGTGCCGAACGGGTCCTCGGGATAGACGCCCTCATTGACATAGGCCGACATGAACCGCCCCGCGTCGTCGCGAGACAGGCCATAGGTCATCTGCGTCAGGTCGTTGGTCCCAAAGCTGAGGAAATGGGCCATCTCGGCGATTTCGCCGGCGCGCAGAGCGGCGCGCGGCGTCTCGACCATCACGCCAAGGCGGTAGTCGAATTCGGTGCCCGATTCCTCGCGGACGGCGGCGGCGATGGCGTCGATGCGGCGCTTGACCAGCTCGACCTCGCGCCGGGCGGTGACCAGCGGGATCATGATCTCCGGGGTGACGACGGAGCCCTCGCCAAGGGCCGCGACGGTCGCCTCGAAGATGGCGCGGGCCTGCATCTCGTAGATCTCGGGCATGGCGATCCCGAGGCGGACGCCCCGCATCCCCAGCATGGGATTGTATTCCTGCATCGCCGCGATCCGGGTCTTCACCTCGGACAGCGGCCGGTCGAGCGCGGCGGCCAGATCGCTGATGCCCTGCCCCTCGGAGGGCAGGAATTCGTGCAGCGGCGGATCGAGCAGGCGGATGCAGACCGGCAGGCCCGACATCAGCGTGAAAAGCTCGGTGAAATCGTCCCGCTGCATCGGGAGCAGGCGTTCGAGCGCCGCGGCCCGGTCCGATGGGCCTTCGGCGAAGATCATCTCGCGCATCACGGTCAGGCGGGCGGGGTCGAAGAACATGTGCTCGGTCCGGCAAAGTCCGATCCCGTCGACGCCGAAGCCGCGCGCCAGCGTCGCGTCGGCCACGGTGTCCGCATTTGCGCGCACGCCGATATCCCGTGCCTGGTCCGACCATGCCATGATGTCGCGGAAGGCGTCGTCGAGCATCGGCTCCTGCGTCGGGACGAGCCCGTCGAGCACCTCGCCCGAGGAGCCGTCTATCGTGATGTTGTCGCCTTCGCCCAGCACGCGCCCGTCGGCCAGCGTGACGGTCCTGTCCTTGCCCGACACGCGCAGGCCCGTGGCGCCTGTGACGCAGGGCAAGCCGAGGCCGCGCGCGATCACGGCGGCGTGGCTGGTGGTGCCGCCGCGCTCGGTCAGCACGCCGTCGGCCGCATGCATGCCGCGCACGTCGTCGGGCGAGGTTTCGCGGCGGACGAGGATGCAGGCCTCGTCGCGCGAGAGCGCCGCCTGCGCTTCGGCCGGATCGAAGACGAGGCGACCGGACGCGGCCCCCGGCGATGCGGCGACGCCGCGCGCAAGCACCGTGCGGGGCGCGTCGATGTCGATCTGGCGGTGAAGCAGGCGGCTGAGCGTGGCAGGCGCAATCCGGAGCAGCGCCTCGGAGCGCGGAATGATGCCGTCGCGGGCCAGCGCCGTGACGATGGCGACCCCGGCGCGCGCCTCGCGCGGGCAGCGGACGGCGTCGAGCACGGCGAGGCGGCCCTGGTCGATGGTGAATTCGACCTGCATCTCCTCGCGCAGGCGGGCGCGGCAGCGGGCGCCGACGTCCAGAAGCTCGGCATAGACCTCGGGCAGCAATTCCTCGAGCGAGGGGCCGCGCGCGTCGCGCGTGAGATACAGCGCGCGGTCGGGCGCGCGGAGCGCTTCGCGGCCCATGGCCTGCCCCATGTAGCGGCCCGTGACCTGCGGCACGCCGGTCGCCGGATCGACGAATTGCACCACGCCCGAGCCGGATTGGCCCGGCCCCATGCCCTGCGCCATGCGCTGTACCACGAGCCCGAGCCCCGCATCGGCGGGCGCGCCCTGGGCCTGACGGAGAAGGCGCGCGGAGGTGCCCTCCCACGCGCGGGCCATCGCGCGGAGCACGGCGGCGAGCTGGTCGCGGATATCCTGCGGGAACGGCTCTTCCATCTCCTCCTCGAAGACGGCGCGGGCGGCGGCGGGGGTGGTGGCCGCCTCGAACGGGGCCTCGTCCAGTCGCATCACCTCGATCGCGAAGGAGCGGATGAAGCGCAGGTAGAGCTTGTCGGCCACCGCGTCGCCCAGCGTGTTCGACAGCCAGGCATGGGCGTGATCGTTCATGCCGATATTGAGGACGGCGCCGGGGCCGCCCCAATCGGGCGTCTCGGAGGAGGACCGCACGGACAGCAGGCGCGGCTCGCCGTCGAAGAGCGAGATCAGCGTCGAGAGGTCGATCATCTTGCCCCCCGCGATGTCGCGCACGGCGTCGAACGGGATGGCGACGGTATGCGGAACCGGCAGCTCCATGCGGATCAGCCGCTGCAGGCACTTGGCACGCTTGCCATGCCGCTCGCCCTTGATATCGGCGGTCGGCGTGATTTCGGTGAAGCGTGGCGTATCAAGCATGGCCGGTTTCCTTTGCACTTGCAGCATAGCGTAATGCTGCAATGCGGCAAGGTCGTTCGTGTAAACGTGACGTTACAGGTCGCGCCGCCGTTTCCGAACGATTTCCCGCATCCCGGATGCGGCCAATGCGCCTGGTGTTGCGTTGCTGCATAGCAGGGTCGGGGCGGGGTTCGCCCGGTCGCAGGCGGGCCCCGCAGGGTCGTGGTGGTCGAGCGTGGTGGGTCTCAGCCCTCGATGCGCGACAGGTCGGCGATCTTGGTCCCCATGGTTACGATCTCCGACAGCAGGTTCAGGCGGTTGCGCCGCGTGATCTGGTTCTCTGCATTGACCTGCACCGCCTGGAAGAAAGCGTCGATGGGCGCGCGGAGGCTCGCCAGCGCGGACATCGCGGCAGTGTAGTCCTCGGACGCCATGGCCGCGTCGATCCTCGGGCGCGCATCCGCCAGGGCAGCGAAGAGCGCGCGCTCTTCCTCGGTCTCAGCCAACTTGGCATCACCGCCATAGCTGTATTCCACCCCGTCCTGCGCCTGCGCCTGATCGAGGATGTTCTTGGCCCGCTTGTAGCCCTGCAACAGGTTCGCCCCGTCCTCGGTGGCGATCATGGCGTTGAGCGCACGGGCTCGGGCCACGAGATCGGTCAGATCATCGGTTCGCTCGCCCGTCAGGCAGGCGTCGATCACGTCGTGGCGGATGCCCTCGGACTTGAGGTGTTGCTTGAGGCGGTCGTGGAAGAAGGCGAGGAGGTCCGGGGACCAAACACTTGGCAAACTGAAAACTATGTCCGCGAACTGCATCAAATTTTCATCCAGCCGATCCGATCTCACGAAACCGATTTGATCGCCAAAGTCTTCGAAATTTACCGGTTCGTCGAAATCCGGGCCAAAACTGAACTTCGTTCCTTCTTCTGGCGGAAGAACCGTGTGGTATCCCCTCAACCGGAAAGATTTGATAGCAGATCCAATCCATGTCGCGATGATTCCGCTCAATGACAGGCTTATCCCGTTGTTTAGCACCAACCGAATAAACCCCAACGCCGCCCGCCGCAGCGCATACGGATCCTTCGACCCGGTCGGCTTCTCGTCGATGGCCCAGAATCCCGCCAGCGTGTCGAGCTTGTCCGCCAGCGCCACGGCGACCGAGACCGGCGCGGTGGGGACGTCATCGGAGGGACCCAGCGGCGAGTAATGCTCTTCGGCGGCCGCGGCCACTTCGGCGGGTTCGCCCGCAGCGGCGGCATAGGTGCGGCCCATGAAGCCCTGGAGCTCCGGGAACTCGTAGACCATCTCGGACGACAGGTCGGCCTTGGCCAGCCGCGCCGCGCGTTCGGCAAGCTTGGGGTCGGCCCCCATGGAGGGCGCGATCTCGCGGGCCAGCGCCGCGATGCGGTCGATGCGTTCGGCCTGCGATCCGAGCTTTGCGTGGAAGGTGACGTCGGCCAGCTTCGCGAGCCACGGCGCGGCCCAGTCCTCGCCCCCCGCCTTCGCCACGCGCAGGTCGTTCTCCCAGAAGAACACCGCGTCCGAGAGGCGCGCCGACAGCACGCGGTCGTTGCCCGCGAGGATCGTCGCGCCATCATCGGCGGTCTGGCGGTTGGCGACGGTGATGAAATGGGTGATCCGGCCGGTCTTGTCGCGGACCGAGAAGAACTTCTGGTGCTCACGCATGGACGTCTGGAGGACCTCGGGCGGCAGATCGAGAAAGGCATCCCCGATCCGGCCCATCAGGACCACGGGCCATTCGACGAGGCCTGCGACCTCGGCCAGAAGGCCCGCATCCTCGACCACCTCCAGCCCGGCGGCGAATGCCTGGTTGGTCGCGTCCTGCCAGATCGTGTCGGCGCGGGTTTCGGAGGAGAGGACGACATACGCACGCGCGAGCTTCGCCTCGTAATCGTCAAAGGAGGTGACGGTGATCGGGGCGGGGGCCATGAAGCGGTGGCCCTCGGTGACGTTGCCCGAAGCGATGCCGTCCACCTCGAGCGGCACCACCTCCGCGCCGTCCTCGCGTGTCAGGATGCAGAGGATGCGCCGCAGCGGGCGGACCCAGCGGAGCGTGCCGTCGCCCCAGCGCATCGACTTGGGCCAGGGGAAGTCGGGGATCGTGCGCTCCAGCACCTCGGCCACGATGGCGGCGGCGGGGCGGCTGGGGGTCGTGATCCGGGCGATGTAGACCTCGCCCTTCTTGTCGGCGCGGACCTCGAGATCCTTGCGCGCCACGCCCGCGCCGCGCAGGAATCCCTCGATCGCCTTGTCGGGGGCGCCGACCTTGGGGCCGCGCCGCTCCTCGGTGGTGGTCGGGCTTTCGTCAGTGAGGCCGTGCACGGACAGGGCGAGGCGCCGGGGCGTCGTATGCGCCACCGCGCCCGCATAGGTCAGCCCGGCCTCGACCAGACCGTCGGTCACCAGCCGTTGCAGGTCGGCGGCGGCGCGGCGCTGCATGCGGGCGGGGATCTCTTCCGAGAAGAGCTCGATCAGCAGGTCGGACATGTCAGAGACTTCCTTCGGTGAGCGGCACGAAGGTCTCGCGCGCGGGGCAGGCGCGGCCGACGGCGGTGCCGTCATAGGCCTTCCGCCCGCAATCGTTGAGTTCGTGCCAGGCCCAGCCACGCCCGTCATCGGCGAGCGCCACGATCCGGTCCACGCCGAAGGCGACGTCCTGATATGCGATGAAGGCGCGGGCCTCGCCCGAGGTCAGGAGGGCGCCGATCGTCTCCGCCTCGAAGCAGTCGAACCAGGGCGGCGCGATGGTCGGGGCGGCGTCGGGATGCGGGGTCGCGGCGATCTCGCCCTCCAGCGCGGCGAGGTCCAGATCGGTCGTGAAACAGGCGCGGAAGCCCAGCGGCGACGAGCCCGAGGCGATGGCTGCGACCCCGCTTGCGGGGAGGGTCGTCAGCCCGTCTTCGGCGAGTAGCGTCAGCGTCACCGGCCCCTCGACCGGCGCGTAATAGCCGCGGGTCTGGGCGAACCAGAGTCCCGCGCCGGCACCCAAAGCGGCCAGAAGGATGGCGATGACGGCGAACTTGCCCAAGACGGTCTCCGAAGGATGGGGTCGGCGCGGGGGTAGCGCGCACGCCGGGCGGGGACAAGACTGGGGCGGCGCGGTCTGGCCCCGCGGGGCGGATCGGTGCATGGATCGGGTGCGATGACGGAGGTGATGCGATGACGGCCGGGACGACTTACGAGGCGACGCCGCTGGAGGGGCCGGGCGCGCGCGACGAGGCCGAGATGCTGGCGGCGGCAGAAGCGTTCCGCGACGGGCTGGCGACGCGCCGGACGGTGCGCGACTTCGACCCCCGGCCCGTACCCCGCGCGGTGATCGAGGCCTGCATCGCCGCCGCGGGCACCGCCCCCTCAGGCGCCAACCAGCAGCCGTGGCATTTCGAGGCGATTGCGGCCGGCGACCTCAAGGCCCGCATCCGCGAGGCCGCCGAGGCCGAGGAGCGCAAGTTCTACGAAGGCGGCGCGTCGCAGGAATGGCTCGACGCGCTGGGGCCGCTGGGGACTGATGCCGAGAAGGCGCATCTGACGGACGCGGCCTGGCTGATCGTGATCTTCGCCCAGCGCTGGGGGACGCGGGCCGACGGCACCCGCGTCAAGCACTACTACGTCCCCGAAAGCGTCGGCATCGCCAGCGGGTTCCTCATCGCCGCGCTCCACACCGCGGGGCTGGCGACGCTGACCCACACGCCCAACCCGATGGGCTTCCTGCGCGAATTGCTGGGACGCCCGGACAACGAGAAGGCCGTGATGATCCTCGTGGCCGGGCATCCCGCCGAAGGGGCTGCGGTGCCGGCGGCGGCGAAGGTGAAGAAGGGGCTGGGGGAGATTGCGGTGTTTCGGGAGTGAGGGTGGGCTTGGTGTGCCGGGCGCTGAGGGCGGAGAGCGGACATTTGCGGCCAACGGCACCAAGGCCTGCCCGGCGGACGAAGCGGTCATTGGTCAGAAGTCGCTTCTAGCTTTTCTCCGGCCAATGAGTAGCCTCCGCAAACATGACCTATGATTTGGCACTTTTGATTTTGCTGGCCGCTGCTCTGCATGCTGCCTGGAATGCGATGATAAAGGTAAGTGGCGACCGTGTAGCGGTGATGGCAGTCGTCACTTTGGCTGGAAGTGTTCTCTCACTTTTTGCCCTGCCGTTCGTGGACAGCCCTGATCCTGCCAGTTGGGCGATTCTTGCGCTGTCGATCTTGATCCACACTGGGTATCACTTCTTTCTGCCTATAGCCTATGACCACGGTGATCTCGGGCAAGTCTATCCGATTGCCCGAGGCTCGGCGCCTATCCTTGTTTCTTTGGGAGCGTATGTCTTTGCTGGAGAGCATATCAGCCAAGTAGCACTATTGGGCATTCTGTGCCTTTCCATCGGCGTGATGGCACTGACCTTCGACGGCGGAAAAGCAAGCAACATCAACTCCAAAGCGCTAGTATTTGCTTTAATGACCGGCGTTTGTATCGCGTCCTATACGGTTGCTGATGGATTGGGCGCACGTCAGGCCGGTTCAGTTCTGGGATTTGCCGTCTGGCTGACGATAGGTAATGGATTACTGACATTTCTGATCGCATTCATGTGTAAGCGAAAAGAGGTCATTGAGGTTGCGAAGAATAATGTCGTTACCGGTATAGCTGGGGGTGCGATGCAAGTCGGTGCGTACTGGATAATCGTGTACGCATTAGCTGTCGCACCGATGGGAATGGTGTCCGGCCTGCGTGAAACCAGTGTTCTATTTGCCGCCCTGATTTCAACTTTCCTGTTAAAAGAACGCTTTGGCGTTTGGCGTTTCGTTTCTGCCTGTCTTGTTACCTTCGGACTGGTTTTGAGCAGAAGTCGGAGCTAGGAAATCTTGTTATTGCTGCGTGTGTAAAGACTGTACTCTTGGGCTCGAGCCCGCCAGCCGCTGCACACACCATGAACGGCCGGTTTGGGCCGGGGAGGTACTACTCCTGTAGTCCGGTGAGCCAGGTCCTGCCGCAGTGCCGCCAGTCCGCTTCGAGACCGTTCCGACCCATGCTGAACTAGGGACGAAGAACTGTTTTGCAGATAGGAACGCGGCAATTCCCGTTCAGCCCGATCTCAGAAACCTGACAAGATCCCTCGCGGATCTACTGAGCGTTAACGCCGGAAACGGCTTGCTCGTCCTGTGGGGCACTCTTGTTCGGGACCCTTCGCAATGAACATTCGGCGTTCTAACAATGCTTAGCCATTTTTTGTCCGTGCCTTTCGTCAGTTGCCAAGTATGGCTGGGGCGCGCTCCGCGAGTGCGGTCATGAGGCCGCGGACGGGCTCGGTCGCGTTCCGACCGTCGGCAAGAAGGGCGCGGACGGGTATGGCGGACTCTTGCCAGTCGGTCAGAACGCGCGTCAGCCGGCCCGACCGCACGGCGGGCCAGGCGACGAACTCCGGCAGAAGGCAAAGACCGGCACCCCGGCAGGTGAGGTCGCAGCCGGCCTCAGGATCGTTGATGGCGAGGACGGGCCGTATCGTCGACGAGACTGGCCCTGACGGCCCGTCCAACGTCCAGGTGATCGCTTCGTCGATCCGTAGCAGCGGCACGCAACTGATGGTGTCGTGTCCTGAGATGTCGTTTATCGCCACCGGCGTTCCGCGACGCTCCAGATAGTCCGGCGCAGCGTATATGCGGCGGCGGGACTGAAACAGTTCCCGCCCGACCTTGGCATCGCCGCGGGGGTCGCCGGCGCGCACCACGAGATCGATGCCCTGCGCCTCCATGTCGATGCGGTCTTCCTCGACCCGCACGCGCACGGCTGTGGACGGGAAGGATTGGCGGAACAGCTCCAGTGCGGGCGGCAAGAAAAAATGGGATATCAGGATTGGAACGGAGACCCGGATCGTGCGGTCCCGCGAGCCCGACGTCACCTTGTCGTGCGATGCGCGCAACTGCTCCACGGCCCCCTGCACTTCCTCGAAATAGCGCCGACCGTCATCGGTGAGGGAGAAGGCCTTGGGGCTGCGTCGGGCAAGCGTCACCCCGAGCGATCCTTCCAGCCGCTTCAGCCCGCGGCTCAACGTCGACCGCGGCATGCCGGTTCGGGAGGCAGCCGGGGAGATACCGCCCGCACGGACGATTTCGACGAAGGCGACGATGTCGTTCAGATCCCGTGGCGTTCCATTCATGCAACGACAACGTCCAGCAGTGAGACGGGTTCCACGTTGTCGTCTGGATGGACAGGCCTCACCTTTCACGCATCACATCATCAGAGGGCCCAGATCAATGAGACTATACTCACACGCTATCGGGGCCGCGCTTGTCCTGGGGTGCTGCATCTCTCTCCCGCAGGCCGTCGCGGCGCAGGCGCAGGCCACGCAGTTGCCGGCCGAACGAAACGCCGCGGAAGCCTTGCAACGGCTCGAAGCCGACGATGCCGTCTTGGTTCTGGTGGACTACACGTCCGGCCTGTTTCCCATCGTCGACACGATCGAAGTGGACGAAATGCTCAATAATGCGGTCGCGCTGGCCAAGGTGGCCGAGACGTTTGACATTCCGGTGATGGTTGTGGGCAGCGAGGGCGGCTACTACGGCGATCTGCATCCCGCCATCGCGGCCCATGCGGGCGAGGGCCAGCCGTTCGGACGCGAGACGCCGTCGGCATGGGACAGTGGTCCCCTGCGCGCGGCAATCGAGGCGACCGGACGCGGCACGGTCCTGATCGGCGGCATCAGCACCGACAATTGCACGCTGCACACGTCGCTCGGCATGTTGCGGGACGGCTACGACGTGCGCGTCATCACCGACATCTCCGGCGCGGACTCGGCGCAGGCCGAACTGGCCGCGCTGTTCCGGCTGCGCGACGCCGGCGCCATCACGACGAACTGGATCTCCATGACCTCGGAACTGCTCGACGTCTGGGACAGCCCCGAAGGCGAGGCGGTCACGCAGATCTACGGGCGCCACATCAACGGGCCGAACGCCGGCGTGAACGGTGCGTCCACGGACGATGCCGGAACGGGCAGATCCCAAGAGGAGGATACAGAATGATCCGCTACGCAGTATTCGCCATCGGCACGATCATGGCCGGACCAGTTCTCGCACAGGCCGTCATGGAGCCGCCCGAAGGCTTCGAGCGCGTCGATCTGGCGGGCAATGACGAGGTGCTGACCTGCATGGTCGGCGGGGAGGGGCCACCGATGCTCCTGCTGCACGGCTGGCCTCAGACAGCGGCGGAATGGAAGCCCGTCCTGCCCGCTCTTTCGGGCCAATACACCGTCCATGCCTGCGATCTGCCCGGTATCCGCGACAGCACGAACTCCGACGACGATTTCACCAAGGCGGGTATGGCCGAGGACATCCACGCCGCCATCGCGAGCGCGGGCATCGGGCCGGTTCATCTGGTCGGGCACGATATCGGCCTCATGGTCGCCTACGCCTACGCCAGTGCTTTCCCGGAGGACGTCGCGACCCTGACGGTGATGGACGCCCCGCTGCCCGGTACACAGGTCTACAATTTCATTGCCTCCGACCCGCGTGCCTGGCACTTCGCCTTTCACATGGTCGAGGAGGTGCCCGAGGCCGTAGTGGGCAACTCGGTCGACTTCTATGTCCATCACTTCATGACGGAGCTTTGGGCCGACCCGGCAGGACCGCCCGACGAGGTCGTGGCGGCGTCCGTCGAGGCCTACGAAGACCCCGAAACCCTGCGCACGGGCTTCGAGTGGTATCGCGCCTTCCCGCAGGACGCCGAAGACAATGCGGTGAAGATGCGCACACCCCTGCCGATGCCGGTGCTAGCACTCAACGCCGGGGCGTTGTCGCCTGAGCCCTACGTCCTGCAAATGATGGAGGCGATCGCTTCGGACGTCACCGGGGGCGCCGTCGACGGAGCGGGTCACTGGCTGACCGAGGAGGCACCGGACGCCCTATCGTCGCGCATCCTCGACTTCCTGGAGGAGAACCAATGATGGACCGTCGCACCATGCTCGCGGGCACCGCCGCGACCCTTGCCGCCACTGCCACCGGCGCCCGCGCCCAAACGACCGGAGACACCGAGATGACCGACCAGCCCCGCCTTGTCATGTGGGGCGCTGCCCTCATGGTGCACCCGCTTCAGGCGCGGCTCGACGCCGTGGCCGAGAGCGGCTTCACCCACATGACCGTCTTCCCCGCCGATGTCGCCCGCTGGCGGGAGGGTGGCCTGACGGATGCCGATATCACGCGTGCCATCCGGGCGTCAGGCGTCGGCATCGCGACCATCGATCCCTACACGGGCTGGGTCCCCGGCTGGTCGCTGGAAGGTCTCGACGAGTTCACTCGCGGGTTCATCGGCTACTCCGAGGATGAGGTGTTCCGCATGGCCGATGTGCTGGAGACAGGGCAGATCAACATGGTCGAATCCGCTGGCGCCGCCTATGAGGAAACGGCCTACGCGGACGCGATGGCCGCCTTTGCCGAACGCGCCAAGGCTCGGGGCCTGCGCCCCACCTTCGAGTTCATGCCGACCTCCAAGATCGCGGGCCTGCGCGAAGGCTGGTCACTGATCCAGGCATCGGGTGCAGATGTCGGGCTGACCTTCGACACGTGGCACTTCTGGCGGTCCGACCCCGATCACGATCTGCTGGCAACCGTACCGATGGATCGCATCCTCGAAGTGCAGGTCGCCGATGGCGGGGCCGAGATCGTCGAAGACCTCCAGACCGACCTGCTCTATCACCGCCGCGTGCCCGGCGAGGGCGACTTCGACCTCACCCGCACGCTTGACGTCCTGCGCGGGATGGGGCCGATCCGGTCCGTCGGGCCCGAGACTTTCAGCCAAGAGATGAACGAGACCGCGACAGCTGACGAGGCCGTCGGTCGGAACGCCGCCGGGCTGGCAGGGCTGATGCCGGAGATCGCAGATAAACTCGGGTAGCCGTGGGCCGGCGGACGGGACGCGCGGCGTATCATACGGTTCTCAAAGGTGATTTGCGTTGCCTGAAAGGGTGATGGACAGGTGGCATCCCGTTGCCCGAAGATTGCAGCGGGAACCGATCCGTCGGCATATTCGATTTTAATCGGATGACGCGCGGGACGATCATGCGCCGCGAGAACCACTACGTCCGTTACAAAATCAAACCCGAGAGTCCGCTGCCAATTCCGATGACCAGCAATGCCACGCAAACGGCTGCGAGTATTCCGCCCAGAACGAGCAGACCGTCATCCAAGAGCAGCCCGAGGACCATCAGGGTGACGGCACCCCCGCCCGTCGTGGCGGACAGAGGGACAAGTTCGAGAAATGGCATCGACGCGCCGACCAGAAAGCTGAGGATTCCCGGCACATAGCCCATCGGCGTCCGCATCAGCCACGTCAGCCTTTGGCTGGATCGCCGTTCCAGCCAGACGAACGGCCGTTCGAGACGGTTGCGAAGCCAGACGAGCGCCGTCCTGCGGACCCGCAGGCGGCACATCCATCTCGGCAACCAGAGTTTCTTTCGGTTCAGCATGATCTGCGTCGCGATCACTGCGATCGCGATCCCGCAGACCGTCGCCACCCCGAAAATCGCCGTCGCGGGTGACAGGGCGATCAGAGACGGGACGAGGATGGCACCGCCCAGACCAGCCTGCCCGAGCGCGCTCGTGATATCGCCGACACTGACGCGTTCTCCGGACCCGGACGATGCGATGTCCCGAAGCAAACCTGCCAAGCCTTGGGAAGACAGAGCAACGCGTCGTTGTTCATGAGAGCGGACAGGCATTAGATTTCCCAAATCAGACTTGAAAGATGGACTGATATTCGTTGCTCATTGATCCAAGATCTTGGTTGCCACGGCCTTTCAGGCGTCCACGCTACGTACCGAAGCGATTTTGAGGCCACCGGGTCCCTAACTCCCAAGTACGGCCACTCCGACGATAGAGTTCGTTGCGCACGACTATCGATGGTTTTCCGTCGCAGATCCAGCGTATTTGCCAGATTGTGCGGCAGACCGACCCCTCGATTCGTCAAGAATGAGAATGGCCAATCTATAGGTCGGCACTTGTGCACCGGAGATGCCAAGCATCGCCGAAAAAATATCGCCCGCATTTAATGTATTTGGATTGCACTCTCCGATCACAAACAAGCCCAAATGTTCTCTCTGAACCGGACGGACCAACCGGCGTGTATCAAACTGCGGATTGCGGCTGTTCTCGAAGGTGCCTGATCTGCACGACACTGCCTGCGGGGTTGTCGGTCAGGTGCCCTTGGCAGATTGCGGGACCGCCGAAGTAAGTAGGAACTCCCTGAGCGAAGATCTCTCTCGGAACTTTGAAGCGGTAGCGATCACTTTAGAGGCCGTCGAAAGGCTATTCCATTCAAGTTGGAGTCCTCCGAACGCGCAGGTCAGGATGGCAATCGACGTGCGGCAAGACATGCACAATAGTGTCAGCTTCAAGAGCCTTCCGAGGTATGCATTTGATCACGCACCGCGCGCTCGAGCCGGATTTTTGAAACTGCAAAAGGAAGGGCGGCTTTGCCCACTGAGATGCCGATCGCACCTACGTCGTATCAATCCCGCGCGGAAGGTCCGCTTCGGGGCAGCCGCACTGCGCCATCGACTTGTCATGCAAACGGCAGCAACGGGCCGTCGACACCGTGCGATTGTTTTCTTGCATAGCGGCTTCTTGGTCTCCAATCTGTGTACGGACAAACTAGAGGACTAACGATGAGTGCCCGTTTATCGACAGCAATCAGGATTGGCGATGCCGCTTGGGCGATTTTGCGAAAGACAAAGAGCTTTCCAGACCAGCGTTTTGAGGGGGTTGAAGA
Organism: uncultured Jannaschia sp.; assembly: GCF_947503795.1. NCBI lineage: Bacteria > Pseudomonadati > Pseudomonadota > Alphaproteobacteria > Rhodobacterales > Roseobacteraceae > Jannaschia > uncultured Jannaschia sp. The sequence continues at coordinate 2,117,462 of NZ_CANNEZ010000001.1, read as the reverse complement.
CTGGGCCGATCGCGAACATGTCGGCGTAGAGCCAATGCTGCTGGCGCTTTCGATGGAGTTGGCGCTCAAGGCATGGTTCGTTTTTGACTACGACGATCCAAATGTAGTCAAGTCACATGACGTGACCAAGCTGTTTGATGCCTTGCTGCTCGAGAGCCGGCAGAGGCTTGACGATGAGTTCAAGCGATCAGTTAATCCTCGTCATCCCAGTGTCTTTTTCATCGACTACGGTATTCGTGACATTCTTTCACAGCACAAAGATGCATTTATCGACTGGCGGTATCTCCACGAAGCAAAGAAAACGATGATGTTTGACCAGAGCGCGTTTGAGGCGACGCTCGAAATGGTGCTTCGCGAATTCAGGAAGAGATACCGCACTGAGCGGGTAAAGCCACTTCTCGGCCATCCTTTATGATGTCTGCTTTGGTGAAGCTGCACCGCGGGGTCGATCGCTGCGTTCAATGTCTCTTTTGGGCCGTCCGCACGTGAGCGATCCGAATGGCGCAGAGTCAGCTCACGCCAAGTCCTCTCTCCAACCCCCAGCCCGCGTCTGCACGAACGCGTCCGCGCAGGCCTTCGCCAGCGTCCGTACGCGGCCGATATAGGCCTGGCGTTCGGTGACCGAGATCACGCCTCGGGCGTCCAACAGGTTGAAGATGTGGCTGGCCTTGATGCACTGGTCGTAGGCCGGGTGGGCCATGACGATGCGGCGGCCGGTCTTTCGGTCGTCGGCGTCTCGCGACAGGATTTCGTGACAATGGGCCTCGGCTTCCTCGAACTGTTTGAGGAGGACGGCGGTGTCGGCCACATCGAAGTTCCAGCGGGCGTATTCCTCCTCGGTCTGGCGGAAGACGTCGCCATAGGTCATCGGGATCGTCGCGTCCGGGTCGTTAAACGGCATGTCCATGACGTGGTCGACGCCGAGAACATACATCGCAAGCCGTTCGAGCCCGTAGGTCAGCTCGCCGGACACGGGGTGGCAGTCATGGCCACCGACCTGCTGGAAATAGGTGAACTGGCTGACCTCCATGCCGTCGCACCAGACCTCCCACCCAAGGCCCCATGCGCCGAGCGTCGGGCTCTCCCAGTCGTCCTCGACGAAGCGGATGTCGTGGAGCTCGAAATCGATCCCGATGGCGCGCAAGCTCCCGAGATAGAGCTCCTGCAGGTCGGGCGGGCTGGGTTTGATGAGGACCTGATACTGGTAATAGTGCTGCAGCCGGTTGGGGTTCTCGCCGTAGCGCCCGTCGGTCGGCCGCCGCGAGGGCTGGACGTAGGCCGCGGTCCAGGGGTTCGGGCCCAGCGCGCGCAGCGTGGTCGCCGGGTGGAACGTGCCCGCGCCAACCTCCATGTCGTAGGGCTGCAGGATCGCGCAGCCCTGCGTCGCCCAGTAGCTCTGGAGCCGCAGGATAATCTCCTGGAAGGAGCGGGGCGGGGCCGTTTCGGGGGCGTCGATCATGGGGCGGGGGCCTGTCTCGGGGGTCGGCACCGCGTCTAGTGGGCAACACTCGGTGGGTCAACGCGGGCTGGACGGGGCAATGTGACCATCGGTGCCCTTTGCAATCGCGTCGCGATCGGGAAGGAAGATGCCCGGACACTTCTGGTGAGGTTTGGCGATGCGCGCGATTCTGGCGACGGCACTGATGGTTATGGCCCTCTGGACGACCGGCGCGCGGGCGCAGGACATCTACGTGCAGATCGAGGCGCACCCGTCGCTGACCGTCGCGCAGGAGCGGGTGCGGGCCTATGGCGGAATCCTTCCCAACGTGAACGGCTTCGGCCTGCGGGGCGGGTGGTACGGCATCGCGCTGGGGCCCTATGACGCGGAGGGGGCCCGCGCGACGCTGTCGCGGCTGCGGCGCGACGGGCTGATCCCGCGCGACAGCTACATCGTTGAGGGCGAGACCTATCGCGACCGCTATTGGCCGGTCGGCGCGGGCGCGGTCGTGGGGACCACCCCGGCCGCCCCGGAGGCGCCAGACGCAGAGGATACGGCGGCCTCGGACAACGCCGATGCCATCGTGGCGCCGACACCGCTGGTCGAGCCCGAGGAGACGCGGCGCGAGGCGCAGCGCTCGGAGGCCCTGCTGACGCGGGACGAGAAGATGGACCTGCAGCGCGCGCTGCAGTGGTTCGGCTTCTACACCGCTGCCATCGACGGCAGCTACGGACGCGGCACCCGCACCTCGATGGCCGCGTGGCAGACCGAGAACGGCGTCGAGGTTACCGGCGTCCTGACGACCCGCCAGCGCGCGACGTTGCTGGAGCAATATGCCGAAGCGCAGTCGGAGCTGGGGCTCGCGCCCGTCCGGCTCGCCTCCGCGGGCCTGTCGATCACGGCGCCGATGGGGCTCGTGTCCTTCGACCGGATCGAGGCGCCCTTCGTGCATTACCTCCCCCGCGGCGACAGCGGCGTGCGCCTGTCGCTGATCTCGCAGCCCGGCGACCGCGCGACGCTGGCCGGGCTCTACGAGATCCTTCAAACGCTCGACATCGTCCCGCCCGAGGGCGAGCGGTCGAAATCGCGCGAGAGTTTCCGGATCTCGGGGCTGGCCGCCGACCGCGCGACGCAGGTCTTCGCCAAGCTCGAGGACGGGCACATCATGGGCTACATCCTGTCCTGGCCGCCCGCGCAGGGCGATCTCGCCGCACGCGCGCTGCCCGAGATGGAGCGCACGCTGACCTCGATCGGTGCGCCGCTCGCGGTCGATGCCGGGTTCGAGGCGTCCGAGCAGAGCTTCGACATGGTCTCCGGGCTCGAGGTGCGGCGTCCGCTGCGCTCGGCTTCGGGGTTCTTCGTGGACGGGCAGGGGACGGTTGTGACCGCCGCCGACACGGTCGCGGGCTGCGGGCGCGTGACGCTCGACCGGATGCACGAGGTCGAGATCGCGGCGGTGGACGGGCCGGTGGCGATCCTGCGCCCCCTGGCCCGGCTGGCGCCGGTCGAGATCGCGCGACTGGCCCCCGAGGAGGGACGGCTTCGGTCGGCGGTTTCGGTCGGTGGGTTCCCCTATGGCGGCGTGCTGGGTGCGGCGACGCTGAGCTTCGGGACGCTCGAGGATGTGCGCGGTCTCGACGGGGCCGAAGACCGGGTGCGCCTGTCGCTCGTGGCGCGGGACGGCGATGCGGGCGGCCCGGTGCTCGATGGCGCGGGTCGGGTCGCGGGTATGCTGCTGCCGGATACCGGGGACGGCGACCGCGCGCTGCCGGGCGACGTGGCCTTCGCCGTCAAGGCGCGTCGGCTGGCGGATGTGCTGGCGGCGGCTGGCGTGGCGCCCGAGACCTCGGACCTCTCGACCCCGCTCGCCCCCGAGGACCTGACCGTCCGCGCCACCGGCATGACCGTATTGGTGAGTTGCTGGGAGTGAGCGCCTGTCCGGGCGCAGCCCGGCGGGGGCCCCGGTGGGGCCACCGAGGCGCGAACGGGCGGAGCCCAGCCGGTCCTGTCGCGTTGCGAGCTGGTCCGGGGTGAGGCGCTTGGTCTTTCCGATCCCCGCGCGACGACGACGCGCCCCTCCGCGCCGGCCGTCAGGCCAGCCAGAACCGCCGGGTGAAGAGGACATAGACGGCCATCAGTTCCAGCCGACCGATCAGCATCGCCGCCGAGAGAAGCCATTTCGCCGTGTCGTTCAGCGGCGCGAAGTTGCCCGACGGCCCGATCGTGTCGCCGAGGCCCGGCCCGACATTCGCGACCGCCGTCGCCGCGCCCGAGACGGCGGTGACAAAATCGAGCCCCGTCATCGCGAGGGCCACGGCGAACACGCCCAACGTGACCACGAAGAGGACGAAGAACGACATCACTGAGGACAGTACGTCGTCGGTCACGGTGCGCCCGTCATAGCGCGGCCGGAAGATCCCGTGGGGCGAGTGAATGCGGCGGATCTGGGATTTCACCGCGGCGAACAGGATCTGGTAGCGGAACACCTTGACCGAGCAGGAGGTCGAGCCGGCGCAGCCGCCGATCAGGCCGATGAAGAAGAAGACCGTGATGAGGAACCCGCCCCAGAGCATGTAGTCGGTGCTGGCATAGCCCGTGCCGGTCATGACCGAGGTGACGTTGAAGAGCGCCTCGCGGAAGGCCCGTTCCAGCGGGTAGGACGATCCCAGCGTCAGGACCGTGACCACGATCGCGGCCGCCGCCGCGAGCGCGCCGACGAAGCCGCGCACCTGCGGATCGGTCCAGAGCGCCAGGCCGTTCCCCGCGAGCGCCTGGATGTAGAGGACGAAGGGCAGGGCGGCGACGATCATGAAGGCGACGGCGATGTATTCGATCGGCCCCTTGAAGGCGCCGAAGCTCGCGTCGTAATTGGCGAACCCGCCGGTCGAGACGGTCGTCATGGCATGGGTCACCGCGTCGAACGCGTCCATGCCCGCCGCCCCGTAGGACATCGCGCAGGCGAGGGTGATGCCGATATAGATCACGCCGATGCTGGAGCTGATCTCGGCGGCGCGCGGCAGGACCTTGCCCATCGTGTCGAAGGCCTCGGTGCGGAAGATCTGCATTCCGCCGACGCGCAGCTCCGGCAGGAACACCATCGCCATGACGATCACGCCGATCCCGCCGAACCATTGCAGGAGCGCCCGCCAGAGCAGGAGGCCCGGGGGCAGCGTGTCGAGGCCGCTCAGCACCGTCGAACCGGTCGTCGTGAGGCCCGACATCGCCTCGAAGAAGGCGTCGGTGTAGCTGCTCTCCGTGGCGCCCAGCATGAAGGGCAGGGCCGCGAAGACCGGCAGCGCCAGCCAGACGCCCGTCGTCAACATGAAGGTCTGCTGCAGGCTCAGCCGGTCGCGGACGGCGTTCGAGCAGGCCAGCGCGAGGCACATCCCTGCCAGCGTCGTCAGGATCATGCTCTCGGCGAAGGGCGCCCATTCGCCGTTGCCCGCCGCCAGGTCGACCCCGAGCGGCAGCGCCATGGCACCCCCGAGGATCAACAAGAGCAGTCCGATCACATATCCGACGGGGCGAATGTCCAGCATTGCCTTGGTGTCCGTCGCCCGGCCGCGCCTGTCAACGGCACGCGCGGCGTCAGGTCTTGCGCCCGGACTGGCTGACGAAGAGGCCGCCCGCGATCAGCGCCAGTGCCACGTAGAAGCGACCAGGGAGGTCCTCGCCCAGAAGCGTGACGCCGAAGACGATCGACCAGACAGGCACCTGGTAGTTCACCAGCGTCATGAAGCCCGGCCCGGCGGTCCGGATGATCCGCACCCGGAGGAGCCCCGCCAGTGCCGTCGGCACCAGCCCGAGGGCCACGATCGCGCCCATCTGGCCCGGTGTGGCGGGGCCGGGGACGCCCTCGAACCAGAGCATCGCGGGCACCAGCCCGAGGGCCGCCACCACGAGGATCGCCGCCGAGAGCCAGGTCGCGTCCATCGGGGGGCAGCGCCGGGTCATGATCGACGAGACCGCGTAGCAGAGCGTCGCCGCGATGCAGGCGAGCCGCCCGAGCGCCGCGAGATCGCCCTCGCCCGCGGCCAGCACGCCCGGCCCGAGCAGGACGACCGCGCCGATCAATCCCATGCCGAAGCCCGCGCTCCGGCGGGGCGTAAGCTGGTCGCCGGGGACGAAGACATGCGCGAGCGGCAGGAGGAACAGCGGCAGCACCGCCATGCTGAGCCCCGCGAAGGCCGAGGGCACGTGCTGTTGCCCCCAGGCCAGCAGGAGGAACGGCAGGGCGGCGTTGAGAAGGCCAAGCCCCAGGAGGAACGCCACGAGCAGTCCGTCGAGGCGCGGGAACGGTCGCCCAGAGGCCAGCGCCAGCCCGACCAGTGCGAGCCCGCCGAGCGCGACACGCGCCGCGGCCACGGTCACCGGGCCGTAGCAGCGCAGCGCGATCGCGACGATCATGAACGTCCCGCCCCAGATCACCCCGAGCGAGACGATGGAGATCCAGTTGTCCAGCGTCGGACGGGTGACGGGTGCGGTGTTGGTCGTGGACATTCGCGGGGAGCTAGCGCGGCGCGGCGTGGACGGCCAGCGAATCCAGCGGACAGGCCGCGCGATCATGCAGACCGTAATCCCGCGCGACCTCCGCGATCCTGAGCCGGTAGTCCGACAGAAGGCCCGCCCGGCCCGCCACCTGCGTCGCGCGATGCTCGGGGCGGGTGCGCCAGGCGCGCACACTCGCCTCGTCCTCGAAGAACGACAGCGAGACGTAGCGGCCGGGATCGGCGAGGCTGCGGAACCGCTCCACCGATACGAATCCCGGATGGCCGTCGAGGAGCGGGCGCAGCCGCGCGGCGTGGTCGAGATAGGCGTCCGCATCCGTGGGCCGGACCTCGAAGATGACCGCGATCACCGGTCCACCCGCTTCAGCCATGTCCGGCTTTCGGAGCGCAGGAATCCCTCGGCCCGCGCGAAATCGTAGTTCTCGCGCCCAAGCGGGTCGTCGGCAAGGCGGGCGCGATAGGCCTCGTAGGCGGCGAGGCTTTCGATGTCGTAGATCCCGTAGCCCAGCGTACTTGAGCCTTCATGTGGGGCGAAATAGCCGGTGAGATCGGCCCCGCAACGGGGAATGGCGGTGCCCCAGTTGCGGGCGTAGCGCGCGAAGTGGTCGCGCTTGGCGGGGTCGATCTCGTAGCGGATGATGCAGGTGAGCATGGGGCCTCCGGGTGTGTTCCATGACGAGGCTAGCGGCTCGACGGCGGTGCATGGTTCGGTCATGATCGAACCATGCGAAACGGCCCTGACATCGCCCGAACCGCCGCGCTGATCGGCGACCCCGCGCGCGCGGCGATGCTGGCCGCGCTGATGGATGGGCGCGCCCTGACCGCGCGGGAGCTGTCGGAGACGGCGGGGATCACGCCCCAGACCGCGAGCAGTCACCTCGCCAAGCTCGAGGCGGGCGGTCTTCTGGCGCGGGCGCGACAGGGGCGCCACGCCTATCTGCGGCTGGCCGGCCCCGAGGTGGCGACTCTGCTGGAGGGGCTGATGGCCTTCGCGGCACCCCGGACCTCGCGCGTCCGGCCCGGCCCGCGCGACGCCGACCTGCGCGAGGCGCGGGTCTGCTACAACCACCTCGCGGGGCGGCGCGGCGTGCAGATGTATGACGCGCTGATGCGGTCAGGTGCGCTGACCGAGGGACCCGTCGCGACGGCGGCGATGGCCCACGCGCTCGCACCGCTGGAGGTGGACCCGACGGGTCTTCCGGGGCGTGCGCCGCTTTGCCGCGATTGCCTCGACTGGTCCGAGCGTCGCTCGCATCTCTCGGGGCGGCTCGGGCGTGCGATCCTTACGGCGATGGAGGCGCGGCATTGGGTGCGGCGCGATCCCGCCAGTCGCGCCATCCGCTTCACGCCACCGGGCGCGCGCGCCTTCGATGCGACCTTTCCGCCCGGCTGACCGGCGGAACCCCGGCTTCGGGCGGCGCGTTTCGACGGAATACGCCTGCAACCCGAACCCAGAGGTCCCAACATGGTCGATTTCCTGCTGCCCGCACTCGCCTTCATGACGCTGCTCGGCGTCGTCGTCTTCGCCTTCATGAGCCAGGAGAAGATCCACAAGCGCATGGATGACGACAAGGCGCGCAAGTCCACGCTGGCCGCCGACAAGGACAGCCACGGCAAGCCCGCCGACGTCTGAATGCAAAACGGGCGCGGAGGTTGTCCCCCGCGCCCGCCGTGTTTCCGTCGTGAGGCCGATCAGTTGCGGGCCTTGTCGACCATCTTGCCGTCCGAGATCCACGGCATCATCTCGCGCAGCTTGGCGCCGACCTCTTCGATCTGGTGGGCATCGTTCATCCGGCGCGTGCCCTTGAAGAAGGGCTGGCCGACCTGGTTCTCACCCATGAAGTCGCGCACGAACTTGCCGGTCTGGATGTCCGTCAGGATCGCCTTCATGCGCGCCTTCGTCTCGTCGTAGGGCAGAACGCGCGGACCCGAGACATACTCGCCGTACTCGGCCGTGTTCGAGATCGAGTAGTTCATGTTGGCGATGCCGCCTTCGTAGATCAGGTCCACGATCAGCTTCACCTCGTGCAGGCACTCGAAATAGGCCATCTCGGGGGCATAGCCCGCCTCGACCAGCGTCTCGAAGCCCATGCGGATCAGCTCGACCAGGCCACCGCAGAGGACGGCCTGCTCGCCGAAGAGGTCGGTCTCGCATTCCTCGCGGAAGTTGGTCTCGATGATGCCCGAGCGTCCGCCGCCAATGGCCGAGCAGTAGCTGAGGCCGATCTCGAGGGCGCGGCCGGAAGCATCGTTGTCGACCGCCACGAGGCAGGGCACGCCGCCGCCCTTGACGTATTCGCCGCGCACCGTGTGGCCGGGGCCCTTGGGCGCCATCATGATGACGTCGACGCCCGCCTTCGGCTCGATCAGGCCGAAATGAACGTTGAGACCGTGGGCGAAGGCGATCGCGGCGCCCTCGCGGATGTTGTCGTGGACGTAGCGCTTGTAGGTCTCGGCCTGCAGCTCATCGGGCATGGTGAACATGATCAGATCGGCCCAGGCGGCGGCCTCGGCGATCTCCATGACCTTCAGGCCCTCGCCCTCGGCCTTGGCCTTGGACGGCGAGCCGTCGCGGAGCGCCACGACGAGGTTCTTCGCACCCGAATCCCGCAGGTTCAGCGCGTGGGCATGGCCCTGGCTGCCGTAGCCGAGAATGGCCACCTTCATATCCTTGATCAGGTTCACGTCGCAGTCGCGGTCATAGTAAACGCGCATGGGGTATCCCTCCGGTTTGAAATCCTGAGCCCGTGGATATGCGGTCGGATCGGCGTATGCGAGAAGGGATACAGGTGGAACTGTCGCTCTGATTGCATTATCCATTCGCCGAAATGATGCTGAACGGATAATTCATGCTCGACGATATCGACCGTCGTCTGCTGCGCCTCTGGCTCGCGGATCCGGAGATGAGCGCGGCGGACCTGTCCGCCCGGCTCGGGATCACGGGCGCGCGGGCCGCGCGGCGGATCGAAAAGTTGCGCGAGACGGGGGTCGTGCGTGGCGTGCATGCGGTCATCGACTGGGCGGCGCTGGGCTACACGGTCGAGGTGTCGCTGCGCATCCAGCTCGAAAAGTCCCGCCCGCGCGCCTTCGAGGCCTTTCTCGAGGCCGCGCGCGAGGTGCCCGAGGTGACGGAGGTCCAGACCTTTCTCGGCCGCGTCGACGCGCGCCTGACCGCCATCGCCCGCGACATGGGGCACTGGCAGTCGGTCTATCGCGACGGTATCCTGACCCTGCCGCACATCGCCGAGATCGAGGCGCTGATGCATGTGGCGACGGTCAAGACCGACCAGAGCCTGCCGCTGTGAGGCGGATGTCGTGGCGGGGGGGCGCCGCCCCCCTCGACCCCCCGAGGTATTTCCGGCCAGAGGAGGCGGCCCGATGATCGACGATCTGGACCGGGCGATCCTGCGGGTGCTTCAGGGCAACGCGACGCTGTCGGCCGGGGCCGTGGGCCGGGCCGTGGGGCTGTCACAGCCGGCGGCGTGGCGGCGGATGCGGCGTCTGCGCGAGGCGGGTGTGCTGCGCGGGCGCGTCCTCGATCTCGATCTCGAGAAGCTGGGTTTCGGGGTAACCGTGTTCCTCGGGGTGAAGCTGGCGACGAAGGGGCGGGTCAGTCTCGAGGATTTCGAGCGCGCCGTCAGCGCGATCCCCGAGGTGCGGCGGGTCGATCACGTACTCGGGCGCTATGATTACAGGCTGCGGGTCACGGCACGCGACTTGGCGGATTTCGAGCGGGTCCTGCGGCGGCGGGTCATGGCGCTGCCGGGGGTGGGCGAGGTCGAGGCGAACGTCCTTTTGAGCGAAGAGCGGCTGGCCGGCCCGATCTGAGCGCGCCTCAGTCGTATTGCACGATCACGCAGAGGAAATCCTCGTCGCCGATCACCTCGGTGTGGTGTCCCTTGCCGCTGCGATCTTCCATCAGCCAGATCCGGCCCGGCGCGATCTCGCGTGCCTCCCCGTCGCTGGCCGTGACGCGGATGCGGCCGGCGGTCGGGACGAGCATCTGGCGGACCGGGGTCGGGTGGATCGGTTCGTTCCAGCCGGCCCGCAGACGCAGGAAAAGGCTGCGGCGGGCATCGCGGGGGGCCGAGATCTCGATGGCGCGAGCGGGCGGGGCGAAGCTGCGCTCCTCGAGATCGACGGTCACGTCGCGCCAGCGGCTTTCGCCGTCCGCATCGCTGTAGAGATGGTGGTAGATCATGCGCGTCCCCCCGTCGCGCCGGGAGTGGCGCGCGGCCAAAGCCTAAGGCGTTGGCGACCATCGGTCACGGGGCGCGCGACCGGGCGCCCGCCGCGTCGTATGCCGAGATAGGCTTTGCCAAGCGCGCGGCCCCATGGAAAAAGCGGGCGCAGCCAGGGGAGGATCGACGATGGCAATGCTCGACACGGTGGACCCGACGGGGCTGGAGGAGTTCTCGGTCGTGTTTACGGACCGCTCGCTCAACCACATGTCGGCTGCCTTCCAGGAGGTGATGCGCGATCTCGATGCCGGGCTGAAGTCGGTCTACGGCGCGGATCACGTCGCCATCATCCCCGGCGGGGGCACCTTCGCGATGGAGGCCGTCGCGCGCCAGCTGGGACAGGGGGCTCGGGCGCTCGTGGTGCGCAACGGCTGGTTCTCCTACCGCTGGTCGCAGATCATGGAGGCGGGCGCCTTCACCGAGGGCCACGAGGTGATGAAGGCTCGCCAGACGGGCAATGACAGCCGCGCGCCCTTCGCGCCGCCCCCCGCCGCCGAGGTCGCCGCGCGCATCCGCGAGACCAAGCCCGACGTGGTTTTTGCCCCGCATGTCGAGACGAGTGCGGGCGTCATCCTGCCCGACGACTACATCGCCGAAATCGCCGCCGCCGCGCACGAGGTCGGCGGGCTGATGGTGCTGGACTGCATCGCGTCGGGCTGCGCCTGGGTGGATATGCGCGCCACCGGCGTCGACGTGCTGATCTCGGCCCCCCAGAAGGGTTGGAGTGCGCAGCCCTGCGCGGGGCTCGCCATGCTGTCCGACCGGGCACGGACGCGGATCGAGGCCAGTGCGTCGGACAGCTTCGCGATCGACCTGAAGAAATGGCTGTCGATCATGGACGCCTATCTGGGTGGCGGCCACGCCTACCACGCGACGATGCCGACCGACGGGCTGCGGGTGTTTCGTGACGCGCTGGCCGAGACGCGGGCCTTCGGGTTCGACGCGGCACGGGACGCGCAGTTCGCGCTGGGCCGGAGGGTGCGCGCGATGTTGGCCGAGCGGGGGCTGCGATCCGTCGCGGCCGAGGGGTTCGAGGCGCCTGGCGTCGTCGTGGCCTATGCGCCGTCGCCGGCGATCCAGACGGGGAAGGCCTTCGCCGAGCGGGGGATGCAGATCGCGGCAGGCGTGCCGCTGGCGGTGGACGAGCCGGACGATTTCGCGACGTTCCGTCTGGGGCTCTTCGGCTTGGACAAGCTCAAGGACGTGGAGGGGACGGCGGATCGGCTCCGCGTCGTGCTCGACGATGTGTTGGCCTCGGAGCGGGCGGCCTGAGGGCTTTGGGACCGTCCGAACCTTCGAGCCTTTGCGAAGATTATTCGTACGAAAAATCGCGACCGATGTGCCGGGGGCCGCGCAATGTGAGCGTCAGACTATCGCGATCGGCCCGATAGGACTTTGCGAATCGAATGTCGCGATTGCGCGGGCGCCGTCAGGCTGCGCGCCCGAGCCCCAGTCGCATCAGCAGCGTCCGCACCGGCGCGATGTCGTGGATCAGCCCGATCCCCCAGCCGCGTGCGGCCTGCATCGGCGCGCCCCCCGCGATGGACGTTCGGTTGAGCAGGTCGATCCCCGCCATCCGCGCGGCGACCTCGGTCCAGCGGCGGCGCTGATAGCTGTCGAGCATCGCGCGCGACCCTATCTCGCCCTCGGCGCAGAGGTTGCGGAGAAGGGCGATGTCGGCCAGCGAGGTATTCAGGCCCTGCGCGCCGATGGGTGGCATCGCATGGGCGGCCTCGGCGGCCAGCACGAAGCGGCGCGCGGTGAAGCGGTCGGCCAGCCGGGACACGATCGGCCAAGCGGCGCGGCGCGACACGAGGCGGAGCGGCACGAGCGCGCCCGCCGCCCGCGCCTCGGCCTCGCCCAGGAAGGCGTCGTCGTCGAGGTCCATGCGGCGGATCTGCGCCCCCGCCTCGTCCATCCAGACGACCGCCGAACGATGTGCCCCGTCCCGGTCGGGCAGGGGCACCAGCGTGAAGGGTCCGCCCGCGCGGTGCACCTCGATCGACACGTTGTCGTGCGGGGCGGCATGGGCGACGGCGAAGACGATCGCCGTCTGGCCGTAGTCCACGCTGCGCGCGCCGATTCCGGCCATGTCGCGCAACGGGCTCGCCTTGCCGTCGCAGGCCAGCACCAGGCGTGCCGCGATGCGTGCGCCATCCGACAGGGTGACGCGGGCCTCGGCCTCGCGGAGGAGGAGCGACGCGACGGAGCGGTCGAAGCGCAGGGTCACCGTTTCGAGCGCCTCGGCCCGCGCGAGGAGTTCGCGTCGGAGAAGCCAATTGGGCAGGTTCCACCCGAAGGGCGCGTCCGAGATGTCGAGCGCGTCGAAATCGCGGGCCACGGGATCGGGTCCGGCGGCATCGACGATGCGCATCGTCCAGAGCTCGGTCGCGTGGGCGGCCAGCCCGTCCCAGGCGCCAGCCCGGTCGAGCAACGCGCGGGCGGGCTGCAGAAGCGCGGTCGTGCGGAGGTCGGCGCCGGGCGCGTCCTCGCCGGTCACTGGCGGCGCAGGGTCCACGAGGGTCACGCGGTGCCCCTCGGCGCCCAGTGCGCAGGCGGCGGCGAGGCCCGCGGGGCCCGCGCCCGCAATCAGGATGTCGGTGTCGAATGCCATGGGGTCGAGGTAGTCCGCAGACCGCCCACCTTCCACCCCGTCAGTCCGCGACGATGCCGCGCAGGAACCCGGCAAGGTCGGCAGTGTGATGATGGATATAGGGATCCGCGGCGCGGGCCGGGCCGACCTGCACCGTCGCCATCCCGAGACCCGCGGGCACCTCGAGGTTGCGGGGACTGTCCTCGAACATCGCACTCCGCGCGGGATCGAGCCCGTCGCGCGCATGGGTCGCCGCGTAGTTGCGAGCGTCGGGCTTGGGGATATGGGCCTCGGAATGCTCGATCCCGTGGACCGCATCCCAGAGCCCTGAAAGATTGCAGGCATCGAGTACGCGGGCCGCGTAATCGGCCGTGCCGTTGGTATGGATGATTCGGCGGCCCGGCAGGGCCGCGATCGCCGCCCGCAGGTCCGGGTCGGGTGCCAGCACAGAGAAGTCGATGTCGTGGACGTCGCGCAGGAACGGGTCGGGATCGGTCCCGTGTTCCTCCATCAGCCCGGCGAGCGTGGTGCCGTGATCGTGCCACCAGCGGGCCCGCAGGCGATCCGCCTCGGCCGCGGTGACGCCCAGTTCGGCGACGATCCAGCCGACCATCCGCGCTTCGATCTGGGGAAAGAGCGGGGTGCGGGGCGAATAGAGCGTCTCGTCGAGATCGAAGACCCAGGTGGTGACGTGATCGAAACCCATGCCCGCCGCTAGCGGCTGTGGCGGGGCCCCGCAACCCCCGTGCTTGCTCCGCCGCGGGGGTGCGTCTAGCGTCGCGCGATGACTCCGAAAGACGCCTACACCCTCATCATCGACGCCATCGACCAGGGCACCTATCGGCCCGGCGACCGGCTGGTGGAAAGCGAACTGGCCGACCGCCTCGGCGTGTCGCGCACCCCCGTCCGCGAGGCATTGCAACGGCTGGAGACCCAGGCGCTTCTGGCGCGGGACGGCCGCTCGCTCATCGTGGCGACGCTGAGCCATGATCAGATGGCGGAGCTCTACGTCGTGCGGACCGAGCTTGAGGCGCTGGCCGCGCGGCTGGCCGCCCAGCATGCCGCCCGCGAGGAGATCACCGTGCTGGCCGCGATGGTCGAGGAGGATCGCGCGCTTCTGGGTGACGCGGCGGCGCTGTCGCGGGCGAACCGGAGGTTTCACGAGCAGATCCACAGGGCGTCGCATAACCGTTACCTCGTGCAGCAGCTCGGAATGGTACACCGGTCCATGGCGCTGATGGCGACGACCTCGCTGGCCGCCGACGGGCGCGGGACCGCGGCGCTAGAGGAACATGACACGATCGTCGAGGCGATCGCGGCGCGCGACGGCGACCGCGCCGCCGCCGCGTTGCGCCAGCATCTGAGCACCGCGTTCGAAGTCCGGCTGCGCGAGGAGGCGCGGCGGATCTAGCGGCCCGGCGGGGCCGCCATCGCGGCCTGAAGGGTCTCGATATCGCCGTCGCCCTCGACGCCGCCGAAGGTTCCGTGTTCGGTCTTGTCCCAGTGGAACGGCTTCGACGCGACCTCGGCCGCCGCCTTCAGGAGAGCCAGCGTCGCCAGCGGGAAATAGACCATGAGGGTCGGAATCCACGGCCGGAGATGGCGATGATGCGCTGCCGCGCACCCCGCGAAGGTCAGGAGTATCGACACCAGCGACAGGCCCGCCATCACGGCGCCCAGAAGGAATGCGCCGCCCGGCGGCAGCCATGCCTCGATCGGGTGGCCGATCCCGAAGATCAGCACCGCGAGCGACCAGAGCACCGGCAGAAGGGCCGCGCTGAGGACCGAGGTGAGAAACAGGAGGTGGAAGCCGAAGAAGCGCTTCGGCCCGAGATCGCGCCACAGCCGGACGGGGTCGCGACTGTGGACAGCCCAGGTCATCATGTAGCCCTTGATCCAGCGCGACCGCTGCCGGACCCACGCCATCGGCGAGGCATTCGCCTCTTCCAGCGTGGTGGTCGGCACGATCTCGGTGCGCCAGCCCCCGCGTGCGAGACGGACGCCCAGATCGGCGTCTTCGGTCACATTATGGGCATCCCAGCCGCCGACCGCTTCCAGAACGTCGCGGCGAAAGAATAGCGTCGTTCCCCCGAGCGGGACGACCAGGCCCATCCGCGCGATTCCCGGCAGCATGAGGCGAAACCAGTTCGCGTATTCGATGGTGAAGCATCGCGCCATCCAGTTGCGGGTCGGGTTGTAGAAGTCGAGCTGGCCCTGAAGGCAGGCGGTGGTCGCGGGCGCAGCCTCGAAGCGCTCGACGATGGTGCGGATCTGGTCGGGGGCGGGCGCGTCCTCGGCGTCGTAGATCCCGACGATCTCGCCGCGCGCGAAGTTCAGGGCGTAGTTCATCGCGCGGGGCTTGGTGCGCGGATGGCCGTCGGGGACCGGGATCACGCGCATCCAGGGCGGCAGGGTCGCGCCGTCCAACGCCTCGAGCGTGCAGGTGTCGCCGGCCTCGACCACGAGGCAGATGTCCAGAAGCTCCCGCGGGTAGTCGAGCCGGGAGAGCCGTTCGGTCAGGGGGCGCGCGATGTCGGGCTCGCGGTGGAGCGGCACGAGGATGGTGACGCAGGGCAGCTTGCGCATCGCGACGCGCGGCGGCCGGACCGAGGCGAAGCCGCGCCGCGCGGGCAGGCGCACCGCGATGAGGGCCGCGAACCGGAGCGCGAGGCTGGCGATGCTGACGCCGACCGCCGCAACAATGGCCAGCCGCAGCGCCGTCGCGGGCCATTCGGAGATCGCGAGGATCGCCAGCATCGTGACGATGGCGAACAGCGCAGGCGCCGAGCGTGTCTTCCAGTGACGGCAGCTCTGGTGGGCAGGGACCCGACATTCCGCGGCCCGCGCCAGCGCGTCGCCGTGGACGATCGCCAGCCGGGCCTCGATCTCGGCATCGGTGGCGACGACGAAGACGCAGGCATCGAAGTAGGGGGCGACGGCATCGCGGAGCTCGTCGAGACGTTCGGGCCGTGCGGTGGCGATCCGCGTCAGGCCGCCGATCCGGTCCCAGGGCAGGGCGAGGAATGCGATCGCGATCTCGTGCGGCAGGCGGCGCGCCATCTCGTCGCTGCGCGGGCAGCCGCGCGGCGCCGCATCCGCCCGCCCGAGGCCACGCTGCCGGGCCATGGCGCGGGCGAGGTTCTCGCTGGAGACGAGGCCGCGCCGCAAGAGGACATCGCCGAGCCGCGCCTCGAATCGTCTCTGCAGCATCAGCGCATGGGTCAGGTCCGGCTGACCGATGACGCCCATGTCGAGCAGAACTTCGCCGAGACGCGGTCGCCGGACCGGATCGACATGGCGAAAGGCCGGTCCGGGCGGGGAGATCGGATCGAGCGGTGCGGCTTCGGGCGGGGCGGCCGATTCGGGGAAGGGCAGCACGGCTCTCTCGACCGCCGGCCGCTCGTAAGCCTCTGGCAGGTCAGGGAAATCAGAGGGCTGTAGCGACGATGACATGGCGGTCTCGGAACTGAACGTCCGGAGACCGTCGCCGCCTATGGCTTAACGAAGGGTTAACTCTGCGGGCTCAGCCCGCGCGGGCGGCCATGGCCGTTGCGAAATCGTCGAAGAGATAGGCGCTGTCATGGGGCCCCGGCGACGCCTCGGGGTGGTACTGGACCGAGAAGACGGGCTTTCCCGAGAGGCGGATGCCGCAATTCGAGCCGTCGAAGAGGGAGACATGCGTCTCCTCCACGCCGTCGGGCAGCGTCTGCGCATCGACGGTGAATCCGTGATTCATCGAGGTGATCTCGACCTTGCCGTCGTCGCGCCGCTGGACGGGATGGTTCGCGCCGTGATGGCCGTGGTTCATCTTGACCGTCTTCGCGCCCAGCGCCATCGCCAGCATCTGGTGCCCGAGGCAGATGCCGAAGACGGGGATCCCGCTTTCGACCATCTCGCGAATGGCGGGGACGGCGTATTCGCCGGTCGCCGCCGGATCGCCCGGCCCGTTCGACAGGAACAGACCGTCGGGGTTCAGGGCCTTGATCTCCTCTGCGGTGGCCGTCGCGGGCAGGACCGTGACGTCGCAGCCGACATGGGCGAGCGAGCGCAGGATGTTGCGCTTGGCGCCATAATCGATCGCGACGACCTTGTATTTCGGTGCCTCTTGCGTGCCGTATCCGTCGGGCCAGGCCCATTTCGTCTCGGACCAGCGGTAGGATTGCGCTGTCGTGACCTCGCGTGCGAGATCCATGCCCTCGAGGCCGCGGAAGGCGCGGGCGGCGGCGACCAGCGCCTCGATGTCGAACGCGCCGTCTGGATCGTGGGCCAGCGCCACATGCGGCGCGCCCTGCTGGCGGATCGCACGCGTCAGCCGGCGCGTGTCGATCCCGCCGATCCCGATCCGGCCGCGCGCGGCCAACCAATCCTCGAGATCGCGCGTGCTGCGCCAGTTCGACGGCTCGGTCGGATCCCATTTGACGACCATGCCCGACGCGACGGGGTCCGCGGTCTCATCATCCTCGGGGGTGATGCCGGTATTGCCGATATGCGGGAAGGTAAAGGTCACGATCTGGCCCGCATAGGACGGGTCGGTCATGATTTCCTGGTAGCCGGTCATGGCGGTGTTGAAGCAGAGCTCGGCGGTGGCCTGTCCGGTGGCACCGAAGCCGCGGCCCCGGAAGACCGTTCCGTCGGCGAGGGCGAGGCAGGCGGTGGGGTGCTGGGACATGGGACGCTCCGGAGGGCAGGACGGCAGTCGGGCAAACGTCCGGGGGCATAGGCCCGGCGCCGGGCCGGGTCAAGGCGCGGAGGCGCCGTGGCCGATGCGCCACGGACCCGGCGTGACGCGAGGTCGCGGCGCGTTGCCCCGCGCGCCGTCATTCCCTAAGTTCGCCCCTTCGTCGAAACCGGTGCGGAGTGGCACGGAATGGAATTGCGGGACAGGCTGGCCTCCGGGCTGAAGGCGGCGATGCGCGACAAGGATTCGCGCCGGGTCGGAACCTTGCGGCTGATCAACGCGGCGCTGAAGGACCAGGACATCGCGCTCCGGGCCGAAGGGCGCACCGTGGGCGACGCGGAGGCGCTGGCGATCCTCGCCAAGATGGTCAAGCAGCGACAGGAATCGGCGCGCGCCTACGAGGAAGCCGGGCGGCTGGAGTTGGCCGAGCAGGAGCGCAGCGAGATCGCGATCGTCGAGGAGTTCCTGCCCCGGAAGCTCTCCGACAGCGAGGTCGAGGCGGCGCTGGACGCGGCGATCACCGAGACGGGTGCAGCGTCGCTGCGGGACATGGGTCGCGTCATGGGCATCCTGAAAGATCGCCACCAAGGGCAGATCGACTTTGCCGCTGTTGGCCCGATGGTAAAGGCGCGCCTGGTCTGACGATCGCTTTGGCCCGTTGACGCGTCCTTAATCCTTTTCCGTCCAGAACGGAGCGTGGGCCGCGCGCAGGCCAGAAGAGACGTTCGCCGGATGCGCGCCGGCGGCGCTCGAGGTCCGGCATCGCGTTTCTTCGTACGAAGAAACGGATAGATTGTTCGTACGAACAATCTCTTCCCGCGCGCGAGGCTTCGGCCGGGTCCATCCGGCCAGCCCTTGCGCCGTCCACCCCGCCCCGCACCATCTTGCGTCCCACGTCCCCGATGGGCATCTATCGCCCAATCGAAAGGACGATCCATGGCACTGCCGGTCCGGCAACAGGCGCTCTACTGGGGGCTCGCCACGGCGGTCTTCCTCGTCATCCTGTGGTATTTGGGGCCTATTCTGCTGCCGTTCATCGTCGGCGGCGCCATCGCCTATATCCTCGACCCGTTGGCCGACCGGCTGGAGCGGATCGGCCTGCCGCGCTGGGCGGCGACGACCGTGATCGTGCTGGTCGGGCTCTTTGTGCTCGTCCTCGCCGTCGGCTTCGTCATCCCGATGATCATCCGCGAGGGCAGCGCGCTGGTGCAGGCGGCCCCGACCTATTTCGAAGCCTTGCGCGACTGGCTCACGCTGCGCTTCCCGGACCTCATGGAACAGGACGGGCTGATCCGCCGGGGTCTGACCGACCTGGGCGAGACGATCCGCGCGCGCGGCGGACAGTTGGCACAGCAGGTGGTCGCGGGACTGTTCGGCGTGGTCAACGCGCTCGTCTTCATCGTCGTCGTGCCGGTGGTGGCGTTCTACCTGCTGCTGGACTGGGACAACATGGTCGCGCGGATCGACGAGCTTCTGCCTCGGGATCATGTCGGCACCGTCCGCGAGGTCGCGCGCGAGATCGACCGCACGCTGGCCAGCTTCGTGCGCGGGCAGGGGACCGTCTGCCTGATCCTCGGCACGTTCTACTCGGTCGCGCTGATGGCCGTGGGGTTGCAGTTCGGCCTCGTGGTGGGGGCGGTCGCGGGGCTGATCACCTTCATCCCCTATGTGGGCGCGCTGGTCGGCGGGGCGCTCGCCATCGGCCTGGCCCTCTTCCAGTTCTGGGGCGACTGGCTGTCGATCAGTCTTGTCGCGGCGATCTTCGCGGCGGGCCAGTTTCTCGAAGGGAACATCCTGACGCCCAAGCTCGTCGGCTCGTCCGTCGGGTTGCATCCGGTCTGGCTCCTCCTGGCACTCTCGGCCTTCGGGAGCATCTACGGCTTTGTCGGAATGCTGGTCGCCGTTCCGGTGGCGGCGGCGCTGGGCGTCATCGCGCGCTTCGTTCTGGCGCGCTATCGCGAGAGCCTCCTCTATCGCGGGTCTGACCGACCCGCCGACCCGGTCGAGCCGGGCGAGTGACCGTCGACCAGCTGGCCTTCCCGCTACCGCGCCTCGAGGCGCGGGGGCGCGACGACTTCATGGTGGCCCCGTCCAACGCGACCGCCCATGCCCTGATCGAGACCTGGCCTGACTGGCCCGAAGCGCGACTGGCGCTGATCGGGCCAGAGGGCTGCGGCAAGTCCCACCTGGCCGCGATCTGGGCCGAGACGGCGGGCGCACGGATCATGCCGGCCGCCAGCCTCACGCCCGAAATGGCGCCCGATCTGGCCGAGGGGCCACTTGTGGTCGAGGATGCGGACCGGGGCGTGGACGAGGCCGCGCTCTTCCACCTTCTGAATGCCGCCGCGCGCAGCGGTGCGGGTCTCGTCCTGACGGGCCGGATGTCGCCCGCCCGCTGGGATGTCGCGCTGCCGGACCTGGCGTCGCGGCTGGGCGCGATCACGCCCGCGATCATCGAAGACCCGGACGACGTCCTTCTGTCGGTCGTGCTCATCAAGCTCTTCGCGGACCGCCAGCTTCAGGTGAAGCCGGCGCTGATCGGCTATCTCCTGCCTCGGATGGAACGCAGCTTCGCCGCCGCCGCGACGATGGTCGATCGGCTGGACCGGGAGTCGCTGGCGCAGGGCGTGGCGCCCAATCTCGCGCTCGCCCGGAGCCTTCTCGACGGGTGAACTGGCGCGCGGCGGGCGTCTGGCCTATCCTCGGGCCACACCCCGTCATTCTTCCGTCATACCCGAAGGGTAGCCGCAGCCCCATGCCCGACAGCCAGAGCGTCCACGCCCCCGATGCCGACTTCCTGAACGCGGATCTTCCTGCGCCCAGGGCGCTGGACACGGCCCGCCGCGAGGGGCCGCGCCGGTTCTTCAACCGCGAGCTGTCATGGCTGTCGTTCAACTGGCGCGTGCTGGAAGAGGCCGACAACCCCCGCGTGCCCTTGATGGAACGGCTGCGCTTCCTGTCGATCTCGGCGGCCAATCTCGACGAATTCTACACCGTGCGCGTGGCCGGCCTGCGGGAGTTGGCGCGCGCCGGGAACCGCACCCCCGCCGCCGACGGGCGCAGCCCCGCCGAACAGCTGGTTCTGATCGACGCCGAGGCGCTGCGCCTGCTGGAGAGACAGCAGACCACCTGGAAGACCCTGCGCGACGAGATGGAAGAGGCCGGCATCTGCCTTCTGACGCCCGAGGGTCTGTCCGGGGAGGAACGCGAAACGCTTGCCGACCGCTTCATGCGCGAGGTCTTTCCCGTCCTCTCGCCGCTGGCGATCGACCCCGCGCACCCGTTCCCCTTCATCCCCAACGAGGGCTTTGCGCTGGCCGTCGAGCTGCAACGGAAAGCCGACGGCCGCACGTTGCGCGCGCTCTTGCCGGTGCCCGCGCAGATCGACAGGTTCCTGCGGCTCGAGGACGCGCCGACCGGGGACGACACGCCGCCGCATATCCGGTTCCTGCCGCTCGAGGATCTCCTCCTGATGCGGATCGAACAGATCTTTCCGGGCTACGCGATCAAGGGGCATTGCGCGTTCCGCGTGCTGCGCGACAGCGATCTGGAGGTGGAGGAGGAGGCCGAGGACCTCGTGCGCGAGTTCGAGACGGCGCTCAAGCGCCGCCGACGGGGCGAGGTCGTTCGCATGAAGATCACGGCAAACGCGCCGACAGGCCTGCGCCGGACCATCATCGAGGAAACCGGCGTCGAGGAGAACGAGGTCATCGAGGTCGATGGCTTAATCGGGCTCGCGGCCCTGAAGGAGCTGGTGGTCGACGACCGCAAGGACCTCCTCTGGTCCAGCTTCACGCCGCGCGTCCCCGAACGCGTGCAGGACCATGACGGCGACATGTTTGCCGCGATCCGCCAGAAGGACATGCTGCTGCACCATCCCTACGAGACCTTCGACATGGTCATCCGCTTCCTCGCGCAGGCGGCGACCGACCCGGATGTGGTGGCGATCAAGCAGACGCTCTACCGGACGTCGCGCGACAGCCCGATCGTCGCGGCGCTCTGCGAGGCGGCCGAGAACGGCAAGCAGGTGACCGCGCTGGTCGAGTTGAAGGCGCGCTTCGACGAGGCCGCCAATATCCGCCAGTCGCGGCGGCTGGAGCGGGCGGGCGCGCATGTCGTCTACGGCTTCACCAACTACAAGACCCACGCCAAGATCAGCACCGTCGTCCGCCGCGAGGGCGACCGGTTGGTGACCTATTCGCATTTCGGGACCGGCAACTACCACCCGATCACGGCGCGCATCTATACCGACCTGTCGCTCTTCACCGTCAGCGACACGCTGGCGCGGGATGCGACGAAGGTCTTCAACTACATCTCGGGCTATGCGCCGCCCGAGGGGCTGGAATCGCTGACGATCTCGCCTTCGGGCATCAAGCAGCGGCTGATCGCGTCCATCGCCGAGGAAGCCGAGCATGCGCGCGCCAGGCGGCCCGCGATGATCTGGGCGAAGATGAATGCGCTGATCGAGCCGGACGTGATCGACGCGCTCTACGACGCCAGCCAGGCGGGGGTGCGCATCGACCTCGTGATCCGCGGCATCTGCGGCCTGAGGCCGGGTGTCGAGGGGCTTTCAGAGACGATCCGCGTCAAGTCGGTCGTCGGACGCTTCCTCGAACACAGCCGCATCGTGTGCTTCGGGAACGGTCACGGCCTGCCGCACAAGAAAGCGCGCGTCTATATCAGCTCGGCCGACTGGATGGGCCGCAACCTGAACCGCCGGATCGAGACGCTGGTCGAATGCACCAACCCGACCGTGAAGGCGCAGATCGTGGGCCAGATCATGGCCGCCAACCTCGCCGACGTGGCGCAGAGCTGGACCCTCGGCCCCGAGGGAGAGTGGACGCGGCCCGACCTCTCGGCGCTCGACAATCCGTTCAATTGCCATCGCTTCTTCATGGAGAACCCGTCGCTGTCGGGTCGCGGGAGCGCGGGGGCCAAGGACGTGCCCGCGCTGACGCACTCGCCGGACTGAGGCGGCGTCTTTACAAAACCGGAAATGTGGTTACATCATGCCGCATGACCGATGACGACCGCACCGCCGCCACCGCCGCCGCACTCGCCGCGCTCGGGCATGCCGCCCGGCTCGACGTATTTCGCCTGCTGGTGCGTGCCGGGCATGACGGCCTGATCGTGGGCGATATCGCCGCGCATACGGACCTGCCGCTCTCGACGCTCGCGCACCACCTGCGGACATTGGTCGCGGCCGGTCTCGTGCAGCAGGAGCGGCGCGGCCGCGAGGTCGTCAACCGTGCGGATTACGCCCGCATGACGGCGGCACTCGGCTTTTTGACCGAGGAATGCTGCCACGGCGTGTCCCTCGTGCGGGAGGACGCGGCATGAGGTCCGAGAGACGTTTTCTTCGCCCTGAAATGACCATGAAACCGGATATGTTGATATGACCGATATCGCCCGCCGTCCGCCGAGCCCCGCCGCCGCGTTCGCCCGACAGGTCTGGGCGGATCACAGGATCTGGCTGTTGTCGGCCGCGATCTTTCTCGGCCTCGCCATCGCCGATCCGGCACAGGCCCGCGACACGCTCGCCTTCGTCGCCCGTGCCCTGACCGAAACGGCGCCCTACCTTCTCTTGTCGATCGCGCTCGCGGCTTATGCGGGCGCCACCGGGGCGGACGGCCTGATCGCGCGCGCCTTCACCGGCTCGCCCCTCCTGATGATTGCCCTCGCGGCAGCATTCGGCGGGCTATCGCCTTTCTGTTCTTGCGGAGTGATCCCGCTCATCGCCGCACTTCTCGCGATGGGGGTGCCCCTGTCGGCGGTGATGGCGTTCTGGCTCGCCTCGCCGGTCATCGATCCATCGATGTTCGTTCTGACGGCAGGCGTTCTCGGCTTCGAGTTCGCGGTCGCCAAGACCATGGCCGCCATCGGTCTGGGCCTTTTCGGCGGGCTCGTGACGCTGCAACTGACCCGCGCGGGGGCTTTCGCCGCGCCGCTGCGGGATGGCGTCGGCAATGGCGGCTGCGGCGCGTCCAGTGTCCGCAACCCCAAGCCCCCCGTCTGGGCCTTCTGGCACGATACAGAACGGCGCGCGCGCTTCCGGCGCGATGCCGTCAAGACGACGCTCTTTCTCTTCAAATGGCTGACCCTCGCCTTCATTCTCGAAAGCCTGATGATCGCCTTCGTGCCTGCCGAATGGGTCGCGCAGGCGGTGGGCGGCACCGGGATTAGCTCGATCCTGACGGCCACGCTGGTCGGCGTGCCCGCCTATCTCAACGGCTACGCGGCGCTGCCGCTGGTTTCGGGGCTGGTCGATCAGGGGATGGCACCCGGCGCCGGGCTCGCCTTCCTCGTGGCGGGTGGCGTGACCTCGCTGCCCGCCGCCATCGCGGTCTGGGCTCTGGCGAAGCGGTCGGTCTTCGTCCTCTATATCGCGCTGGCGCTGACGGGCTCGCTGGCCTCGGGGCTCCTGTTCCAGGCCTGGCTCGCGTGACGCTGCCGTCGCGTCCTCGCGCGCCGGGGATGCGGCACCTAGATTGACCCATCCCCGACCCCGTGCCACTCCTCCCCCGTGACGCTGCGCCGGGGGAGGGCGGGCCCGATGACGACGCCTCCGATCGACCCCGCGGATTACGGCCCCTTCGGGACGCCGCTCTTCGACGGCCCCGAAGCGCGCAGCCTGCGGCGGGTCGGTGTGATCGACGTCGGCTCGAACTCGGTCCGGCTGGTCGTCTTCGACGGGGCGGCGCGCTCGCCTGCCTATTTCTTCAACGAGAAGATTCTCTGCGGCCTCGGCGCGGGCCTTTCCGAGACGGGCAAGCTGAACCCCGAGGGGCGCGCCCGCGCCATGGTGGCGCTGAAGCGCTTCGCCATCCTCGCGCGCGGGATGGAGGTCAATTCCCTGACGGTCGTGGCCACCGCCGCCGTCCGCGAGGCCGAGGACGGCCCCGCCTTCGAGGCCGAGGTGCGCGCCGAGACGGGCCTCAAACTCTGGGTGATCGACGGCACCGAGGAGGCCCGGCTCTCGGGGCAGGGCGTGCTGCTGGGCTGGCCCGAGGCAGAGGGCCTGATGTGCGACATCGGCGGCTCGTCGATGGAATTGGCCGAGCTGTCGGGCGGGGCCGTCGGGGCGGTCGTCTCGGGCAAGCTCGGGCCCCTGAAGCTCGCCGCCGCCAAGGGCCGCGCCGCCCGCAAGCGCGAGATCGAGGCGGGTGTTCGGGAGATGGCCGAGGCCCTCGGCCGCGACCGCTACGATCGGCTCTACCTCGTGGGCGGGTCGTGGCGCGCCATCGCGCGGATCGACATGGAACGGCGCGGCTATCCGCTGCACGTCCTTCACGAATACACGATGACGCCCAAGGACCTGCGCGCGACGTTCGACTACATCGCCGAAGCCAATCTGGAGGATCTGCGCGGCCGCACCGGCACATCGGGCGCGCGGATGTCGCTGGTGCCGGTGGCCACCGAGGTGCTGAGCCGTGTCCTCAAGACCTTCCACCCGAAGATCATCGCCATCTCGGCCTACGGCATCCGCGAGGGGCTTCTCTACGAACAGATGCCCGACGTGCTGCGCGCCCGCGACCCGCTGATCGAAAGCTGTCGTTTCGCCGAGGCCAAGGACGCGCGCCTGCCGGGCTTCGGCCGGGTGCTCTACAAGTTCGTCTCGCCGCTCTTCACCCGCGCGCCGGACCGACGTCGCCGGCTGATCCGGGCCTGCTGCCTGCTGCATGACGTGTCCTGGCGCGCGCATCCCGACTACCGTGCGGAAATCTGCTTCGACAACGCCACGCGCGCCAATCTCGGCGGACTGACCCATTCCGAGCGGGTGTTCCTCGGGGCGGCGCTTCTCCATCGCTACCGCAACAAGCGCGAGGGGACGCCGTTCGAGGACCTGGCGCCCCTGTTGTCCGAGGAGGACACCTGGCAGGCCGAGCAGGTCGGCAAGGCGATGCGCTTCGGCGCGATGTTCTCGGCGCAGGATCCGTCGCTGATGGGGGCGATGAAGCTCTATCCCAAGAAGGGCGTGCTGGAACTGGCGCTGCCCAAGGGCGACGGCGAGGCGCTCTATGGCGAGGTCGCCGAGGCGCGGTTCCGCTCGCTCGCCGCGTCCCTGGGCGCCGAGGCCCGCGTGAAGGTCGTGCGCCGGTGACGCGGGGGGCGCAGATTATTCCGGAATAATTTGCCCGCCGCCCTACGGTGTGCGCCGGTCCCCCGCGAGTATTTGCCGCCCCGCGTCGCGGGCCCTGTTGCCCCGCGCCGGGTCGGGGGCTATCGGGTTTCGACCCGATCCGGAGCCCGACCCATGCGCCTGAGCCGCTACTTCCTGCCCGTCCTCAAGGAGACGCCCGCCGAGGCGCAGATCGTCAGCCACCGCTTGATGCTGCGGGCGGGCATGATCAAGCAATCGAGCGCGGGCATCTATTCGTGGCTGCCGCTGGGCTACCGCGTGCTGCGCCGGATCGAGCAGATCGTCCACGAGGAGCAGCAGCGCGCGGGCCATATCCCGATGCTGATGCCGACGTTGCAATCGGCCGATCTCTGGCGCGAGAGCGGGCGCTACGACGCGTTCGGCCCTGAGATGCTACGGATCACCGACCGCCACGACCGCGAGATGCTCTACGGCCCCACTAACGAGGAGCTGATCACCGATATCGTGCGCGCCAATGTCGGCTCCTACAAGCAGCTGCCGCTGACGCTCTACCACATCCAGTGGAAGTTCCGCGACGAAGTGCGGCCCCGCTTCGGCGTGATGCGCGGGCGCGAGTTCCTGATGAAGGACGGCTATAATTTTGACCTGACGCGCGAGGATGCGCTGCACGCCTACAACCGCCACCTCGTCAGCTACCTGCGCACCTACGAGCGGATGGGATTGCAGGCGATCCCGATGCGGGCCGACAGCGGCGCGATGGGCGGAGACGACACGCACGAGTTCCTGGTGCTGGCCGAAACGGGCGAGAGCGAGGTGTTCTACGACGCGGAGGTCACCGAGCTCAGCTTCGGCGACCGCGAGATCGACTATGACGACGTCGCCGAATGCGCAGGCGTGATGGAGGAGTTCACCTCGCGCTATGCCCGCACCGACGAGACCCATGACGCGGCGCTCTTCGAGGAGGTCCCCGAGGAGCGCCGCCGCACGGCGCGCGGCATCGAGGTCGGGCAGATCTTCTATTTCGGCACCAAGTATTCCGACGCCCTGGGCGCCACGGTGCAGGGCCCCGACGGCAAGCCCACCGCGCTGCATATGGGATCGCACGGGATCGGGGTCAGCCGTCTTCTGGGCGCGATCATCGAGGCCAGCCATGACGACAAGGGCATCATCTGGCCGGAGGGCGTCACGCCCTTCCGCGTCGGCATCGTCAATCTCAAGCAGGACGACAGCGCCACCGACAGCGCCTGCGACGGCATCTACGCGCAATGCGTGGCCGAGGGGCTGGACCCGCTCTACGACGACACGAAGGAGCGGGCGGGCGGCAAGTTCGCGACGATGGACCTGATCGGCCTGCCTTGGCGGATCACCGTCGGCCCGCGCGGCCTGGCCGCGGGCAAGGTCGAGCTGACCTCGCGGCGCACCGGCGAAAGCGTCGAGATGGCCCCGGAGGAGGCGATCGCGAAGCTGCGCGAGATCTACGCGGCGCATCCCTGACGCGTCGGCGGGGCGGGTCGCGCCCGTGACCGAGGATCGCCCGACCTGATCCGTCAGGGCGCTGTGGAAGCGGGCGTCGCCCCCTGCGGGGCGGTCGTCATGCTTCCGAAGCCGCTTGCGGGCACCGATCCGCCTCCCATATGCGCCCGGCGACATCTGCGGGCCCTTAGAGTAGACCGAGGACGAGGAGCCTTGCCATGGCCATCCGCGACCGCGCCCTGATGCCCGACTATCTCCGGCTGATCGCGCTCTTCGGGATCGTCGTGGTCAACGTCCAGTATATCGCCTTTTCGGTCCTGACCGATTTCGCCGACCAGAGTGGCGAGACGGCACTCGATGCCATCGTCCTCTGGCTGGTCAACGGCGTGGCGCTACTGAAGACCTACGGGCTCTTCTCGTTCATGTTCGGCGTCGGGCTCGGCTTCCTGATGCGGTCGGCGGCCCGCCGTGACCTGCCCTTCGGTCGCATCTACCGGAACCGGATGCTCGGTCTGCTGCTCTTGGGCGCGCTCCACGGCTGCCTCTTCTTTCCCGGAGACATCCTCGCGATCTATGCGGTGACCGGGTCGATCCTCTATCTCATGCGCGACTGGCCCGTCTCCCGCCTCGTCCGGGTCGGGGCCGTCCTCCTCGTGGTGCAGCCGGTCGTGGCGCTGCCGCTGCTTCTTGCGCCGTCCGACACCCCGGCGGAGTTCATCCTCTTCGAAGCCGCCGCACTCGGGGAGGGCGGCATCCTCGATGCGGTCATATTCCGCACTATTGGATTCGCGTTCACCTTCCCGCTCTTTCTCGTGGTTCAGGGGCTTTCGGCGCTCGGCTGGTTCTGCCTCGGGCTGGCCTCGGTGACATCCGGCATGATCGACGTGGCGGGCCACCCGCTCTGGCGTCGCGCGCGGCGGGTCTGTCTGGGACCGGGCCTCGGCCTCAGCCTTCTCGGTGCGGGCATCTGGCAATGGGGCGCCGCGATCCCTGGCGCGGCCCTCACCTTCGTGGCGGCGCCGGTCGCGACCCTTGGCTATCTCGGCCTCATCGCGGCCATCGCACGCGAACCGGGGCCGGTCATGGCGCGGGCCCTCGCCGCCGGCGGGTCCAGCCTCAGCATCTATCTCGGCCAGTCGATCATCCTGTCGAGCGTGTTCGCCGCCTACGGCGCCGATCTCTGGAACGCGGTCGGGCGCGGTGCGGCCGTGGCGATCGCTCTTCTGACGACGGTCCTTCTGATCGTCGCGCTGTCGGTCTGGCGCATGCGGTTCGCACAAGGGCCATTCGAATGGCTCCTGCGCCGGATGACCTATGCGGGCCTCCGCCGAGGGTCGTGACCCGTGCCGATCGGCGGAGGCCGATGGCGCGGCGCCACCTTGACCCCGCCGTCCATCCCCCGCACCTAGGCCCCAACCGGCGCGGAGGCCCCATGTTCAGACGTTTTGAGTGGATGATCGCCTGGCGCTACCTGCGCGCGCGCCGGTCCGAGGGCGGGATCAGCGTCATGACGTGGATCTCGCTGATCGGGATCGCGCTGGCCGTCTTCGCGCTGATCGCCACGCTCGCCGTGCGGTCGGGCTTCCGGTTCGAATTCGTCGACACGATCATCGGCGCCAACCCCCATGTCCAGGTCCTCAACTACGGAGAGGTCCTGCCCAACGGTCAGCCGACGCGCACCATTGCCGAGTTCGACGCCGTGGCCGAGCGTGTGGCCGCGATCCCCGGCGTGCTGCGCGCCGCTCCGGTCATCGAGGGGCAGGTGATGGCCAGTGCAACGGGCCGCAACGCGGGCGTGCAGGTGGTGGGCATCCGGGCCGAGGATCTCGGGCGGATCCCCCGCATCGCCGACCCCGAGGAGAGCCAAGGCTCGATCGATGCCTTCGACGAGGGGATCGCCATCGGTTCGGGCGTGGCGCGCAGCCTTGGCGTGGGCGCAGGCGACACGATCCGCCTGATCTCGCCCGACGGGGTGCGGACCGCCTTCGGGACCAGCCCGCGCGTCAAGGCCTACCCGGTGACCTTCGTCTTCCAGGTCGGGCGCTTCGATATCGACTCGACCCGTGTCTACATGCCCTTCGACGAGGCCCAGATCTATTTCAACCGGGCGGGCGTGGCGGACGCGGTGCAGGTCGCCGTCGCCGACCCCGAGACGGTGGACGACTTCGCCACCGACCTGATCGCGGCGGGGGGTGAGGGGACCTATCTCTGGACGTGGCAGAACGCGTCGGGCGCGTTCCTGAGGGCCCTCCAGATGGAGGACAACATCATGTTCGTCATCCTTTCGATCCTCGTGCTGATCGCGACGCTCAACATCACGTCGGGGCTCGTGATGCTGGTCAAGAACAAGGGCCGCGACATCGGCATCCTGCGGACGATGGGCCTGACCCAGGGGACGATCCTGCGGGTCTTCTTCATCTGCGGCGCGTCCATCGGCGTGTTCGGAACGGTGATTGGCGTGGTGCTGGGCTGCCTTTTCGCGATCTATATCGACCCGATCTTCAACGCGGTGAACGCGCTGGCCGGGGGCGGTGTCTGGGACCCGTCGGTGCGCTATATCTCGGCGCTGCCGGCGCGATTGGAATTGGGCGACGTGCTGACGGCGGTGGCCCTGTCGCTGACGCTGTCCTTTGTGGTCACCATCTTCCCGGCGCGGCGCGCGGCGCGGATGAACCCGGTCGAGGCGCTCCGCTATGAGTGAGACATTGCGGCTGGAGGGGATCGCCAAGGGATATCACCTCGGCCGTCCGAACGAGATCCGGGTGCTCAACGGCGTCGATCTGGCGATCGCGTCGGGCGAGGTCGCGGCGCTCGTGGCGCCCTCGGGTGCCGGCAAGTCGACGCTCCTGCATATCGCGGGGTTGCTCGACACGCCCGATGCGGGCCGGGTCACGCTGGGTGGCGACGACCTGACGGGGCAGGGCGATCGGGCCCGGACGCGCGCGCGGCGGCGGCGGATCGGCTTCATCTACCAGTTCCATCATCTCCTGCCGGAGTTCACGGCCGCCGAGAATGTCGTCCTGCCACAGCTCGCCGACGGTGCTGCCCCGGCGGCCGCGCGGGCCCGAGCGGACGATCTTCTGGGCCGGGTGGGCCTGAGTCACCGCGCCGATCATCGCCCCGCCGAGATGTCAGGAGGCGAGCAGCAGCGGGTCGCCTTC
This sequence comes from uncultured Jannaschia sp., assembly GCF_947503795.1. Taxonomy (NCBI): domain Bacteria; kingdom Pseudomonadati; phylum Pseudomonadota; class Alphaproteobacteria; order Rhodobacterales; family Roseobacteraceae; genus Jannaschia; species uncultured Jannaschia sp. The sequence goes on along the minus strand of NZ_CANNEZ010000001.1, from coordinate 2,087,269 downwards.
TGCCGCGCGCTGGCCAACGCGCCGGAGCTTCTGCTGGCCGACGAGCCCACCGGCAATCTCGACCCCGGCACGTCGGATACCGTATTCGATGCGCTGATGGCGCTGGTCCGCGAGACTGGGATGGCCGCGCTGATCGCGACGCATAATCTCGAGCTGGCCGCGCGGATGGACCGCGTGCTGCGGTTGGAGGCGGGACGGTTGGTCTAGGCGGCCTCATCTGACGTTTGGGATCTGTTCCAGTCGATCAGCTAGCGACCCATCAGGCGGGTCACGCGGACTATGCTGAGCGGCGCGCTTCGTCCGCTGCGGTGCCGGACCGATGGGTTCGATGTGTCCCCCTATCGAAGGTCGCGCCGATGCCGGTGGCCGATCGGCGTCCGACAATGGCTTCCAAGGTCACGCAGTGATCGGGTGTCTGATCTCCGCCGGACGTCGCCTGTGTCTGATCACTTTTGAAGTCGACGTCAGTCGCCTGATCCACGACGTCGAATGCCTGCGTAGATCTCCCAGATTTACGGCGCTCGGACGTTCTTCCTGAGATTGTTCGTACGAACAATCTTCACCATTCTTCGTACGAAGAATGGATAGAGTCGCCGGATCGCCCGCCGCCCGCGGGGACGTCGATCTCACCGCCCCGCCGTACCCTCGGGACTCCTGTTCCGATACCAACCGGGTGTTGAGGATTCGTTGACGCCCGTCAGCCGGCCAGATGCGCGGCGATCCGATCGTAGAGCGCCGTCCGCCGGTCCGCGCCTTCCATCAGAACCTCGTGGCGCGCGCCCTCGACGATCTCGAGCGTGCCCCCGTCCCAGCCGTTCATGCGAACATGGACCGCGTCCGAATCCACGATCCGCTCATCGGTGCCCAGCAGCGTCAGCGCGGGCAGATCGGGCGCCGCCATCCGCGCCATCGCGTGCATCTCGCGCAGCGCCGCCCAGAGCCATGACAGCGACGGGCCGCCCAGCGCCAGGTCGGGATGCTCCGCGATCTGCCGCTTCATCCAGGCGAACATTTCGGGATCGGTGGTCAGGAGATTGTCCTCGAAGGGCTGACCCGCCGGATCGGCCGACTTGCCCGATCCGGGCGTGTTGCGCTCGCCGAGGCCCAGCATCGAGGCCAGGCCCGAGACACCCCATCCCATCACGCGTTCGTGCGGACGCAGGGTCAGGCCCCACATCGGCGCCGAGAACACGGCGCGCCGGAAGACCGATTGCCGCATGCAGGCCCGGAGCGCGATTGCGCCGCCCATCGAATGGCCCAGCACGTGCCACGGACGCGGCAGGTCGGCATCGCGCGCAACCTCCAGCAGGGCGTCGACGTCCCGCTGGTACTCGTCGAACCCTCCGACATGGCCCAGCCGCCGGTCGCGGGCGGGGCGGGGCGACAGGCCCTGGCCGCGCCAGTCGATCGCCGCACAGGCAAAGCCGTGCTGCCCGAGCTGCGCCGCGGCATCGGAGTACTTTTCGATATATTCGGTCCGCCCCTGGAACAGCATCACCGTTCCGCGCGGCCCCGTATCCCATGTCGCCGCCCGCAGCGTCACGTCGTCCGAGGTCCGGGTCCAGACGCAGCGCGACGGACGCGGCCCTATGGCCACGTCCGCGAAATAGGGGGCGTCGGACACCGGGCTAGAGCTGCGCGCCGAGCTTCATCGCCGTGCCCATGTCGCCATCGACCGACAGCTTGCCCGACATGAAGGCGGCGGTCGCGTTGACGTCGCCATCGAGGATGCCTTTGAAGGTCTCCGCATCGGCGGTCATGGTGCATTCGGCGTCTTCGTCGCCCTCGCGCACGCCGGCCTGATCGACCATGATCGACCCCTCGCCGGGGATCACGAACTTGACGGAGCCGTCGAAGGTACCGATCTTTGCCGAGAGCTGGGTGACGGCTTCGTTGATGATGTCGCTCATGATGTCCTCTGGATGACGGATAAGGGTGGATCGGAAACTAGGATGATGGACGCGCGCGTCACGCTCAAGGCCCTCTGCGTCGCCGTCGCGTGTTACGCCACGTCCGCGCCCGTTGCGGCGCAGGTACTCGACGGCGATGTCGATCAGCTTCTGAACCGGCTCTCGACGTTGACGCCCGAGCATGATGCCGCCGAGGCCGCACGGCTGGCCCGCGAAATCCAGGAGCGCTGGACCCATTCGGGCAGCGCCACGATCGACCTTCTGCTGCAGCGGGGCCTCCGGGCGATGGCGGCCGAGGATTACCCCCGCGCCATCGCGCATCTGACCGCGCTGACCGACCATGCGCCTGACTTCGCCGAAGGATGGAACCAGCGGGCCACCGCCTTCTTCATGATGGAGCGCTACGGGCCCGCGATCTCGGATATCGAACAGGTGCTGATCCTCGAGCCCCGTCATTTCGGGGCGCTGGCGGGGCTCGGGATCATGCTGGAACAGCTTGGCGACGAGGCGGGTGCGCTCAACGCGCTGCGCGCCGCGCAGGAGGTCCATCCCGCCGAAGCGAACGTCAACGCCGCAGTCGAGCGGCTGGAGCAGCAGACCGGCGGACGGACGCTCTGACTTCATGACGGATGGCGGACGGGTCACGGCGGTCCTCGGGCCGACGAACACGGGCAAGACGCATTACGCCATCGAGCGGATGCTGGCGCACCGGACGGGGGTCATCGGCCTGCCGCTGCGCCTGCTGGCGCGCGAGGTCTATGACCGCATCGTCGCGATCCGCGGCCCTTCCGTCTGCGCGCTCGTCACCGGCGAGGAGCGGATCGTCGGGCCGCGCGCCGCCTACTGGGTCTGCACGGTCGAGGCGATGCCCACGGGCCTCGGAACAGATTTCGCCGCGGTCGACGAGATTCAGCTCTGCGCCGACCCCGAGCGGGGGCATGTCTTCACCGACCGCCTGCTGCACATGCGGGGGCTGCACGAGACGCTGTTCATGGGCTCCGAGACGATGCGCCCCGCGATCCAGCATCTGATCCCCAAGGCCCAGTTCGCGCGCCGCGAACGCTTTTCCGAGCTGACCTATACAGGCTCGAAGAAGATCAGCCGGATGCCCGGCCGCACCGCCATCGTCGGCTTCTCGGTCGAGAATTGCTACGCCATCGCCGAGCTTCTGCGCCGCCAGAAGGGGGGTGCGGCTGTCGTGATGGGCGCGCTCAGCCCCCGCACGCGCAACGCCCAGGTCGAGATGTACCAGAACGGCGATGTCGACTACCTCGTGGCGACGGACGCGATCGGCATGGGCCTCAACCTCGACATCAAGCATGTCGCCTTCTCGGCCACCTCCAAGTTCGACGGCCGGCGCATCCGGCCCCTGATGCCGCACGAGCTGGCGCAGATCGCGGGTCGGGCGGGACGCTATACCGAGCCGGGCACCTTCGGCGTGACAGGCGAAGCCGCGCCGCTGGAGACCGGTCTGGTCGAGGCCATCGAGGAACACCGCTTCAAATCTATCGACCGGCTGGCTTGGCGGTCCTCGGCGCTGGAATTCGGTTCGCCCGAGGCGCTGATCGCCTCGCTCGAGGCGCCGTCGGGCGACACGCTCCTGACCAAGGGCCGCGAGGCGGACGACCTGCAATCGCTCAAGACGCTCAACGCGCTCGAAGGTGTCGCGGGCCAAATCCGCGACGCGCGCGACGTCCGCCTTCTCTGGGATGTGTGCCGTATCCCCGACTTTCAGGGCATCAGCCATGGCGAGCATACCAACCTCCTGGCGCGGATCTTCGACTTCCTGCGCACCAAGGGTCGCGTCCCCGGGGACTGGTTCGCGCGCCAGATCAAGCGCATCGACCGCACCCAGGGCGATATCGACGCCCTGTCCAAACGGCTGGCCTATATCCGCACCTGGACGTATGTCGCGCAGCGCAAGGACTGGGTCGACGACGAGGCCCATTGGCGCGGCGAGACGCGCAAGGTAGAAGACCGCCTGTCGGATGCCCTGCACATGGCGTTGACCCAGCGGTTCGTCGACAGGCGCACCAGCGTGCTGCTCCGGCGGCTGAAGATGAAGGAGGGCCTGTTGGCCGAGATCGACGACAAGGGACAGGTGACGGTCGAGGGCGAGACGCTCGGCCGGATCGAGGGCTTCCGCTTCCACCAGACCGGGACGACCACGCCCGACGAGGCGAAGACCGTGCGCCAGGCCGCGACGCAGGCGCTGCGCCCCGAATTTCATCTGCGCGCCGACCGGTTCTACAACGCGCCCGACACCGAGATGGACTTCACCGAGCAGGGCGGCCTCATGTGGGGCGACCAAGCCGTCGGCAAGCTCGTCGTCGGGCCCGAGGCGCTGAAGCCAGGCGTCGAGGCCTTCGTCGACGAAGAGGCGGGTCCGGAGGTGATCCAGAAGGTCACGCGCCGCCTGCAGCACTTCATCGACCGCAAGATCGCCGCCGCGTTCGAGCCGCTTCTGGCCATGTCGCGCGACGAGGCGGTCACCGGCCTCGCGCGGGGCTTTGCCTTCCAGATGATGGAAGGCTTCGGCATCCTGCCGCGCATGCAGGTTGCACAGGACGTCAAGGCGCTCGACCAGGATGCGCGCGGCCAGCTTCGCAAGCACGGCGTGCGCTTCGGTCAGTTCACCATCTTCCAGCAGCTTCTCCTGAAGCCCGCGCCGACGCGCCTGCGCCTCGTGCTCTGGTCGCTGTCGAAAGGCCTGCAGGAGTTCCCTGAGGCGCCGCCGCCGGGCCTCGTGACCGTGCCCGCCGCGGCGGACGCACCTGATGGCTACTACGCGATGGCCGGCTACCGGCTGGCCGGGCAGCGCGCGATCCGCATCGACATGCTGGAACGTCTGGCCGACATGATCCGTCCGATGGACAGCCGGGGCGGGTTCGAGGCGACCGCCGACATGCTCTCGATCACGGGCATGACGCTGGAGCAATTCGCCGACCTGATGGGCGGGCTCGGATACGCCGCCGAAAAGGGCGAGCGCGCGAAGGCGTCGCCCGCCAAGCCCGCGACCGTCGCCACGCCGACCGATTCCGTCCCCGAGGCGGCTCAGCCCCCCGAGGGTGAGGTCACCGCGCCGCCCGCGTCGATGGGCGGCGAAAGCCCGGTGCCGGCCGATGAGACGGTGACCGAGACGATGGTCGCGAAAGAGGTGGAACCGGCGACCGCCGCGGATGCCCCGCCTGCTGGGGACGCCTTGCCGGAGACGGCCGAAGCATCGGACGCCACCGATGCCGCGTCCGAAGATCCCGCGCCGGGCGCGGACGTCGCCGAGGTCGAAACGTTCTACACCTTCACCTGGGCGCCCAAGCCGCGCCATTCCCGCGGCCCGCGCCGCGAGGGTCAGGGCGAGCGGCCGCGTGGCAAGGGGAAGCCGAAGGGCAAGGGCGGCCCCCGTCAGGGTGGCGGGCCGAAGGCGCGCGATGCCGGGCCGAAGACCTTCGAATCGCGGCCCAAGCGCGAGAAGGCGATCGACCCCGACAACCCGTTCGCCGCGCTGGCGGCCCTGAAGGACAAGTGAGCGACGCGCCCGGGGCGCGGCTTCGGATCGACAAGTGGCTTTGGCAGGCGCGGTTCTTCAAGACCCGCAGCCTCGCCGCGCGCACGGTCGGAGAGGGTCGCGTCCGGGTGAATGGCGAGCGCGTCACCAAGGCCAGTCACGGTATCGCTCCGGGCGATTCGCTGACCTTTCCGCAAGGCAACCGCATCCGCGTCGTCGAGATCGCCGCGCTGGGCACCCGGCGGGGCCCCGCCGCCGAAGCGCAGGCGCTCTATCTGGACCATACGCCGCCGCCCGTGCCCCGCGTCGGACCTCGCCCCACGGGGCGCGATCGTCGCCGCCTCGACGCCGAACGCGCCGGCCCCGAGGACTGACGCCGCTCACGATTGTGTATCATCGGTTGAACCCGTTCGGCCCCGCCGCTAGACCGCCTGCGGACCGGAAAGGACAACCCGCATGACCTATGTCGTCACCGACGCCTGCATCGCCTGCAAATACACCGATTGCGTCGAGGTCTGCCCCGTGGATTGCTTCTACGAAGGCGAGAACATGCTGGTCATCCATCCCGACGAGTGCATCGATTGCGGCGTCTGCGAGCCGGAATGCCCCGCCGACGCCATCCGCCCGGACACCGAGCCGGAGATGGAAAAATGGGTCGAATTCAACCGCAAGTACTCCGAGGCCTGGCCGGTCATCATCACCAAGAAGGACCCGCTCCCCGACGCCGAGGAGATGGACGGCAAAGAGGGCAAGATGGACCTCTTTTCCGAAGCGCCCGGCGAAGGCGGCTGACGCTACGTCCCGAATGCGCCCGATTGGGTCAGTGTCGGTGACACTTTCGGGGCGTCCATTTTTGTGGTATGATCCTGGGGATAGCGGAGCCTCTCCGGCACCGCGCGCCACCACCAACTTCGGGTTCGTCTGCCGACCCGGTCGACATGTCAGAACGAACGCATCGACCCCCGGGGCGACCCGGAGGCCGGTCTTCTTGTCGCGATGCGCGACCGGCCGAACGCCGCGGGACATGCCGAAGACAACCGAAAGGATGCCCATGGCCAAGAAGTCCGAATTCCGCCCCAACGATTTCGTCGTCTATCCCGCGCACGGCGTCGGCCAGATCGTGTCGATCGAGAAGCAGGAGGTCGCCGGCTTCGAGCTGGAGCTCTTCGTGATCTCGTTCGCCAAGGACAAGATGATGCTGAGGGTGCCGACCAACAAGGCGACCGATGTCGGCATGCGCTCGCTCTCGCCGCCCGACGTGGTGACCAAGGCGATGACGACGCTCAAGGGCAAGGCCCGCGTCAAGCGCGCCATGTGGTCCCGCCGCGCGCAGGAATACGAGGCCAAGATCAATTCCGGCGATCTCATCGCCATCGCCGAAGTGGTCCGCGACCTGCACCGCAACGACGAGCAGCGCGAGCAGTCCTATTCCGAGCGCCAGCTCTACGAGGCCGCGCTCGACCGCCTGACGCGCGAGCTGGCCGCCGTGAACGACATGGACGAGGACGGCGCCCTCAAGGCCGTGGACGAGATCCTGTCCGCGCGGCCCTCCGCCGCCGCCTGATCCGGCGACACCGAACGACTGACGGGGCGTCCGAAACGGCGCCCCGTTTTCATGTCCGGGTCAGACACCGCTCATTCCCACCACCTGTCGATGGTCGCGATATCGTCGTCGGACCACCCGAAATGATGCGCGAACTCGTGCACGGTGACATGCGCGACCAGCGCCTCGATCGTCACGTCCCCCCGCGCCGCCCATTCGTCAAGGATCGGCCGCCGGAACAGCGTCACCGAAGACGGCGGCTCGGGCCAGTCAACACTCCGCTCCGTCAGCGCGACGCCCTCGTAGATGCCCGTCAGATCGTAGGCGTCGTCGATGTCCATCTCGTCCAGCAGCGCGTCCGACGCCCAGTCCTCGACGCTCAGCCGCACCTCCGCCGCGGATCCCGCGAAGGGCGCGGGGAATGCCGCGCGGGTCGCCTCGGCCATGGCGAGGATCGCGGCGGCATCGGGCGCGGTCGTCACGACAGCACGCGCGTCCCGTCGGGCGTCTCGATCCGGGCCGAGAGCCACCGGTCGCCCTCGGTTACGACGATGCGGGGATCGGGCACGAGGCTATGAAGGATCTCGCGCAGCTCGGACGCCTTGGGATGCCGCAACATCAACGCCTCGAGACGAAGGCCCGTATCCTCGAAGGCGGGCGGGCCGGATTGCCATTCGATCAGCGCCGGAAAGCAGCCATCGAACGGCAGCACGCCATCCTCGGGCACGGCCATGCGCCAGCGATATTCGCCCCGCTCGAACTGGATGGGCCGGCCGGCATCGGGAAAATCGGCGATGGCGGCGTCGAGATCTTCGCAGCGCGCGATCCAGTTGCCGACCCGCGCCGCGCCCGCCCTTCGGTCGAGGTCGAACCAGCGCGGCCCGTCGGGGGCCTCGGCGTCGGGGTTGATGGCGATCACTTCGAGATATTCGCCCGGGCCCAGTCCCGAAAGACGGTTGTGCGTCCCCATCCGCGTGTGGTTTCCGCCGGGACCGATAACGTGCCCGAGTTGCGCCTCGACAAGGGCGGCCCCCTCGGACAGCGTGGCGGCCGAGATGGCCAGGTGATCGAAGGATGGCATGACAGCGGACGCTAACCCCCCGGCCCGAAAGGCGCAATTGCGAACCGCCTGCATCGCCGCGCGCGACGGCGTGGGGCGCGAGGCCCGCGCGGCCGCGGCGACCCGGCTCTTCGCGCGGATGATGGACGTCCGGGGCCGCACGATCGCGGGCTACCTGCCCATCGGGTCCGAGGCCGATCCGCGCGGCACGATGGCGGTGCTGAGCCGCGCGAACCGCATCTGCGTGCCGGTGGTCACCGCGCGGGGCGCGCCCCTGCGGTTCCGCGAGTGGTGGCCCGGCTGTCCGCTGGAGGTCGGCGCGTTCGGCGTATCCGTCCCGGTCGAAGGCGGCTGGCGCGTGCCCGACATCCTGATCGCGCCCCTCGTGGGGTTCGACGCGGGCTGCGGGCGGCTGGGCTATGGCGGCGGGTTCTACGACCGGACTCTCGCGGGGCTGCGGGACGCGCAGGCCATCGGCCTCGCCTTCGAGGCGCAGCGGGTCGATTCCATCCCGCGCGAGGCGACGGACATGCCGCTCGACGCCGTCATCACCGAGGCGAGGGTTTATCTGCCGCCCGCCGCGCGCTAGCCCGCAGGCAGACAACGACAGGAGCCGACATGACCTTCGACCGTTCCATCAAGATCGCGCCCTCGATCCTCGCGGCGGATTTCGCCGCCTTCGGCGCGGAATGCGAGGCGGTCGAGGCGCAGGGTGCCGACTGGGTGCATGTCGACGTGATGGACGGGCACTTCGTTCCGAATATCAGCTTCGGACCCGCGACCTGCGCGGCGATCCGGCCGCATATCAAGGGCGTCATGGACGTCCACCTGATGATCGCGCCAGTCGATCCCTATATCGACGCCTTCGCGGAGGCCGGGGCGGACATCATCACCGCGCATCTGGAGGCGGGACCGCATATTCACCGCACGCTTCAGGCGATCCGGGGGGCGGGCGCGCGGGCCGGGCTGGCGCTCAATCCGGGCACGCCGGCCGAGGCGGCGGCGGCGCTTCTGGACGACGTGGACCTCGTCTGCGTGATGACCGTGAACCCCGGCTTCGGCGGGCAGCGCTTCATCGAAAACCAGATCGCCAAGATCCGTCGCCTGCGAGAGATGATCGGCGACCGTCCGATCCATATCGAGATCGACGGCGGCATCGATCCCACGACCGCGCCCGGCGTCGTCGAGGCGGGGGCGGATGTGCTGGTCGCGGGTTCGGCGGTGTTCAAGGGCGGATCGGTGCGCGAGCCGGGGCCATACGGAGCGAACATCCGTGCCATCCGCGCCGCAGCCGAGGCCGCGCGGGGATAGATTCGGGCGACGCTACGACCCACTGTGAGGCAGTCGCTCCCTGATGAGGGGAACCGGCCATCCTGCGGCGTCTAACCCGCAGAGAATCCGCACCGGATCGGCGCCGTCACATGCGGCGGGACCGTGCATGTGACGGCGCCGCGGCTCCGGTCGCCCTTGATCGCCGGCAGGGCAGCGGGTGCCAGCAGGACGAGGGTGGTCAGCGCGATCAATGCGATCGTCAGCCAGTCATGCTGCGGCATCGCGCGGAATTGTGCGGCCAGATCGGACATCGTGCAGCCTCTCTCCGGGTTCCTCGGGGCAGGGGGCGGGCCGAGGCGGCCCGCGCCGAGGGCCGGGTTTCACCCGACCGTCCGTCGCGGGGCGGGCCCGACCGGGCGACGACATCGCGACGCCCCGAGACTTAACGGAGGGGATTTAAGGGAGCGTGAACGAAGGGGAAACATCCCCCATGTCTATCCGCCGACCGGAAGGCGGGTGCCGCTGCCGGCGCTGGCATAGGCCAACTCGACCAGCCGCATCGTCGCGAGATAGTCGCGCGCCGTCGTCTCCCACCGGCCAGACCCTAGCCCCGCAACCACATGCGCCTGAAAGGCCCGCACGCTGTCGCCCGCAAAGCCGGGCCGATCCTCTGCGGGAAGCACCTGCGTCGTCTCGCGGGCGCCATACGCACGGAGGGTTACCGCCCCGTCGCCGCAGAGCACCAGCGTGCCGTCCTCGCCCTCGAGCAGCGCCTCGCCGAAGGTCCGGCGCGGATCGTCCGTGTCAAAATCGACGAGTCGGTTGCCGTCGAACACCGCGCGGCAACCGCCGCCGTAATCCAGCACCACGAGCCCGGCATCCTCGCCCCGGATCGCGGGGTTGAGGCGGCGCAGGTCGGCATAGATGCCGTCCGGCTCGCCCAGCAGGTAGCGGAACACGTCGAGGTAGTGGATGCCCGTCTCGTGGATCAGAAGGCGCGGCATGGTCTGAAAATAGGGCTGCCGCGCGAGATAGGCGTCCGGTCCCTGTCCATCCCCGGTGCGCAGCCGGAACGTCAGCCCGAGCGGGCGGCCCACCGCGCCGTCCTCCAGCGCGGCCTTCATCGCCCTGAACCACGGCTGGAAGCGGAAATTCTCGTGCACGATGAGGGGGACGCCGGCGGCCTCGGCCTCGGCCGCCATCGCGCTCGCCTCCTCCAGCGAGGTGCAGAACGGCTTCTGGCAGATGATGGCCCGTGGGCGATGCGCGAGGGCGCTGCGGATCGCCTCCGCATGGGTCGGGGGCGGCGTGGCGATGTCGACGATATCGATGCCGCCCGCGCCGAGCATTGCATCGAGCGTGGCGTGATCGGCGCCGGTGGCGGCGTGCGCATCTGCCGTGGCGGCGAGGCGTGCGCCGGGGACACGGCCCCAGGCTTCGCGGTGGAACTGCGCGAAATAGCCCAGCCCGAGCAGACCTACGGCGAAGGTCACAGCCGCGCCATCACCGCCGCCGCCGCCCCGGTCGTGTCCAGCGCGCCGCCGAGATCGCCGGTCGTCTCTCCCGCCGCGAGGCAGGCATCGACAGAGGCCTCGATGCGGGCGGCGTCGCGCACCAAAGCGTCGTTCCCGTGCTTTCGTCCCAGCCAGTCGAGCATCATCCCCGCCGAGAGGATCATCGCGACCGGGTTGGCGAGGCCGCGCCCGGCGATGTCGGGGGCCGTGCCGTGACAGGGCTGGAACACCGCGTGGTCGTCGCCGATATCGGCCGAGGGTGCCATCCCCAGTCCGCCCATCAGTCCCGCGCCCAGATCCGAGAGGATGTCGCCGAACATGTTCTCGGTCACCATCACGTCCCAGTCCCAGGGCCGGATCACGAACCAGAGCGCCATGGCGTCGACATAGGCGTGGTCGGCGGTGAGGTCGGGATAGTCGCCCGCCACCTCGTCGAAGATGCCGCGCCAGAAGGCGAAGGCGCGGAAGACGTTCGCCTTGTCCACGCTGGTCACCCGACCCGCATGCCCCGCGGCCTTGCGCTCTGCGGCCAGGTCGAACGCGAAACGACAGACCTTCTCGGTGGTGCGGCGGGTCAGGCGGAGCGTTTCCTCGGCCATGTCGTCGGTGACCGTCCCGCGCCCCTGTGTGTGGAAGAGGCCCTCGGTGCTTTCGCGGATGAGGACGAAATCGACGGATTTGCCCATGGGCAGGGCGAGAGGGGTCTTCATGCCGGGCACGATGCGCACGGGCCGTACGCCCGCATAGAGATCGAGCGCGATCCTCAGATCCACCTGCGGTATGAGTTCGGTGCCGTCGGGCTTGCGCACCGCCGGGTCGCCCAGAGCGGAGAGCAGGATCGCATCCGCCCGGCGCGCAGTGTCGAGCGTCGCTTCGGGCAGGTCGCTGCCGCAGTCGAGAAAGCTCGCCGCCCCCGCCGGGCAATCATGGAACTCGAAGTCGTGGTCGAGGCCGCGCAGCAGGTCGAGCGTCGGGGCCATGATCTCCGGGCCGATGCCGTCGCCGTGAAAGACGGCGATGTCGAATGTCTTGGACATGGGGGTTCCTCCGGCGGCACTGTCGGGACCGTAATCAGAGCCCAATGCAAGGACCAGACATGTTCGCAGTCGCCGTCACCATCACCGTCAAGCCCGGCCGGATGCCCGACTTCCTGCCTGCGATGATGGAGAACGCGCGTGCCTCGCTGGGCGAGCCGGCCTGCAACCGCTTCGACGTGGCCACCGATCCGGCGCGCCCCGACGAGGTGTTCCTCTACGAGCTCTACGACGACGCGGCAGGGTTCGACGCGCACCGCGAGACGCCGCATTACAAGACCTTCACCGCGACCTGCGATCCGATGATCGCGGCGAAGGACGTGGCGACCTGGTCGGTGCTGCATGGCTGAGCCGTGGGAGGTCTTTGCGATCCGCTACGCCGAGCGGGGCGCGCGGGTGCGGGGCGACAGCTTCATCTTCGACGACCATCCGGCTGCGCCCCATGGCATGGATTACTTCATGTGGCTGCTGCGGCGCGGGTCCGAGACGATCCTCGTCGACACAGGATATGACGCGGCCGAGGGCGTACGGCGCGACCGGCCCATTCTGACCGATCCGGGCGCGGCGCTGGCGCCATTCAACCTGACCCCCGACGACATCGACACCATCATCGTGACCCACCTGCATTACGACCATGCGGGCGGGCTGCACCTGTTCCCGAACGCACGCCTTCACATGCAGGCCGCCGAGATGGCCTTCGCCACCGGGCCCTGCATGTGCCACGATACGATCCGGATGCCGTTCACGGGCGACCACATCTGCGAGGCGGTCAAGCGGCTCTATGCCGGAAAGGTCGTGTTCCATGACGGCGAGGCCGAGGTGGCCGAGGGCGTGACGGTCCACCGCATCGGCGGCCATTCGAAGGGGCTTCAGGCGGTGCGGGTGCGGACGGAGGCGGGCTGGCTCTGCCTCGCCTCGGACGCCTCGCATTTCTACGAGAACATGCGCGCCGCGAAACCCTTCCCCATCGTGGCCGACCTGACCGAGATGCTGGACGGGTTCGCGACGCTCGGACGGCTGGCCTCGGGGCCGGACCTGATCGTGCCCGGACATGACCCGATCGTGCGCGACGTCTTCCCGCACGAAGGCGGCGAGGTCTGGCGCCTGTCGCACGGCCCGTCGCGGCCGATCCCGGAATTCGACGTGAATGGCTGAAAAAACGGACCCATGCCTACGGGAAACTGGGTATGGTGGCGCTAACCTGATCCGGATCGGGCGAATTCGGGTGACACCGAGTTGGCATCTCCGGTAAGGAAATCTGACCGGATGCGCTGGTGAGGAGCGTATCCCCCGGATGCAACGTCATCCATCGCACGGTTCAACAGGGAGGAACCACATCTATGAAACTCAAGGCAATCGCGCTCGCGTCCACCGCGGCCATCTTCGCCACCGGCGCCCAGGCGCAGGAAGTGCTGGAGATGACCTCCGCCTTCGGCAAGAACCTTCCGATCCTCGGCACCGCCGGGACGGATTTCGTCGAAAAGATCAACTCCATCTCGGAATCGGTCGAGTTCGAGCATTTCGATCCGGGCGAGCTGGTCCCGACGCTGGAGGCGCTCGACGCCGTGTCGAACGGCTCGGTCGACGCCGCCTACACCACGTCCGGCTACTGGCAGGGCAAGATCACGGCCGCGTCGCTCTTCGCCGCCGTGCCCTTCGGCCCCGAGGTGGGCGAATTCACCGCGTGGATGCTCTATGACGACGGCCACGAGCTGTTCCAGCGCATGTATGACGAGAACGGCTACAACGTTCACGTCCAGCCCTGCGGCATCATCGCCCCCGAGACCTCCGGCTGGTTCAAGAACGAGATCAACTCGGTCGCCGACCTCGAAGGTCTGAACATGCGCTTCTTCGGCCTCGGCGCCGAAGTGATGCAGCGCCTGGGCGTCTCGACCTCGCTTCTGGCGGGCGGTGACATCTTCCCGGCGCTCGAGCGCGGCGCGATCGACGCGACCGAGTTCTCGATGCCCCTCGTGGATGCGCGCCTCGGCTTCTACAACATCGCGAAGTTCAACTACTTCCCCGGCTGGCACCAGCCCGCCACGATGTTCGAGCTGCTGATCAACAAGGATCGCTGGGAGGAGCTCGACGAGCGCGCCCAGAACCAGATCGAGGTCGCCTGTCTGGCCAACATCACCACCAACTACGCGGAGGGTGAGGCCACCAACTTCCAGGCCATGATCGACAACGAGGCGCAGAACGGCGTCACCAACAAGATCTGGTCGCCCGAACTGCTGGAAGCGTTCGAGACCGAGTGGACCAACGTGGCCGAGGAACTGGCCGCCGAGGACGCGTTCTTCAAGGAGGTCTGGGACGACCTTCAGGAGTTCCGCGCGGGCTACAAGACCTGGGGCGACACGATCTACCTGCCGCGTCCGCGTAACTGATCCGTCGCGTCGGTGCGGTGTGATCCCGCGCCGACCGCACTCGACGACGACGGGGCCGGGTGGCCAAGTGCCGCCCGGCCCCGCGACCGACCAGCCCCGAGGGTGGGGCGACCCCGCGCTCCGCGCGGACCACGGGAGGGGACACCCATGAGCCACGCCATTCCGCCCGAGCCCGTCTCGGCCGATGTCGATACGCCGATCGTCGCGGTCTCGGATCCCGGCGAGGTCGGCCGCGCCGAACACAATGCGGGCGACCGCATCATCATCGCCATCTCCAACGTCTTCGCGTGGCTCTTTCCCGTCCTGATGATCGCCATCTGCGCCCAGGTCGTGCTGCGCGGCGCGGGCATGAACCAGGCCTGGCTCGACGACGCGCAATGGTGGGTCTACGGCGCCGCGGTCCTGATCGGAATCGGCTACGCCGTCACCACCAACAGCCACGTCCGCGTGGACATCTTCTATGACGGGTACGATGCGCCCAAGCAGCGCAAGATCGACATCTTCGGCCTCGCATGGCTGTTCTTGCCGTTCATCATCCTGTGCTGGGACACCACGCTCGACTACGCCATCAGCTCGGTGAAGGCGGGCGAGGGCTCCGACAGCCCGAACGGCCTGCACCGCCTCTACCTGCTCAAGGTCTTCATGAACGTGAGCTTCCTCTTCATCGCCGCCGCGACCTGGTTCGCCTACGTGCGCAACCTCGCCAAGCTCGTGCGCCCGCTCTGGTGGCGAAAACTGTTCTGGGCCTTCCCGGCCGTCGCCTTCGCCGTGAACCTTGTGATCTACTACAGCGCCCTGGGCCTCGTCCTCGCCACCACCGAGGCCACGACCGCGCGGGAGGCCACGCGCCACTGGTTCTTCGACACCTTCGCGATCGGCCCGGAGGAGATGAAATATACCGTCGCCTCGGCCCTGATCGTCACCGTCATCATCATCGGCGCCGCCTACCTGCTGCGCGACAAGTCCGAGGACGCCTGAGCCCATGTTCCTCCTCGAAGCGATCGCGCCGTTCATGACGCTGAACGAACTGGCCGTCCTGGTCATGTTCCTGACCTTCATCTTCCTTCTGTTCCGCGGCATCCCCGTGGCCTTCGCGCTGGTCGGCGTGTCGCTGATCTTCGCGCTCTTCGCCGAGATCTTCCTCGACCCGTTCCGCTCCAGCTTCCGCGACGTGATCGAGTTCGACCGCACCGGCATCGACTATCAGCGGCTCTCGGTCCTCTCGGGGCGCCTCTTCGGCAACATCGTCAAGAACCCGGTCCTCGTGGCGCTGCCGATGTTCATCTACATGGGTCTCATGCTGGACCAGTCGGGCGTGGCCCAGCGGATGATGCACGCCATGCAGAAGCTCTTCGGCGGGCTGCGCGGCGGGCTCTCGCTGACGGTGCTGCTGATCGGCATCATCCTCGCCGCCTCGACGGGCGTCATCGGCGCCTCGGTTACGCTTCTGGGCGTCATGGCCCTGCCCGCGATGATGAAGCAGAACTACTCCAAGCCCATCGCCACCGGCACGATCGCCAGCGCGGGCACGCTGGGCATCCTCATCCCGCCCTCGATCATGCTGGTCATCATGTCCGACCAGCTCGCCATTTCGCTGGGCGACCTCTTCATGGGCGCCCTGTTCCCCGGCCTGATCCTCGGTGGCCTCTACATCGCGTTCATCGTGATCTTCGGCCTGATCTCGCCCAGCTCGATGCCTGCCCCCGAAAAGACCGAGGAGGTCGGCTGGCCCGTCGTCAAGGAAGTGCTCTTGGCGGTCGTGCCGCCGATGTTCCTGATCCTTCTCGTCCTCGGCTCGATCTTCGCGGGCATCGCCACGCCGACCGAAGCCTCGGGCCTCGGCGCGTTCGGTGCGACCTTGCTGGCCGCGATCAATGGCAAGCTCAGCTTCACGGTGCTGCGCGACGTCGGCCGCTCGACGCTGAACACGGCGGGTTACATCGTCGGCATCTTCCTTGCGGCGAACTTCTTCGCACTCGTGCTGCGCCGCTACGGCGGCGACGAGATCGTGCAGAACCACGTCCTCGGCGCGTTCGAGAGCCCCTACATGATCGTGCTCTTCATCCTCTTGATCGTGTTCCTTTTGGGCTTCCTGCTCGACTGGATCGAGATCACGATCATCATCATGCCGCTGATGCTGCCGATCATCCTTGGGCTCGAGCTGGCGGTGCCCGGCTTCGACCAGGTGCAGGACCCGAGCGTCGTGTGGTTCGCGATCCTCGTGGCGGTGACGCTACAGACATCGTTCCTGACGCCACCCGTGGGATTCGCGCTCTTCTATCTCAAGGGTGTCTGCCCGCCGGGGGTCACGCTCGCGCATATCTACAAGGGCGTCATTCCCTTCGTGCTCTTGCAGCTCACGGGCCTTGCGATCGTGTTCTACTTCCCCGCGCTGACGACGTGGCTGCCCTCGGTGGCCTACGGGAACTGACCAACCTTCCAGCACTGGAAGGTTGCGACGCGGTGCCTCACTTGGAACCGGCGCGATCCGGTGCCATGTGGGGGCCAGCACACCGTTGGAGCCCACGCATGATCCGTATCCTCGCCGCCCTGGCCGTCCTCGCCACCCCCGCCGCGGCCGAGATGGCGACGCTGGGCGATCTGAGGATCGCGACGCCGGTCCTGCGTGCGACGCCGCCCGCGGCCCCGGTGGCCGGAGGCTTCCTCCGGATCACCAATACGGGCACCGCCGGCGACACGCTCGTCGCCGCCGCGATCGCGCCCGAGGTCGCCGGGCGGGTCGAGTTGCACGCGATGGAGATGAATGACGGCGTGATGTCGATGATCGAGGTCGAGGGCGGCATCGATCTGCCGGCGGGCGAGACCGTTACGCTGATGCCCGGCGGGCTGCACCTCATGCTCTTCGATCTCGGTGGACCGCTCGTGGCGGGCGACAGCCACGCCGTCACGCTCACCTTTGCCGAGGCGGGCGAGATCACCCTCGACATGCCCGTGGCCGGGCTGGGCGAGATCCGCGCCATCTTCGAGGAGGCGGGCGGCATGGGCCACGGCGCCTCCGGCCACGGGAACTGATCGCGTGCGCCGTCGCGTCCTGATCGTCGTCGCGGGCCTTGTGGTCGCCGTCATGGCGCTCGGCGCGGGCATCGCGCTGCGACAGGTGCTGGACAGCCGGACGGTGACGCTCGCCACGGCGACCGAACTCGGCGCCCCGTTCGAGCTGGTCGATCACCGCGGCGACCCGATCACCGAAGCCGCGTTCCAAGGCCGCCCGTCGCTTCTCTTCTTCGGCTTCACCCATTGCCCCGAGATCTGCCCCACGACGGTCTACGACATGGAAACCTGGCTGGGCGATCTGGATGTCGGGCCGGACGCGCTGGGTGCGTATTTCGTCACCATCGACCCCGAGCGGGACACGCCCGAATTCCTCGGCGACTACCTAACCCCGCAATCGGAACGCATCACCGGCATCACGGGGGCGCCTGAGGACGTCTGGGCCATGGCCCGCTCCTGGAAGGTCTATTTCCAGAAGCGGCCGCTGGGCGAGGGCGACTACACGATGGATCACTACGCCTCGGTCTTCGTGCTGAACGCCGACGGCGCGGTCGTGGACCTGATCGCCTATGGCGAGGATCCCGACACCGCCAAGGCCAAGATCGCCGCCGTTCTTGGCTGAGCGCCGCCCGGCGCGCTAGGATGCGGCCCAAGGAGGGTCGCGTCATGGAACGGGTCGAGGGAATTGGAGGCGTCTTCATCCGTGCGCG
Organism: uncultured Jannaschia sp.; assembly: GCF_947503795.1. NCBI lineage: Bacteria > Pseudomonadati > Pseudomonadota > Alphaproteobacteria > Rhodobacterales > Roseobacteraceae > Jannaschia > uncultured Jannaschia sp. Next base: position 2,069,322 of record NZ_CANNEZ010000001.1, on the reverse strand, counting down.
CGATCCGGCGGCCCTGTCCGAATGGTACGACACCCATCTCGGAATTACCGGAACACCGGGGCAGTGGGCACCCGCCGGCGGCACGACGGTCTTCGCGACCTTTGCCACGTCGGACACCTATTTCCCCACCGACCGGGCCGTCATGCTGAACTTCCGGGTGCACGACCTCGACGCGATGACGGCGCAACTGATGGCGGCCGGGATCGAGATCCGGACGGACCCCGAGTGGGATTCCGAGGTCGGCCGCTTCGCCCGCATCCATGACCCCGAAGGCAACCCGATCGAACTCTGGGAGCCGTCGCGGACGGTGCGCGACCACGAGGCCGCAACCTCCTAATCGCGGACCATTCCACGCAGGGGCGGAATTCTCTGGCCTGATTCGCGCTGATTCGCTAACCTACGCCCAGACCCGGACAACCGGGCGGGCAGAAACAGACATTACAGGCGTATCAATGACGGAAATCGCGCATGGCGCGGTCGTCGCCCTTCCGGGCGAGGCCATTGTATCCCGATGGTGGCGGACGCTGGACAAGGGCGTGCTGGGCGCGGTGGTCCTGCTCTTCGCGACAGGGCTTCTTCTCGGCTTCGCGGCCTCGGTGCCGTTGGCCGAGCGCAACGAGCTCCAGCCGTTCTACTACGTGACCAAGCAGGCGATCTTCGGCGGGCTGGCCTTCGTGGTGATGCTGATCGTCTCGATGATGCAGCCGCAGGTCGTGCGCCGGCTGGGCGTGGTCGGGTTCTTCGTGGCGGCCGCGGCCCTGATGCTTCTGCCGGTCTTCGGCACCGATTTCGGCAAGGGGGCGACGCGCTGGTATTCCATGGGCTTCGCGTCTTTCCAGCCGTCCGAGTTCCTCAAGCCGGTCTTCATCATCATGACCGCGTGGCTCATGGCCTCCGCGTCCGAGCCGAACGGCCCGCCGGGCAAATCCATCAGCTTCGGCATCCTCGTGGTGGTGATCGCCTTCCTCGCGCTGCAACCGGATTTCGGCCAGGCGATGCTGACCATCGTGGCGTGGTCCTCGATCTACTTCGTCGCGGGTGCGCCGATTGTCCTTTTGACGGGCGTCGTGGGCGCGGTCGGCTTGGTGGGCGTCATGGCGTATCACAACTCCGAACACTTCGCGCGGCGCATCGACGGCTTCCTCAACCCCGAGGTCGATCCCCGTACCCAGATGGGCTACGCGATCGACGCCATCCGCGAGGGCGGCTTCTTCGGCACCGGCGTCAACGAGGGCCGCGTGAAGTGGATCCTGCCCGACGCCCATACCGATTTCATCATCGCCGTGGCGGCCGAGGAATACGGGCTCATCATGGTGCTCTTCGTGGTGGCACTTTTCGCGTTCATCGCGGCGCGCTGCCTGCTGCGGCTCTGCGTCGAGCGGGACATGTTCATTCGCCTTGCGGGGACCGGCCTCACCGTCCTTCTCGCCAGCCAGGCCTTCATCAATTTGGGCGTCGCCGTGCGGCTCCTTCCGGCCAAGGGCATGACGCTGCCCTTCGTCAGCTACGGCGGCTCTTCGCTCATCGCCATGGGCCTGTTGACGGGAATGCTCCTGTGCTTCACCCGGTCGAGGCCCCAGGCCGAGATCGGGGATCACCTGCTGTCGAACGGATACCGTTGAGCCCATGCCGCCCCTCGTCGTCATCGCCGCCGGAGGCACCGGGGGCCACATGTTCCCGGCGCAGGCCCTCGCCGAGGAGATGCTGACGCGCGGCTGGCGGGTGAAGCTTTCGACCGACGATCGGGGCGCGCGCTACGCGGGCAGCTTCCCGGACGAGGTCGAGATCGAGATCGTGCCCTCGGCCACGCCCCAGCGGGGCGGCCTCGGGGCCAAGCTCGGCGTGCCGTTCAAGCTGACCTCGGGTGTCATGCGCGCGCTGTCGGGCTTCCGGCGCGATCGCCCCGCCGTGGTCGCGGGCTTCGGCGGCTACCCGTCGATCCCGGCGCTGGCGGCGGCGACGATGATGAAGCTGCCGCGCCTGATCCACGAACAGAACGGCGTGCCCGGCCGCGTCAACGAGATCTTCGCCACCCGCGTCGATGCCTTCGCCTGCGGGACCTGGCCCACCAAGCTGCCCGAAGGCGTCGAGGGGCAGCACACCGGCAATCCGGTCCGCGCCGCCGTCGCCGCCCGCGCGGCCAGCCCCTACATCCCGCCCGGTGACTACCCGATGACCGTCCTCGCCATCGGCGGCAGCCAGGGCGCGCGCGTGTTGGCCGATTGCGTGCCCGACGCGCTCGCCCGGCTGCCCGAGGCCATCCGCGCCAACCTTCGGGTCTTCCAGCAGGCCCGCCCCGAGGATCACGACCGCGTCGCCGCGGCCTATGCCGCAACCGGCATGGATGCCGAGATCCGGCCCTTCTTCGACGACGTGCCGACCCTGATGGCCGAGGCGCAACTGGTGATCGCCCGCGCGGGCGCTTCGACCATCGCGGACCTCTCGATCATCGGTCGGCCGGCGATCCTGATCCCCTATCCCCACGCCGCCGGCGACCATCAGACTGCCAATGCGCGCGGTCTCGTCGAAGTGGGGGCCGCGATCCTGCTGCCGGAGCGGAAACTCGACGCGACAAGCCTTGCCGCACAGGCCGAGCTGATCCTGACCAACCCCGACGGCGCGCGCCAGATGGCGCGCGCGGCCATGTCCGTGGCGGTGCCCGACGCGGCGACCCGGCTGGCCGATCTCGTCACAGACGTGAGCGACATATGAACGCGATGCCGATGAACACGAACGCCACCAAGCTGCCCACCCAACTGGGCCCGATCCACTTCGTCGGCATCGGCGGTATCGGCATGTCTGGCATCGCCGAAGTGCTCCTGTCCCATGGCTACACGGTGCAGGGGTCGGACCTGAAGGCGTCGAAGATCACCGACCGGCTGGCCGGGAAGGGCGCGCGCATCTTCGAAGGCCAGCGCGCCGAGAACCTCGAGGCGGCCGAGGTCGTCGTCATCTCCTCGGCCATCAAGCCGGGGAATCCCGAGCTCGACGCCGCCCGCGCGCGCGGCCTGCCGGTGGTGCGCCGCGCCGAGATGCTGGCCGAGTTGATGCGGCTGAAATCCAACGTCGCGGTGGCGGGCACCCACGGGAAGACGACGACCACCACCATGGTCGCGGCGCTGCTGGACCAAGGCAAACTGGATCCGACGGTCATCAATGGCGGAATCATCCACGCCTACGGCTCGAACGCACGGATGGGGCAGGGCGAGTGGATGGTGGTCGAGGCCGACGAGAGCGACGGCA